>CAYTKL010000089.1:0-7449 GCA_964438305.1 uncultured Dehalococcoidales bacterium | reverse complement strand
GCTCCCCACTGCCCAGTCGCATAGAGCGACTGGATGAACTGGCCAACAACCTGTGGTGGAGCTGGAATCCCAGAGCCCGCAATGTGTTCCGCGCCCTCGACTATCCGTTGTGGAGGTCCAGCGGTCACAATCCGGTGAAGCAGCTAGCGGATGTTGCCCCGGAGCGGTTGCACGTCGCCTCCAGCGATCCGGCCTTCCTCAGGCTCTACGACGCGGTGATTCGAGAATTCGATGAGGAGATGACCACTTCGAGCAAGTGGTTCTCGTCCGGGCACCGCGACAACCCGAAAGGCCTCGTAGCCTACTTCTCCATGGAATTCGCCATCCATAACTCCCTTCGGACCTATGCGGGAGGCTTGGGCATCCTTGCCGGGGACATCTGCAAGGAGGCCAGTGACCTTGGCCTGCCTATGGTAGGCATCGTCTTCATGTACCCGAATGGCTACTTCCACCAGCGTGTGGCCACCGACGGCTGGCAGGTGGAAACAGACGAGGAACTGAGTTTCGATGAGACGCCAATAAGGCCGGTGCTCACTGCCCAGGGGAGCAGGCTTGTAGTGAGAATACGGCTTGGCGAGCGACCGCTATCGGTGGCGGTGTGGGAGGTCAGGGTCGGCCGGACCACGGTGTACCTCCTGGACACCGATGTGGAAGGCAACCTGGCGGAGGACCGCCAGTTGGCGGCTCGCCTCTACTGTGCGGACCGAGAGCAGCGAATCGCGCAGGAAATCGTCCTGGGCGTTGCCGGTGTGCGCGCGCTGCGCGTACTGGGGGTGCGCCCTCTGGTGTGGCACGCGAACGAGGGCCACACCGCCTTCATGATGCTCGAGCGTATACGGGAGTACATTGCGGCTGGCGTCCCTTTTCCACAAGCCATGCAACGGGTAAGAGCCTCGACGGTGTTCACCACCCACACACCGGTACCGGCGGGAACGGAGGTGTTTCCCATCGAACTGGTGGAGAAGTACCTCCATGGTTGGTGCGAGTCACTGGGGATTGACCGCGACGCTTTTCTCGAGTTGGCGCAATCTGCCGGCCGTGCTGAGCAAGGGTTCAATATGAGCGCTCTGGGTGTCAGGCTGGCTGACCACCGCAACGCGGTGAGCCAGCTTCATGGGAAGCTGGCGCGCCACATGTGGGCAGGGCTTTGGCCCGACACGGCGGAAGACGATGTGCCGATTGGGCATGTGACGAATGGGATTCATGTGCCCACGTGGGTCGCACCGGAATTCGGACGCCTCTACGACGACTACCTCGGCGAAGGCTGGCTGGAGAGGCACGACGAGGCTGAGGTATGGGACCGGGTGGTTGACATCCCCGACAGCGAGCTTTGGGCTGCACATCGGCGCCTGAAACGCAAACTGATTGCCGCAATGCTGGAGCGCGCTCAGAAGTCGTGGCGCAGCGGTGACCTCACGGCTGAGCAGTTGATAATGATGGGCACGTTGCTCGATGTCGAGGTGCTGACAATAGGGTTTGCCCGCCGCTTCGCAGCGTACAAGCGGGCGACGCTTGTCTTTGAGGACGTCGATCGACTGGAGCGCATAGTCACCGACCCCCTCCATCCAGTCCAGATAATCTTCGCTGGCAAGGCGCACCCGGCCGATTTCGAAGCCAAGTACCTAATTCAGAAGGTGTATTCACTTGCCAAGGACCGCAGGTTCCAGGGTCGGATCGCCTTCGTCGAGGACTACGATATGCACCTGGCCCACTATCTGACGCAGGGGGTGGACGTCTGGCTGAATACCCCGGTTCCGGTGTCTGAAGCGTGCGGTACCAGTGGAATGAAGGCGGTGCTCAACGGCGTTCCTCACCTGAGTGTCCCGGGCGGCTGGTGGTACGAAGGCTACAACGGCCGTAACGGCTGGATGGTCGGTGAGCATCCGCGTTCTTCACAGCCCGACCCAACAACTGAGGCGATGCCGCTGTACCGGCTACTGGAGGAACAGGTGGTGCCACTCTACTATGGCAGAGACCGCAGAGGCGTCCCTCACGGATGGACCCGACTGGTCAAGGAGGCTATACGCTCCATAGTCCCGTGTTTCTGTGCCCGGCGCATGGTCAAGGAGTACACCGCGCGAATGTACCTGCCGGCGACGCAAGCAGTGATGGACTGAGTCGCGCCGAGCTGCCGGGCGTCGGGTCCGTTTGCGCCTTTCTGCGGCTGGAAGCGACACCTCCAGGCTGGAAGCGACCGCCACGAGCTTGCTTCACGGACATGACAGTATCGACGCTGTTACCCGGGCTCTTCCGGACCACCTGAAGGTGTCTGTCGAGCCGACTCGTCCTCGCCTGTCGCAGCCAGGGCAGCCTCGGACACCTCTTCAGGCATAGATGCGGCAACTTCCGCCATCGCCTGGGGACCGAGCGCAATCCCAGCTTCCACCGCGCCCTGAGCCAGGTGAACGACAGTTTCCTCTTCGGAAACGCCTATGTGGACCGCTTCCCGCTCGGCCGCTTCCAGCGCTTCGGCAACGGCCTCGCTGACGTCAGCCTGTGTCTCATGTGCCCCCTGGACGACCCCATAGCCTATGCCTCTGAGCACGTCGGCCGGGTCGACTCCTGGTTGCCGCATGCCGCGCAGTACACCCCTGACCGCCTGACGCGCGAGCTGCCCTTCAGTCAGCTCTGTCTCCCCGGCCGCGTGCATTGCGCCGCGGGCCGCGTGCTGGGCCACCTCGGTGCTGTGCATTCTGTCCGGGTGAGTGCTCCTCCATGCGCCGTTCACTGCCCCCTCCAGGGCTTTGGCCACTCGAGTCGTAGTCCTGCGCCCCCGGCTGGCTCCCACTATGGCGAGCCGCACCGCCTCAGCAAGCTGGTGCGTGGTGACGCCCAGCGCGACGTCCATGCCGGGCAGGGGCATACGTCTCAGGTAACCGAAGGGGAACTGGGTGAGGAAGTTGAGGCCGGGCGTGGTGCTCATCGGCCGGCCCATGTGCCTCATGGGCGCCATGAGTGCGTCCAGCACTACCTCGCGACTCACCTCACCCTCCTCCCGAACGGTCGCCAGGATGTACAGGGTGAGGACTCCAACCAGAAAAGTGACGCCGAAGAGGAAGTCAAAACCGGTGAGCGACAATGCCGGAAGCTGGACGGAGTGAGTGGGGTCTACCCAGGTGAAACTGAGACTGAGCTGCCGGACGCTGAAGAAGTCGGCGAATCGGCCTCCCAGTAGCGGGCCCAGCCCGTAGCCAAGATTGGTCGCCAGTCCGGCCACCGCCAGGTATGCAGTGGCTCGCCCTTGAGGAGCCAGCTTCATCCCGATTGTGCCGATCGTCACACTGACGCCAGCGGCGGCGGCACCGGCGAATATGTGCAGTATCACCAGCAGGGGGATGGTCAGCGCGTAGCGCTCCGGCATGGAGGTGAAGACCCAGCCGAGTATCACCAGCAGGTACAGGGAGGCACAGGCGGTCAGGATCGCCTTCATGCCGAAGCGGTCAGCCAGCGGTCCCCACATGCGCAGGAAGATGACGTTGGAGGCCTGGCTCAGGATGCTGAAGCCGATAACGGCGGACACGGGCAGGCCAAGACGCTGCAACATGTAGACAGCGAAGAACGGGATGGCGAGATTCAGGGCCAGCCCCCACAGGAAGAGGAAGAGCACCAGGCGCCGATAGTTGCTGTCGCGAATGGGGGTCGCAATCGTTGACAGCAGCGATGGCTGCGGCCCCACGGGGCGCTGCATCGATGGCTCGGGCATCCTTGACATGAAGATCGGGCTGGCCAGCCCCAGCACCAGGGCACCGGCGAGCAGTGGATAGGCATAGCCATAGGCTGCGGTCTCCGCTGTGCTGTGCCCCACCCAGTAGTCGGCAAACAAGGCTGCCGCCAGTCCGAATACCATGGCCGCCACGTTGGCCAGCATCAAACGTCGGGCGAAGAAGGTGCCCAACATCCGCTGCGGCACCAGGTCTCTGATCCAGCTATTCCACGCTCCGTTGGTCACGCCGTTCAGTGCGGCCCGAACGGCGATCACCACGAGGAGCGCCGAGATGGCGCCAGCGCTGGGCACGCTCAGGTAGAAAGGAATGAGGGCGACGGGCAACCACAGGAGCTGGGCGAGGAGCCACACAGTAACAGCGATGGCCTTCCGCCTTCGGAGCTTCTCCACAAGAGCGATGGTCGGCACCTGAAGGACCTGGCCCAGGAAAGGCAGTGAAGCGAGGATACCTATTTGCAGGTTGTTGGCCCCGAGAATCAGGGCGAAAGCAGCGAGGAATCCGCTTGTGGTGATGCTGCCGAACCCCAGGGAGACAATGCCCTCTCTGGTGAGCCAGCGCAGCCCACTGGCGACCTCCTCATCGGAGATAGTAGGTTTGGGAGTAAACAGCCCCCTGATACTCATCGTCTGTTTCAGCACACGGAAATGGAACCCTCTTGGCCACTATGACTGCTTGCGCGGGAAGCGGAGGAGTCGCAGCCCTGCTCCGAAAAGGGGCGGCCCGGTCATGGCGACCGGCTGCCCGACTCATTCTATCGGTGCGCCACAACCCGCGCAATCCTCCCCTGTCACTTGCGGAGAGCAGGGCGGCACCATCGTCGCCTGCATAGAGCAGCCTCCCCGGCAAGAGGGGAGGCTGCGTCGCATCTTAGTCTCCGACTGCCTACTTCCTGGTGGAGGTCTTCTCGCTGGCCTTCGTCACCCGACTCTTCACGCTCGGCCACCTCATTCCTCTGGCATCAGTCGGCTTGGTATCGCACCGCGCATCACATTGGAATGGCTCCGCCTTCCCCGGCGGGCTCCGGGGCGTGGAGGTGCAGCGGCAGCCTGCGTCTGGTCTTCTCGGTCCGTACAGGTCCGCCGCTAGGCGTACCGGTCGCCGCGCGAAAGCATGGCCTCAAGCAATCGCTCGGCTTTCCTGCCTCGCATCCGCTTGAATCGGGCCACCCATCCGTGGGTGGGGTCCGGCAGGAATCCATCCTCAGTGAGCACTGCTATGCGTTCCGAGTAGGGGCACGGGTCAAGGCAACGGTAGACCCCCATTTGAGCCCACTGTCCGGCGTAGTAGGTTTGATTCTCCTCCGTGCGAGTACTGCTTTGCATACGATTCTCCTCCGCAGACTGGTGAACACGCCCGCGGCGGACTCCGCTAACGCTGTCTCACCACGAGCACCGAGTGCTTGGCGTATCGAGCCACTCTCTGGGCGACGCCGCCCAGGAGGAACCTCTCTATCCCTGTGAGGCCCTTCGCTCCAAGCACAATGAGATCTGGATTCAAGACTGATGCCGCTGCCAGGATCTCATCAGCCGGTTCGCCCTTGCGAACCATCGACGAAACCCGATACTTCTGCTGTCTGAAGGCCCTGGTGGTCTTGTCAACCAGCTCGGCCGCTGCCTCCTCTTCTGCCTTCTGGAGGTCCGCCAGGATACTCTGGGTCGTCTCAAGGTCCAGCGTAGGCGTTTTCATCCATGTGGCGATATTGTGTGACTGAAGCACGGTAACGACGAGGATATCACAGTCACCGGGCAGCGCCAAGTCGAAAAGGAACTGCGACGTTGCATCCGAGTACTTGGAGCCGTCGGTAGCGAGAAGCACGCGTTGGAGCGAACTCACCCGCTTCCTCGCAAGCAACACGCTGCACCCGGCGTACTTCACTACCTTGTGAGCCACTGTCCCCAGTGTGAAGCGCTCGTTGTTGTCAATCCCCTTCGCGCCGAGCACAACCAGGTTAGCCCCCGTTCTGTCCGCCTCTCGTATGATTTCCTCGGCCGGTTTCCCGCGACGCACAGTTCCCGTCGCTTTGACGCCGGCTGCTTCGAGGACACCGACTGCGCTCTGTACCAGCTCATTCGCCCTCTGTTCCTGTGCCTTCTTGGCCTCCTCCCTGTTCTTTGCCGCGGCGTGGCCGCTCAACGTATCGAGTGTCAGCCCTCCCAGGAAGGTGTGCTCCGGCACCACGCTGAAAACGGTCACCTCGCTCTCAGGAGCCAACTGGAACGTTGCCAACGTCTTCGCCGCCCACGTTGAGTACGCCGAACCGTCCACGGCCAGCAGTATCTTCATCGATTCGCAGCCTCCTTGAGCCTCACGCAGGGCGGCAAATGAAATGACGCGGCTACCCGCGGCTGCCGCAATTGCCGCTGCGCTGTCCGTCAGGCCAGCTTGGCCGAGAGGAAATCCACTCTCTCAGCCACTCTTCTCGCTGCCTGGCCCTTGCTTGAGGACTTCGTCAGGTCCCGGGCCAGCTTCGCATCCCCTATCACGTCGTTCACCCAGGTGGCGAAATCGCTCCTCTCGGCGTTCGAGTGATAGGCGAAGCTCTCATCGCTCATGCTGGTGAGGGCCTCGCCCAGTTCTTTCGTGTTCCTCAGGATCCGGTCGTCACAACACCAGAATGCTTTCTCCTGCGGCACGTCGCCCAACAGCCGCTCCGCGTCCTCTTTCAGAATCCGTGCCATTACTTCACCCCCACTGTCCTTTCAGTCTCTCTGGCCTCTCAGGCCACTGCAACCAATTCGCGCTCCCCCGCTTGAGGCACCGTGTCACCCATGCTCCAGTCGTCCGCAGGGATATCCCTGGTGGCGGCGACCGCTATGTCGGTCAATTGAGGCACAACGAAGGTGGACTCTTCGGCGACCGGCTTGCCACGCAGAATCCGCTGCATACGAGCCTGGTTCTCCACCCTGCCTATCAGGTTCTGTGTTGCCGCCTCCCATGTGAACAGGCGTGCGGTTCGCCTTGCCGCTTTGCGCATTCTTGCCGCTTCTTCGGGATACTCACGCAGGTACATGATGTACCCCACGATCTCCTCGGGATCGGCGGTCTCCAGAACGAAGGCATTCACAAAGGGGATAGCGTAGTCCTCACCGGTGCACCCGGCAAAGACGATTCCCCCTGCAGCCATGGCTTCCAGGCCGACCAGGCCGAAAGGCTCGTGCCCGCTGTTGGCCAGGACGCAATCTGACGCCCTATACAGCAGCCTGAGGAACTCCTGGGGCATGTGGAATCGAATGTCGATTACGTCGGCGGGAGTCGACTCCCGCAACACCTCCAGGTAGCTGTGTGGCAAACCACGTCTTGTCGTTGCCTCCTTCACCGCGAGCCCCAATGAGCGCGCCCTGGAGAGCACTTCGCTGCCGTGGCCTTCGATACCGCCCCTGGCCAGCAGCGTCGGATTGAACCCCTTACCTTTGAGCTTTGCCGTCGCAGCCACAGCTTCATACCAGCACTTGTCAGGGTCCCACCGCGCCACCTTGCACATCAGCAGGTCGCTATTCAGTGCCTGCCGAATCTCCCTGACTTCTTTCGGGTCAACCCTCTCAAGCAGGCTCTTCGGTATGCCGTTGGGAATGACCAGTGGGTTAACCCCCATCCTCCGCATGACATGCTTCATGTAGCGGCTTACCGTAGTTATTGTCGTGGTGTAGCTGAGTCTCCCCCAATCAATGCGATGGAAGGAGAACGTGTTGTTGGCGTTCCAGAGCATCACCACCCTGTCGCGCAG
>CAYTKL010000088.1:0-7492 GCA_964438305.1 uncultured Dehalococcoidales bacterium | reverse complement strand
GTGACGGCGCAGCGTCTTCGCCATTTCTTTCATCTCATCTACAGAAAGAGGGTGCGCTACGTTTGCAGACGAAACAGCCTCGGCTGCCGGAGTCGGTGCCGAGGCTGGATTCTCCGAAGCTTCCCTCTTGTCACCTCGCCGTGATGCGGGCAACTCAGACCCCCTCTACCTCGGAACGCTACCCTACTATATCGCAGTCTCGACGGCATGTCCAGAGTCTTCCGACACGAATTCCCCCGTTTTTCGTTCCCCTGTCCCGCTTGACCCAGAGCGTGGTTGGGCCTACAATCCAACGCGTGATCATAGATTTCCACGTGCACATCGTCCCTCCCTGGATGAGGGAGCGCCGTCAGGAGTACCTGGGACGCGACCCGATATTCGACCACCTCTACGCCAACCCCAAGGCGAAGCTCGCCACCGCGGATGAAGTCGTTGCCAGCATGGACCAAGAAGGCATCGACGTCTCCGTCGCCTGCAACATCGGCTGGACGAGCCATGAGCTGTGCCGTGAAACCAATGACTACGTGATGGAGGCGGTGGCCCGCCACCCCACGCGCCTCATCGGCCTCGGCGCCATCCAACCCGCAGCCGGAGACGCCGCTGTCGAGGAGATGGAGCGCTGCGCCAGGGGAGGCCTGAGGGGCATCGGCGAGCTGAGGCCCGATGCACAGGGGTTCGACCTGGGGGACGAGGCGACCATGGCCCCCATCGCCGAGGCAGCGGTCCGCCACG
Organism: uncultured Dehalococcoidales bacterium; assembly: GCA_964438305.1. Lineage (GTDB taxonomy): Bacteria > Chloroflexota > Dehalococcoidia > E44-bin15 > E44-bin15 > CAYTKL01. Next base: position 6,760 of record CAYTKL010000088.1, on the reverse strand, counting down.
GAATGCTGCTGCTCACCCATGCCTCCGAGCCCGTGGGGCATGAGTACGCCGGAAAGGGCGAGGTCACCCCCGACATCCTCTACCGGTTCATCCATCACTTCCCGGACGTGCGGTTCGTCTGCGCCCATTGGGGCGGCGGCCTTCCCTTCTATGCCCTGATGCCCGAGGTGGCGGAGGCTCTGCAGAACGTCTACTTCGACACCGCGGCGACACCGTTTCTCTATCGCCCGGAGGTATTCAGGTATGTGGCCGACATCGCCGGGGTCGACAAGATCCTGTTCGGCACCGACTATCCGCTGATGCCTCAGAGCAGGGTGATCAAGCAGCTCCGCTCCCTGGAATTGGGGGAGGAACGGGAGGAACTGATACTGGGGGGGAATGCAAGGAGGCTTCTTGGCCTATGAGCGAGCAGATTCGAGCTTTCATCGCCATCGAGATGCCCGATGAGATCAGGGCCGGTCTTTCCTCTTTGCAGGCGAAGCTGAGACCAGGCCAGCACCCCTACGTGAAATGGGTGCACCCTGAGGGCATCCACCTCACTCTGAAGTTCCTCGGCAACATCCGCCGCGACCAGGTGTCTCCCATAGAGGAGGCTATCTCACAGGCCTCCACGGGCATCTCGCCGTTTCAGCTTCAACTCGGCGGCCTGGGCGCCTTCCCCAATCTTGGCCGGCCGCGGGTTGTGTGGGTGGCAATGACCGGGGACCTGGAGCGGCTGGCTGCACTGCAGAGAGGCATTGAGCAGGCTCTGGTCCCGCTGGGTTTCGCCAGGGAATCGCGCCCCTTCGCGCCTCACCTGACCCTGGGGCGGCTCAGGGAACGGGCATCCCCGGAGGAGCGGAAGAGAATCGGGGAGACGGTCGAGGCCACCGAGCCTGAGGATACCGCTGCGATGGAGGCTCGTGAGGTCAGCCTGATGCGCAGCACGCTGACGCCGCGGGGCGCCATTTACGACTGCATCGCCACGGTTGAGTTGTCTAGTAGCTTGCCAACAAGCTGAGGTTTGGTGTATACTCAATGCCGATTCTAGGATGGGAGGTGGTTCTTGGAGAACAACTCGATGCCCAAGTGCCTGAAGTGTAACACTGGTGACCTGGTTCCCCTGTCCGACTTCGGTGGACAGGGAGCGCCCATACACTACAAGGCCTGGGTTTGCACCAATCCAGACTGTGGTTTCAACATAAAAATTCGAAACGGCGACATCTATGTCAACGAGCCGATTCTTAGTGGCGTAGGGCATAACCCCCGGCCCCGCTGATTGAAGAGACTTTCACTTACAAGCCTTAGGCAATAGGCTCATTAGCCGGACAATATCACTGAAACAGATCAAAGGGGTGTCTCTCGACCTCCTCTTTCCTGCCAGTTGTGTTGGTTGTGGGGCGAGAGGTGCCTTTCTTTGTGTTTCCTGTGCGACGGTCTTGCCCCGTCTCAAGCTGCCGCTGTGCGCAAGGTGCGGAAAGTCCATTGCGTCCGGCATTGTCTGCGCGGACTGCGCCAATCGTCCGCTGGAGATCGACGGCATACGCTCCGTCTTCCGCTTTGAAGGCACAGTGCGCCAGGCGATCCTGCAGTTCAAGTACAAGAACGTGAAGGCCCTGGCTGCCCCCCTGGCGGCGCTCATGGAGGAGTACTTGCGCGGTCATCCCCTCCCCGCCGCTGTCCTGGTACCTGTCCCCCTTCACCCTCGCCGGTTGCGGGAGCGTGGATACAATCAGTCGCTCCTGCTGGCAAGGGAGCTGAGCAGGCTTGCCGCGCTGCCCATAGCTGAGAAGACGCTGTTCCGGCTCAAGAATACGCCGGCGCAAACCAGAACCCACAGCGCCGGTGAACGGCAAAGGAACACCGCCGGCGCTTTTGCCTGCCGCAACCGGCTGCTGCGGGGCAGGCAGGTCCTCCTCATAGATGACGTGTGTACCTCCGGCGCCACCCTCAGCGCCTGTGCCCATGCCCTCAAAGCGGGGGGCGCCAAGTCGGTGTGGGGCCTGACGCTGGCACGAGAGACGTGGTAAGCCGGGGCCGTTGACGGGAAACGGCACGGTGAAGTAAACTAGCCGTCGCCGCAGGCTCTGAAGCGACCGAATGGGGGCTGGTGGGTTCGATACGATGTGGGGCATTATTGCATTCGGAAAGGCACGCCAGGGCACTGCGCGCGGTTCTTTTTTCGGTTCAAGGAGCGCCATGAGTCAACTAGCCAATACGGACCCTGAGATCGGCGAAGCGATACAGCGGGAGCAACAGCGACAGAGGCGGAACATAGAGCTCATCGCCTCGGAGAACTATGCCTCCAAGGCGGTGCTCGAGGCTCAGGGCTCCGTGCTCACCGACAAGTACGCCGAGGGCTATCCCGGCCGCCGCTATTACGGGGGATGCCAGGAGGTGGACGTTGCCGAGGACCTGGCGAAGGACCGCGCCAAACAGCTATTCGGAGCTGAATACGCCAACGTTCAGCCCCACAGCGGGGTCCAGGCGAACATGGCGGCCTACTTCACCCTCATCGAGTGTGGCGACACCGTCATGGCGTCGCGACTGGACCATGGCGGCCATCTCAGCCACGGCAGCCCGGCAAGCTTCTCCGGCAGGCTGTACACCTTCGTCTCCTACGGGCTCGACCGTGAGACGGAGCTCCTGGACTACGATGAGATCGAGCGCCTGGCTCTGGAGCACCGGCCAAAGCTCATAGTAGCCGGCGCCAGCGCATATCCCAGGGTTATCGACTTCAAGCGCTTCGGCGAAATCGCCGAGCGCGCAGGGGCACGACTGATGGTGGACATGGCCCACATAGCGGGGATAGTAGCCGCCGGTCTGCATCCCTCCCCCGTCCCCTACTCCGACATGGTCACTTCCACCACCCACAAGACGCTGCGGGGACCCAGAGGCGGCTTCGTCCTGTCGAAGGCTGAATACGGCTCTCGTCTGGACCACGCCGTCTTCCCCGAGACACAGGGAGGGCCCCTGATGCACGTCATCGCCGCCAAGGCGGTGGCCTTCGGCGAGGCGATGAAGCCCGAGTTCGTCGGCTATCAGCGTGCGGTGATACAGAACGCCCAGACACTGGCCGCGGAGCTTCAGAAGGGTGGACTTCGCATCGTCTCCGGAGGGACGGACAACCATCTCCTCCTCGTTGACCTTGCCGGTACGGGAATCACGGGAAAGAAGGCTGAGGAGGCGCTGGACTCCGTGTGCATCACGGTGAACAAGAACGCCATCCCGTTCGACACCAGCCCTCCGCAGGTGGCTCGCGGCATCAGGCTGGGAACCCCTGCGGTTACCACGCGCGGCTTCGGCCCCGACGAAATGAGGCAAGTCGCCGGTCTCATCCTGAAGACCCTGGCTAACGTGGACAAGGCGAAGGTCCTCGACGAGGTTCGTGAGGAGGTGGCAGGGATGACCTGCCGCTTCCCGGTGCCCGGTCTGGATTAGTTGTTGAGATAGTCTTTTCGTGCTATAATTGCCGACATGGAAGCAGCGAAGGTGGAAGGCAATCAACTGCGTGACTATGAGCTAGTCGTCATCATCAGCCCGGAGGTCACTGATGAGGACGTTCCCGCCGCTTTGGAGAAGATTAGCCAGTTCATAACCGACAGGGGTGGTGCAATCACTGAGGTCAATCAGTGGGGTAGGAGGAAGCTCGCCTATCCCATACAGCAGTTCCTGGAAGGCAATTATGTGTTGACGCAGTTCAAGATTGAGCCAAAGATGACAGCAGAGCTGGAAGCAAGCTTGAGGCTCGCCGAGGAGTTCCTGCGTCACCTACTGGTAAGACTGGGTGACTAGGGAGAAGGAGTTTACGAGATGGCAAGCTTGAACAAGGTGATGGTTATTGGCAATCTTGGCACCGACCCGGAGATGCGATTCACCGCCGACGGCAACCCTGTGACTACCTTTCGCATCGCTGCCTCATGGACGTATACCACCCCCGAGGGTGAGAGAAGGCAAGAGACAGAGTGGTTCACCGTGGTTACATGGCGGAAGCTGGCGGAAACCTGCAACCAGTTCCTGGCCAAGGGAAGACGGGCCTATGTTGAGGGAAGGATAAGAAGCCATACCTGGGAGGGGCAGGATGGCCAGAGACGCTTCCGCAACGAGATTGTGGCCAACAGGGTTATCTTCCTTGATCGCCCCGGCGTGGCGCCCCTGCCTGAGGACGCCGCCGAAGAGGAACTCCAGCCGGATGAACTCCCCTTCTAGAGAATAACGATTGACGTAGGATAGGTGGCAAGCTCAATGCGAAGAAAGCCCACGAAGTCCAAACCAGGCGGCAGAGGCCGCAGGAGGTTTATCCCGAAGCGCAAGGTATGTTCCTTCTGCGTTGCCCACACTGCGACTATCGACTACAAAGACCCGGCGGCGCTGCGTCGCTACATCTCCGACCGGGGCAAGATTGAGCCTCGACGCCGGACTGGCACGTGCGCCAAGCATCAGAGAGCGCTGGCTATGGCAGTGAAGCGCGCCCGCTTTCTCGCTTTGTTGCCCTTTACCCCGGCCCATATCCGCAAGACCGGTGGTGTTGGCCTGCGAGACTGAAGACCCTCTTCAGCTCGAGGTCTTATGATTGATGGGTCCCACAGCGCCAAGGGCGCTCGCGCTTGATACGGAAAATGGCGAGGAAACCGAAGGCGCCCCTGCCCCGAGAGGTCACCAAGCGTCGTCTCGCCCGTTGGCAACAGGAGAGGCGCAGGCGCCGAATCACCCTCACCGTCGGCGTGACGGTCATCCTCGCCATCGTCGTTGTAATAATCTACGGATACTATGCCACCAGCATTGCCCCGGGAAGGGTGCGACTGGCCACGGTCGGGGGAACGCACCTTACCTCCAGTGACTACCTTACTACGCTGCGCCTGTCGCCCACGACGCAGACCTCTCCCCGAGACGCGATCACCGCAATGGTGAACTACGAGTTGATCCGCCAGGGTGCTGCCGAGTTGGGCCTGCAGGTCTCGCATAGTGAGATCATGCAGGAAATGCGCGAGAGCTTCACCAACGAGGAGGAAGAGGAGTTGAGCGACGCCGAGTTTCAGCGGCGCTATGCCGAGACCCTCAACTACTTGAAGGTAACCGCGGAGCAGTTCGAGGGCGCCATCGGCACGCAGCTCCTTGCGCTGAAGATAGAAGAACACCTGAATGGCACGGTGCCCGAAGTGGGAACGCCGCTGCCTCACGTCCATCTGCGAAGTGTCGATGTGCACACCGAGCCACAGGCACAGCAGGTGATGCAGAGACTGGAGGACGGGGAGGACTTCGCCTCCGTTACGGAAGAGTTCGACGGCGGCGACCTTGGGTGGTTGGCCGAGGGGATGATGAGCCTGGAGGTCGAGCAGTGGACCTTTGCCCAGGCAACCGCCAATGCGACGGAGTATTTCCCGCGGGACGAGGGCTACACCGTGGTCCAGGTGGTGGAGCCTGCCGAAGAGCGGCCGTTGGCTGACGAGGCGATGAGGCAAGGCCTGCAAGACAATGCACTGGCCCATTGGTTTGAAGTACAATGGGATGAGAAGGTGACCTGGCAGGCGGACGACGCCAGGCTTGAGACCATCTACATGTGGGCGATGGACCAGATCGGCACTGGATCAGATTGAGGCGTGGGGGGATGAAATGGGGAAGAGGGACGGCATCGGCATAGGGCTGTTGGGCTTCGGGGTGATAGGCGGCGCCGTGGCCAGGGTTCTCACTCAGCGGGCAGAGGTGCTCGCCCATGAGGTGGGCTGCCCGGTACGCCTGAGGAAGGTGCTGGAGAAAGACACCTCCAAGGCGACTGCCTCAAGGATGGACCCCGGTCTCTTCACCACCGACGCGGCAGAGGTGCTGGGCGACCCCCAGGTCGACATCGTTGTCGAGGCCCTCGGTGGGGAGAACCCCGCCTATGACTTCATCAAGGACGCCCTCGGCGCCGGTAAGTACGTGGTCACCTGCAACAAGGAGGTTATGGCCAAGCACGGGCCGGAGTTCGCGTCGCTGGCCGGAGAGAGGGCGGTTGACATTCTGTACGAGGCCAGCGTTGGCGGCGGCATCCCGCTCATCGCCCCCTTCAAGCAAGCCCTTCTGGCCAATGAGATCTCGGCGATCCACGCCATCATCAACGGGACGACGAACTACATTCTCACCCGCATGGCTTCGGAGGGTATGGACTTCTCCACCGCACTGGGCGAGGCGCAGCGGCTCGGCTATGCCGAGCCCGACCCGACCTTTGACATCGAGGCCATCGACCCCTGCTACAAGCTCACCATACTCGCCATGCTGGCCTTTCACACGCTTGTCCGCCCCGAGGATGTGTACCACGAAGGCATATCGCGTCTGTCGTCCCGCGACTTCCGCTACGCGCGGGAGCTGGGATATGAGATAAAGCTCCTCGCCATCGCCAAGGAGAAGGATGGCTCCATCGAGGTCCGCGTTCACCCGGTCTTCCTGCCCGAGGACCTGCTCCTGGCCAAGGTCGACGGGGTGTACAACGCGGTCCAAGTGGAGGGGGACCTTGTGGGGCGTGTTCTCTTCTATGGCCAGGGCGCCGGCCCTGCAGCCACATGCAGTGCGGTGTTCGCCGACATCATAGACGTGGGTCGGAGGATCAACCTCGGGGTGGGGCTCAGCCACGAGTTGAAACTTGATGCATCGAAGAAGCTCAAGTCCATCTCCGAGATCGAGACGCGGTACTACCTGCGAATGAGCACGGTCGACCGCCCGGGGGTGCTGGCCAAGATCTCGCGCATTCTCGGCGACCTGGGCATCAGCATATCCTCGGTGATCCAGAAAGAAAGCGATGTCT
>CAYTKL010000087.1:0-7576 GCA_964438305.1 uncultured Dehalococcoidales bacterium | reverse complement strand
CCGTTCGCCCTTCGACAGGCTCAGGACGAACGGCGGGAACAACGGACCTCGACTGTTTCAGCCCCGCTTTTCTCGCCGAGGCATCGCTTCTCCGCGTCAACCAGGGCACAGTCACCCCCGCATGACGGTGCTTCAAGGGAGGCTCACGGTTCTCCCTCTGGCGATCGGCGTCCGCCATTTCCCACACCTCAGCGAGCGTGTCGGCCATGCCCTTCTCGGGGGTCTGGGGGTGTCCCCCAGGCGTGTCAGGGCAGGTGGGTCGGCCCCACCCAAAGCGTCTGGCTCAATCCGCAGCGACAGAGAGGGCATCCCCCGGAGTTGCTGGAAAGCGCCGTAGACGGTTGCAAGCCACGATGGAATCCCCCATAATACCGCCAACGTCGGAGATGAACCCGATGCCTGTATCGAGGGGGTTGCTATGGCGGACGTGAGCGAAGACATTGAAAAGGCGGCACGCCTCTTACTGGAGGCGAGCCACGTACTGGCCCTGGTGGGCGCCGGGATGAGCGTGGAAAGTGAGATACCCCCCTTTCGCGGCCCGGGCGGATTGTGGACCAAGTACGGTGAACCCGATATGCGCGGGTATGACCGCTTCATCGCCGACCCCAAGGCGTGGTGGGAGTCGATCACCAGCAGACAGGGCTATGCCAGAGACCTGATGGAGGGCATCGCGCAGGCGAAGCCCAACCCGGGCCACTACGCTCTGGCCGAGCTGGAACAGATGGGGGTGCTGAAGTACATCATCACCCAGAACGTGGACAATCTGCACTACGCCGCCGGCAGCAAGCACGTGGCCGAGATCCACGGCAACATACACAAGCTGCGCTGCATCTCGTGCGGACGCCGGTTCGAGCGGGACGAGATCAGCATGGAAGTGATCCCGCCCCTGTGCCCGCAATGCAACGGGTACATAAAGACTGATGGCGTGATGTTCGGCGAGCCTATTCCGCCCGACGTCCTCAAGCGTTGCGAAGACGAGACGGAGAAGTGCGATTGCATGCTTCTGCTGGGTACCTCGGCCCAGGTATACCCGGCGGCAGCTTTTCCCTCGTTTGTGCGAAAGCGGGGCGGAAGTCTCATCGAAGTCAACCCCTACGACACCGCACTCACCGGGGCGTGCCACGTAGTCATCAGGGGCCAGACCGGCGAAGCCCTGCCTCTCCTGGTGGAGCGCATAAGAAGCCTCAAAGGATAGGGGTTGTCCTGCACCTCTCCCCAGGAAGTACCCCGCGGTCAGCGTCCCTGGCTGCCGGAGGCTCTTCCAGCGACCGTTGGACGGTCGAGACGCTTCCGTCAGCGCATCACGGCGACGTAGCAGTCCAGCGGTACGCCAAGCGAATCGGCCACCGGGTTGCACTTGGCCTTGAGGCAGTGGAGCACCCTTCCGTCGCCGGGCAACTCCGTCAGGGCCTCGTAGTATGCCATGCCCTTTGCCAGTATCAGGCCGGCGGATTCATACTCCCTCCTGAACTCGTCGGAAGCCAGAGAGAAGCTGACCCCCGGCACGGCACACCCGGTTGTCATCACCGCACCGAACTCGCCTTCCAGCCCGCACCTTCTGAAGTCGTCAATGGTGAGGTCGTTCTGGACCGGAGATTCCTTGACCACATAGGTGACCCGGGCAGACCGCTGCATCCAGTTCACCAGAGGCAGGTCGAAGAACACCTCGCCAGCATTGTCGGCCAGGAACAGGACGTCCCGCGCCTGTTTCAGCCTCTCGGTGAACTGCGCCGAATCGTCGCGACAGAAACGGACGCCCCGCCTCATGTCCTCCCTGATGCTGTCGAAGTCCCTGAAGAAGTCGATGGCATTGCCGAGCACGGAGAGCCCGAGACAACCCGCGAAGTCACCGGCATCGGCGGGGCCAATCTCCTCGATGAGCTTCCTCGACATCCTCATCTCTTCGTCCTTCATACCGCGGTACGGGTCGGGGTTCCCGGTGAGTTCGCGCGCCGCCCGGTGGATCTCGGTGGCGATGGCTATGGATATCTCGTCATACGAGAAGTTGTCTTCGACGACTTTCAGTCCCGTCTCCAGGGCCTTTGCCATCAGGTTCTCATCGTCCGTCGACAGCTCCGCCACCTGGCGGGCGAGTCGCTGCAGGCACTCATAGCATTCGCTGGCAATCTTCATGGAACCGCTACGTCCAAGAGTATAGGGGCGGCCTTCTCCCACCGTCAACCAGCGCACCGATGCCGTCTTGCACCCTCAAGTGCCGGACACACGTCAGCCTTGCTAGGGGCGGCGTGCGATGGTATCATTTGGCGAGCGCAGCGGCAGTCCCACGCAGTCTGCGCTCGGCAGGTGAGTTCCAGTGGCGGTTATCGAGGCCCACAGCCTGACGAAGAGATTCGGCGAGCGCACAGCGGTGCAGGACCTCCACCTCAGCGTGGATGAGGGGGAGGTGCTCGGCTTTCTCGGTCCCAACGGCGCGGGCAAGACGACCACCATCCGTATGCTCGTCGGCATAATCGCACCGACTTCAGGCTATGCCGAAGTGGTCGGCGTTCGCCCTGACCGCGAACCGGAGCGCCTCCATGAAGCCGTCGGCCTTCTCACCGAGTCCCCCGGCTTCTACGACCGCCTCAGCGCCCAGCGGAACCTGGACTACTATGCCCGGTTCTACTCCGGCATCGACGCCACTGCGCAGGCGAACAAGTACCTCAGGTTCATGGAGCTGTGGGAGAGAAGGCATGACAGGGTGGGCACCTTCTCCAAGGGAATGAAGCAGAGGCTCGCCCTGGCCAGAGCCCTGCTTCACGAGCCCAGGGTCCTCTTTCTCGATGAGCCGACCGCCGGCCTCGACCCGGAGGCAGCCCGCGAGGTGCGAGAGATGATACAGGCGCTGAGCCAGGAGGGCCGCACCGCCTTCCTCTCCACTCACAATCTGGCCGAGGCGGAGATGCTGTGCCAGCGCATCGCCGTCATCCGCACCGAACTCCTCGCCCTCGACAAGCCCGAGAACCTTCGCCAGCGCCTATTCAGGCGGCGGGTGGCGGTACGCCTTGAAGCCGTGGAGACTCCGATGGTGGAGGCCCTGGGGAAGCTGCCCTTCGTGGAGAAGCTGACCCGCGACGGCAATCAGCTCCTGGTGGAACTCACCGACCCGGAGAGGAACCGTCCTGACCTGGTCAAGTCCATCGTCGATGCCGGCGGCAGAGTGATGGCCGTGTCGGAGGAGGGCCACTCTCTGGAGGAGGTCTACCTGACCCTGATAGGCGAAGAGGCTGATGATGGCACGTAGACGTATCCAGAACGTACTGAGGAAGGAATGGGTGGTGACCTTCACCGACCTCAACAGCACCCTGCTGGTCACGCTCTTGCCCCTCCTCATCGTGGGCCAGGTAGTGCTCGTCATCTGGCTCGTCACTGACCTCGGCGGCGAGAGCATCGCCACCAACCCGGCCCTCGCCGGCAGTCTGGCAAGGCTGAACGCGGCACTCCCGGTGACGGTCAGCCTTCCCCCAGTCGACCAGCTACTGGTGATGCTGCTCAGCCAGTTCAACTTCTACCTGCTGCTCATCCCCACCATGATCGCCATAAGCTTCGCTACGTTCAGCATCGTCGACGAGAAGACGTCGGGCAGCCTGGAGCCCCTTCTGGCGACCCCGGTGAGGACCTGGGAGCTTCTCCTGGGGAAGGCGCTCGCGGGCGCAGTGCCAGCGCTCGTCGTCACGTGGGTGTGCGCTGGCATCTTCCTGCTGGCTGTTGTGGGACTTGGGTGGGGACATCTGCTCAGCATGGTGCTGACAACGTCGTGGTTCTTCTCCCTCTTCCTGCTCACCCCGGTGGTAGCGGTGCTGAGCTTCCTGCTGGGAATCATCGGCTCGTCCCGTGCCAAGGACGCCAAGGGCGCCCAGAACATCGCCGTCGTCATCATTCTTCCGGTGCTGGCGCTAATCGGCATTCAGATCGGCGGTGTGGTGTGGTTCACCGCGATTCCCACCCTCGTCCTGGCGGTGGCCATCGGCGCACTGGACCTGCTGGTGTTGCGGCTCGCCACGAGCCTGTTTCAAAGGGAGTCCATCGTCGTCAGGTGGCGTTAGGCCCCGACTGCGTGTGGGGCCGCATCGAATCCCCAGTCCCCTTTGCCGGGCGAGCGCTTTCTGGTCCGGCGACAGCTACGAATGCGCGCGTGCTGCGAGCTGCCGGATGAGCGATTCCGCCCCGCTGACCAGGGATGCCATGACCTCCGCCACCGTGGGCGCACTCTGTATCAGGCCCACGCCCTGGCCGCACGGCACGGTGCCACCGTCGACATCCCCATCCATCATGGCGTTTCGCCCGCGCTGCCCCGCTGCCCGCTGATAACCGTCAGGAGTTCCTCCAATGTCGCCCCACGCGCCTCCATCTCAGCGACCTGGGCGGCAGCCCCCGATGACCGCCGCGCCGCCTCTTCTGGAATGCGCGTGGCACACGTCGAGACGGAAGCAGGGTTGTTTGGATATCGCGACAATCGCACAGTTCAGGGAGACGCGCCGCTTCCCATGTCGGCTCCAGCATGCCACGCTTGCGGGCGTGATGCGGCTTGACCATGACGGGACGAGAAGATACCATTGCCACGGGGCCTGCAACAATCGAGTTCTGCGTGGAGGACTGATATGGACAACGTCGACGAGCTTATTGCCAGGGCAGCCAAGGACCTGATGGAAAGCTCCTATGCGATTGCCCTGACCGGCGCGGGGGTATCGACCGAGTCGGGGATACCCGACTTCCGCGGGCCGCAAGGGGTCTGGACCAAGAACCCCGAGGCGGAGCGCAGGGCCTACCGCAGCTACGACTTCTTCTGTGAGGACCCCAAGGCATGGTGGGAGGAGAGGCTGTCCGCCGCAGTGGGCCCCATGGGCGACATCGCCAAACGTGAGCCCAACCCCAGCCACCATGCTCTGGCCGAACTGGAGAAGATGAATATTGTGAAATGTACCATCACCCAGAACGTCGATGCCCTCCACTCCAAGGCCGGGACCAGGAATCTGCTCGAGTACCATGGCTGTTCCATCAAGCTGCGGTGCATGGCGTGCGGGGAAAGATGGGCGCGAGACGATTTCGACCTGGAGAAGCTGAGGGCCGAGGACCGCTTGCCACCGCTCTGCCCCAAGTGTTCAGGAGTCATCAAGACCGACACGGTTGGCTTCGGCGAGCCAATTCCGTCAGACGTGGCCCGCAAGAGCCTGGAGGAAGCGTGGAAATGCGACCTCATGCTCATCTGCGGCACCTCGGCCGTGGTCTATCCCTTTGCCAGCCTGCCCAGAGTGGCCAGGCAGCGAATGGTCGAAAGGGAAGAGGAAACCGGCAGCGGTCTGAAAGCGGTGAAGCGGGCCGCGGCGGTCACCATCATCGAGGTGAATGCAGACCCGACCCCACTCACCCAGGAGGGGGTCTCAGACTACCTCATCCAGGGGAAGACCGGCGAGGTCCTGCCTCGAATAGTGGAGACGATAGGGAAGGCCAGGCAGTAGCTGTACCGGCATAGCGCGGCGGTGATTCTGCGAAGCCGTGGAATGGCCGCAGTCGCGGGGGCCCGGTGGTTCGCCAAGCACTGTTTCAGACCTGCAGCTCATCGCCGCCCCGCTCCTTCTTGCCGCTGAAGTACTGGCTCCATAGCTGCCGCCCCTGCTTGATGAACTCATCCGTTCCCAGCTTCCTCAGCATTGCCAGGCTGTACACCTTGGTGTTGTGAGGAAGCATCTGCGCCTTGTCGGCGCAGGGGGCCAGCTTGAGACAGGGGAAGTCAGCGCACTCGTAGCAGTAGCGCAGGCCCCGTCCCTCGATACACTCGTAGGTGGGACATCGCGGCTCGCCCATGAATGGTATGTGTCCCTGCTCTCCCCGGCACCCACGGCATTTCACCCGCTCCATCGGGAGCCCCAGGGTCTCAGCTATCCGCTTGGCCAGCGCCTCATCCGAAGCCGCCCTGAACACAGGGCAGGCTCCGCAGTACAGCCCGCAGGGAGCGATCAGATCGACGTCGTCACCGTTGCTCATTCCTCAGCCTCCATACCCCGTTTCGGTAGCGTCAAGACAGCACGTCTCTATGGGCCACAATGCTAGCACAGCGACGCCATACACTTCAAACCCGTTGTCGGATGTGGCTTGGCCCGGTCCCGCCCCCGCTCGCGCGGCCAACCACGCGCCTTCGACTTTCGTCAGGGCAACCACTATAATGTCTTGCCAAAGCGATACCGGAAGGAGGAGGTACGTATGCAAATCGTAGTCGCGCTGGTATTCCTCGCCGTCTGGCTCCTGGTGTTCTGGTTCGGTTCCATCGCCTTTGAAGCCACGGGCCTGGAACGGGGTAAGGCTCGCTTCCAGGCTCTGTCAGCCCTCACGGGGACTGGCTTTACCACGGGGGAAGCGGAGCTGGTGGTCAATCACCCGCGTCGCCGTACCATCGCCACGTGCCTGATATTCCTGGGCAACGCCGGTATCATCTCCTTCCTCATTCTGCTGATTGCCTACGTGCGGAGTGGGATTGTAGCGCCGTCCCCGCTCTTTATTGGTATCGTCGTTCTCGTCCTGATACTGCTCATCCTCAGCATCCGCTTCGGCGTGGTCAACGCCATGACCAACGCCGTTCTCATCGTGACACGAAGGAAGCCAAGAGACCGCTACCTTCAAACCGAGGAGATTCTCCACGAAGCGGGCCGCTACGGCGTAGTCCGCCTGGCGGTTGGCGAGGAAGCCGCCGCTGGCATGGCCCTCAAGGCCACGGGACTTCTGGAGCGGGGGGTATCTGTTCTCGCGGTTGAACGAAAGGATGAGGTCCTTCCCTTCCCCGAAGGGGAGCAACAGGTCATGGCCGGAGACCGCCTGTTGTGCTACGGGGAAGTGGCGCAGGTCACTGGCACGAAGCGCTAGGAGCGGCAGCCCTATAGGCGGTACATTCTCCCTTGCTTCCTCAACTGGTTCCTGAAGTACAGGCCGGCGAGAAGGCCCAGCACCAGACCGCCAAGGTGAGCCTGCCAGGCGATTCCCGGCCAGAAGGAGATGAGGACGAACCCCCCGATAATAGCTGCCCAAAGCGGGATAGGAGCCGGGATGGGGAACACGATGACCTTCGTCCTCGGCACCACTACGGCGAGCGCTCCGCCGAGGGCGAAGACAGCTCCCGATGCCCCCACCACCATCGAATAGGGGGACCCCAGGAAGAGGGCGTACAGGATGTAGAAGGCATTGCCCAGCAACCCACCGGCGAAGAACACGATGAGGAACTTCACCTCGCCGACCAGCCTACCCATGTAGCTTCCGAAGAAGAACAGGGTCAGCATGTTGAATATGATGTGCCAGAAGCTGGCGTGGACGAACAGACTCGTCAAGACAGTCCACGGCCGGGATGCCAGAGCCGAAGGCTGCAGACCGAGGTAGTAGTACACCGCGCCGGGGTTGACTACACTGACTATGAATATGACCACGCATATCCCGATTATGAGCCAAAGGGAGTTCAGGCTGAATCCACGAAAGGCGGCTACCACTTTGCTCGCTCAGACCTCCAGTTGTCGGCTCCCCACCCCACGCCACCACCACGTCGTCCCTAAGTATAACATGTCACTGCCACCAGTTCTAACCTCCCGCCACC
>CAYTKL010000086.1:0-7715 GCA_964438305.1 uncultured Dehalococcoidales bacterium | reverse complement strand
ATGGAATGGACCGGTACGCGCAACCGCCGGGATGCCCTGACCGAGGGCAGGCATTCCGGCGACTAGTAGATGATACCCTCGCCCACCAGAGTGGCGAACTCCTCCAGGGGCATGCCGAGCAGCTCACAGAAGACGTACTCGTTGTCCTCACCGAAAAGGGGAGCGTGCCTGGTGATCTCGGCGGGGGTGGCCGACAGCCTCCACGGTGGGGCGAGGAAGGTGTTGACGCCGGCCTCGGGGTGGGCCACCTCCACGAAGGCGCCGCGTTCGAGCAGGTGAGGGTCGCAGGCCAGCTCCTCTCGGCTCAGGCTGGGGAAGGCGGCTATCCCTGCCCGCTGCAGTATCTCGGTGGCCTCGTAGTGAGTATGTCCCAGGGTCCAGCGGGTGACCAGGCTGTCGATCTCTTCCTGGTTCTTCAGTCTGCCCTCGGCACTGGAGAACCAGGGATCGCTGGCCAGCTCCGGCGCATCGATAGCCTGGCACAGGGCTTGCCACTCCTCGTCGGTGGCGACGGCTATGCTCACCCAGTCGTCCTCGCCCTGGCAGCGATAGCAGTTGTGCGGGGCCATGACGCTGTCGCGGTTGCCCACGCGGCTGGGGCTCCTCCCATTCATGAAGTAGTCCATGAAAGCGTCGCCTATCACGCAGTTGGCGACCTCCCATTGAGAGATATCGATGGACTGTCCTTCGCCTGTTCCGGCGCGGTGGACCAGGGCGGCTGCCACGCAGAAGGCGAGGACGGCGCCGGTAGTGAGGTCAAGCCGCCCGCGACCGCCGGGGAGGCCTGGCATCCCATCGGGGTAGCCGGTGAGGTCGTACAGCCCGCTCAGCGCGGCGAAGTTGGGGTCGAAGGCACGGTAGTCCCGCTCGGGGCCCGAGGCTCCCCATCCCGACATGGACACGGCGACGATGTCGGGCTTCACTTCCTTCAACGCGGGGTAGTCCAGGCCGAACCTCTCCATCATGGTGCCGGAGAAGCTGTCTGTCACCACATCGCTGACCGCGACCAGCCTCTTGGCCAGCTCGACCCCCGCCGGCCGCGTCAGGTTGATGGTGATGCTGCGCTTGCCCAGGTTCAGGCTGTTGTACATTGCGCTGCGGTTCACGTTGGGCCCGGCCCGCCGCGTCAGACAGAGATGGTCCTGGCTCTCCACTCTGATAACCTCAGCCCCCAGATAGGCCAGCAGCTCAGTGCCTGATGGACCGGCCCACACCCAGCAGAAGTCGGTGACCCTCACGCCTTGCAGCGGTTTGGGTTGCGACGGGCCGTGCCCGGCCGGCACAGGCCGGCCGCTGCTTCGGGGCTGTGCTTGTGGCCGGCGGTCGCCCGGCCTGTCATCACGAAGCTGTTTGTTGTGCTGGCCCAGGAGAGGGGCGGGACGCTCGAAGGCAATCGGTGTCTGGGAGAACCTGCCCAGGCCCAGGGGATAGCCGAGCCTGCCGGCCTCGGGGTGCTCCAGTTCCACGAAGAACTGGCGTCCCTTCATCCGTTGGGTCTCGGGCACTTCGGCCACTCGGTAGAGCGGAGAAGCGGGGCAGCGCCGCTGCTGCAACCCGTGATAGATCTCCTCTCTGGTGTGCTGCAGCATCCACGGCTCCGCCAGCGGGCGGATGTCCTCGGGGCTCAGCCACGTGCGCTTGTCCGCTGTGCTGAACCTCTCCTCATCGGCCCATTCAGGGTTGCCCATGAGCTCGATGAAGCTGCGCCACGCCCTGTCTTCCACCAGCATTAGCAGAACGTACCCGTCCTTGCAGCGGTGCAGGCCGCTGCCGGCGGTGTACATGGATGCGCTCCCTCGCTGGTCGGGCCATCGATGCTCCAGGTACATGGCCACGTCCGTTCGCTGCAGGTGGAGCAGCGCCTCCTGCTTGGAGACGTCGATGTGTTGCCCTGTCCCGGTGGACGAAGCCAGGCGGAAAGCCGACAGGGCGGCCAGTGCGGCGAAGACGCCGCAATCGTATTCGGCAATAAGACCCCCTTCCCTGATGGGCTCGCGCGGCGGCCCGCCCGCCGCCTGAGGGGCTACCGGCGTGAGGTAGCCCAGGGCACTGCCGTGGGAGACATTGAGGTAGTAGGCCCGGTAGTCCCGGTAGGGCCCGGTCTGTCCGAAAGGGGTGATGGAAGTCATGACCAGCCGGGGGTTGATGTCCCTCAACGTGTCATAACCCAGGCCCAGCCCGTCCATCGTTCCCGGAGGAGTGTCCTCGATGAGTATGTCGCTCTCCGCGACCAGCCTCTTGAATACGTCCCTGTCTTCAACGGAGGCCGGGTCCAGCGTGATGCTCGACTTGTTGGTGTTGTTGTAGAGGAAGAGGCCGCTGCGCTCGGGATGGGGGACATCATTGGGGAACGGTCCTCTTCCGCGGGCAATGTCGCCACCGGGCGGCTCTACCTTGATGACCTCAGCGCCGAGGTCGGCCATGAGCTTGGCGCAATATGGGCCGCTGACGAACTGGGCGTACTCCAGTACTCGTATTCCACAGAGGGCTTTGCCGGGCACACTCCCTCCTCGCTGTAAGTCCAGCAGACGATTGTATCAGGGGGCGGCAGGCTGGGTCAAACGTGGGGAAGGCAGACCTCAGGCAACCCGATGCGGGCTCAAGCCCAACCTGCTAATCGGTAGCACCTGCCTCAAAGAGCAACGCCTCGCCGCAAGACGCCCAGACCTTCAGCCCCTTATTCGATGGGTTGCCACCGCCATGCCTCACCATCGGGTGCCACGTGGCCTAGGCCGGGGAAGGGGAAGTGGAAGACCAGCACCAGGGCCTTCTCGGCCGCGGCCCGGTCCAGAAGCCGGCGTCTGGTGGCCACGACCTCGGGAGGGTCGAAATCGACGACCGCATGCCATTCTGGCTGTTCCATATGAATGGGATGCAGCACCGTATCAGAGAGACACAGCAGTTGCTGACCCTGCGAGGAAACGGCCACCGCCATGTGTCCCGGTGTGTGGCCCGGTGCGGCGACGGCGCGCATACCGGGCACGACTTCCATCTCCTGGTCGACGAGATGGAGCTGGCCTTCAATCGGCGGCAGGTTGTCGCGGGCCGTCTTCAGCAGCACTTCTTTCCCGTGTTCGTCGAGCTTCAACTCCGCCTGTTCCGAGGTCCAGAAGTCCCATTCGTCTTTCCACATAACGTGCTGCGCGTTGGGGAAGGCTGGCCTGCCCCGGGCATCGGTGGTTCCCCCGATGTGGTCCGGGTGACCGTGCGTGAGAACGACCGTGTCAATCTGTTCCGGCGCAATCCCTGCTGTCCGGAGGTTCTCGAGGAGTCTCCCTGTGCTCGGGGCGAGACCGTCCGCCCCCGTGTCCACCAGGACCAGATGCTCGCCTGTGTTGACCACCAGGCAGATGTACGGGCTCACCCACTCAAGCCACTGTTCCGCCGGTATACCGTGCTGGCGAAGCGCCTGCTCGAGCTGTTCCCTCGGGGCATTGGCGAACAGAAACATAGCAGGGGGCGGGAAGGTCGGCGGTGCATAGGTGAGGGTGCCGTCGCTGACGGCGATGCATTGGATAGTCCCCACTTCGAAGCGATAGATATCGGTCTCCATGGTCATCCTCCTCACAGCCTGATTGGCTCAAGCATTGTACGGAGTCGAGCTACAGAGTACCTGATCCTGGAGAAGCCGAGCCTTGCTGCCCTCGTTGGCCGCACCTGGAGGCCGGCCGTTTCACGCAGCGGCGCCGGCTACTCCACGTATGTCTGGATGTACCGCTCCATCTCTCTGGTGGGTTGCCACCACTTGGCGACGCCCAGGTCCTCGGCCACCCTGTTGGCCCCGAGATAGCCGGGGCCGCCGAGCACCAGCCCTCCGGGGTAGGTGGACGCACCACAGGTATAGAGCCCCTCGATGGGTGTCCTGGTATCGGAGCACTCCTGGTTGGGGCGGAAGCTGCCCAGTTGCATCGGCGTGTAGTCACCGTGCTTGATTGCGCCGCGGCGCATGTTGGGGAAACGGATCTCGATGCCCTCGGGGGTCTCCTGGCTGGTGGCGATGATGCTCTCCCGCGTCATGTTGGGCGCCGCCTTCCGCCACTTGGCCAGTATCGCCTCCTCCAGCTCCGCACCGCGCTTCTCCCAGCCGCCCTCGATGTCGTAGGGTGCATGCATCTGGAAAAAGGAAACGTGCCCTCCCCACGGAGAGCGGACGAGGTGAGGGTCGAAGAGGCTCTCGCAGGTGGCGTGCCCGCCGAAGCCGCCGTCGACCTTGCCGGCGACCACGTTGTCCCAGTGCGCCAGAAGCTGGTCGGGGCTCTCCACGCCGAGGACGACCATGAACGCCTCGTTGACCCACGGGTCGTCACAGGCATAGCGCGGGGGCTCCGTGGAGGCGACGTGCAGGGTGTTGAAGCTCCACTTGTCCAGCTTCCAGCCCCCGATCGCCTCCTTGAGCGTTGGTGGCAGGTGCTCCGCGCCGACGAGGTCGAAGAAGGTTGTCTGGGGGTCCAGTGTGGACATGACCACCTTGCTGCGCAGGACTCGGCCCTCGGCAGTCTCGACACCGCAGGCGCGGCCGTTCTGCATGATGATGCTCGTTACCTCGGCCGCGTCCAGAATCGTTCCTCCATTACCCAGTATCTCCCTCGCCAGCGCACCGGCCAGCTTGTGTGACCCTCCAACGCAGTAGCACTTGCCCATCGCCCTGTCCACATAGAGCGGGACGAACATGCCAATCCCGGTCTCCCGGGGGTCGAGCCCCCACATGCAGCACACGTAGAGCATGAGAGCGCGCACGCGCTCGTTCTCGAAGCTGTCGGTGATGATGTCCAGGGGGCTGCGCTCAACGAGCTCCAGCATCTCGTTCCCGGTCCTGGTGCGCTGCATGCCCATGATCAAATCCAGCGGGGGCATGGGAGGGACAAAGGTGGCCGGGCCTATGATCTCGCTCACAATACGGCGCCAGCTCCTCATCAGCTTGCCGAAGCTGACGGCGTCCCTGGTGGAGAGCTTGCTTATGGAGTCCTTGGTGTCCTCGACCATCCGGGCAAGGAGCAGCGATGTGCCGTCCTCGAACACCATGCCTGCCTGGGCGTTGGGCCTGGTCCACATCAACGCGTGGCGGTCCAGGTCGAAGTCTCTGAGCGCGGGCATGAGGTCGACCAGGAGATGGTAGACGGCGTGCATGTTGGAGTAGTAGCCGGGGAACATGACCTCCTCGGTGGCCAGGCCGCCGCCAATCTCGTAGCGGCGCTCCACCACGGCCACCTTCAACCCGGCCTTCGACAGGTAGGCTCCTGCAATCAGGCCGTTGGGCCCGCCACCGATGATGACCACGTCCCAATCGGTCTCATCGGGGAACTCATCGAATACCTTGCCAATCAGTGGATCGGGCATACTACGTTTCCTTTCCTCAGCGCGGTATCGCCGGTATTTTGCCTTGCTGCGGTATGTACCACGGGGATGGGTACCACCAGTCGCCGGGCTCGACGAGACCGTCCTCAATGAGGATGTGCATCAGGTTGTAGGGGATGGCCATCAGAGCCAGACCTCCGGGGTGGCACGCCGTCTGGTTGCACAGGTAGAGCCCTTCGATGGGGGTGCGGTAGCGAGCCAGCTCGGGAATGGGGCGGTTCTCGCTCCACTGGTCGGCGCAGTGGCGGGTGCCGCACCATGTGCCGCCGATGAGACCGGTGTTGCGGAAAGCCGATTCCCACGGGGTGTTGGCCCAATGGTGGACCAGGTTGTCGTCGTCGAGGTTCTCAATCACCTGACTGAAGGCCTGGCGCATGTAGGCATTGAGTTCATCCTTGACCTTGTTCACCGCATCGGGGCCGTCCACATGGTACTCCGGCGGAGGGACCAGGGCGTACAACGGGGAGACCAGGTGGCGACCGGGAATGGTGCACTGCGGGTCCGTGGCGTCGAACCGTATGATCGGAGTTGAGATCCACAGCAGCCTTTCCGGCGGCACCGTGGGGTTGCCCTTCCTCCCGTCGACATCGGCCGCGTGCTCGTAGTAGATATCGCGGGAGTCGCAGGGATAGGGGCCGATCCCGGGGTCGTCTCCCTGGGGTGGGTTGACGAACTGGGGACGGCAGCGAAGACGCTCACGGGTGAGGAGATGGGACACGTAGATGCTGCCCCCCTTGAGGCTGACAGCCTCCACTTTCTCCCTGAAGTTGAACCCCAGGTGCTTGAAGCCGACCAGCTTGGAGAAGGTCTGCCTCACGTCGACATCGCTGACCACCGCCTTGTTCGCCCATATCTTCTTCTCGTCCGCGGTAGCGGTCTCGCTCAAGCGCACCCCTGCCGCCCGCCCGTTCTCGATGATAATCTCCTCCACCGGACAGCAGGTCCGTACTATAACGCCGTGCGCCAGCGCGCAGCGTATCATCGCGTGGAAGTAGCCGTGCATGCCGCCACGGGGAACGCTGAGCCCGCTGTAGATTGTCAGCGTTATGTCGGCGGCCAGAGCCGGGATGGCCACTCCCTCCCAGTGGCCGGCGGCCCCTGAGTACCAGGCTGCGGCGGCGTGCAGTACCTTGAACGGCTCGGTCTCACAGTGCTCGTCCATCAGGTCAAACAGCGTCATGTCGAGCAACTCTTCGCTCCAGACGTCGGGCTGGTGCTGTTTGTAGACCTGCATATAGGGGATATTCTCGGCGGTTACCTCCACCTCGGGAGGATGGGGCGGGCACCAGAAGGTGGCGCGCAGGAGGTCCCTGATAAACGGCGGACTGGTGAGCAGGCCGCTGAGCTTGGCCCAGCCCATGGCGTCGCCGTCGGTGATCGGGGCCATGCCCTCGGTGGTGGCCACGCCTCTCGACTGCTGGTCGGCCAGGTTCTTCGACATAGGGCTCCAGTCCATGCGGAAGCCATGCTTCCACAGCTCAAGCTGCTCGAATCCAGGGGCCGGTCCGGCATACATGTACATGGCGTGCGGGTTGATACGCACCCCGGGGATAGGCTCCGTGTTCTCGCATGCTCCTCCCGCTTCCGGCCTTTCCTCCAGCACGCAGACGCTGTCCCCGCACTTGGCGATGTAGGCCGCCAGCGCCACTCCGTTGGGCCCGCCGCCCACAATGACGAAGTCATATCTCTCTTCGTTGATCATTCATGCCTCCATTCGGCCCGGTCCAATCGTGTCCCTCCTCGTTCAAGAACTGCGGCGGCCTCGGAGCCGGCTCCACCTCTAGTCTGGATAAAGCTCCTGTGCAACGTCCTTCAGCCCCAACTCCTCAAGCTTGGCCGGGGTCGGCCAACCGCTTTTCAGGTCGTAGCCGCACTCGGTGTAGTACTCGTCTATCATGGCGTCGAGGTCCTGGACGCGGGCGCCGTCGGTGGGACCTCCCACCACCGGTTCGGTAAGGAACCTCTGTGGCATGGTATCATCCTTACGGCTGAATCCTTCCCTGGCGTTGAACGCCCTTGCCAGAGCGATAACCCTCTCACCAACCCTGAGGCCCTGCTCCAGGCTTATCTCACGTCCGGTCAGATGTTTGTATCCTTCCAGAACGGCCGCGGTCTCCGTTGCCATGACCCACCACAGAATAAGGCAGCCTCCCATGGTGTTCAATACCCCCGGGACCACTTCCCGGTACGGCTTCAGCCATTTCGCTATGCCTTTCTCGCTGAGCGGGTCGGGCGGTTGCTCAAGTCCGGTGACGTCCGGCTGCAGCATACCCAGATGGGAGACGGCGTAGGTCCAGTTCCTGTTTACGCTGCCGCCTCTCTCCTGGGTGGCGGTGCCCAGCAAGAGCGCCTTGTCTGAT
>CAYTKL010000085.1:5345-7769 GCA_964438305.1 uncultured Dehalococcoidales bacterium | reverse complement strand
CTGTCAAGGTCAATCTCTATTCCCATGCTTCTCTCTGAAGAACCTCTCTATTCCGTTCCCTTGCACCCCACCCGGACAGGCTCGTGGCCCACCCGTCCCGCCCTGTGGCGCCGAAGGCCGCTACGCAGGGCTAACCTGCCGCTGCCTCTCCACCGTTCGCCCTGAGCTTGTCGAAGGGCGAACTGATGAGACCTACCCGGGAAGGCCGTTCATGGTTCGACAGGCTCACCACGAACGGCAAGGGGCTCACCGCGAACGGCACCAGCGCAGCACTTGGCCTGCCGGCGTGATTCCTTGGCCGCCTTTGGCCCAGGCTAGACCACTTCCTCCAGCTTCTGCACGAGCTGGTCTACCTGCTCTTCCACGCTCCCCTGGAGCATCTCGCTCTTGCGCGTCCGCTGCGGGAAGAATATCTTGACCACGCGGGTAGGGGAGCCGGCTACGCCCGCCTTGCCCGGGTCGATATCAATGTCCGCGGCGGTCCACACGGGTATCTCGGCGGTGCGCGACTTCATGGTGCCCCGTATTGACGGCAGGCGGGGCACGTTGATCTCCTTGACCACGGTGATGACGCCGGGCAGCGGCATTTCGATAGTCTCGTACCCCTCCTCGACCATCCGTTGCACCCTCATGGAGCCGTCCCCTGTCTCCACGACCTTGCTCACGTAGGCCACGAAGGGCAGCGCCAGCATCTCGGCGAGCTCCGGTCCCACCTGGCCGGTGTCGCCGTCCAGCGTCTGCCGTCCGCAGACCACGAGGTCGTACTCCCCAATCTTCGATATCGCCCTGGACAGGACGTAGGCGGTGGCCCAGGTGTCCGAGCCGGCGATCGCCCGGTCGCTGAGCAGGATGGCTTCATCCGCACCGAGCGATATGGCTTCCCGCAGCGCCTGCTCCGCCTGAGGAGGGCCCATGCTGATGACGGTTACCTTGCCGCCGCACGTCTCTTTGAGGCGCACCCCTTCCTCCAGCGCGTAGCAGTCGAAGGGATTGATGATGCTCTCCACTCCTTCGCGGGCCAGGGTGTTGGTATCGGGGTCTATCTTGATGCTGGTCGTGCCGGGCACCTGCTTGATGCAGACGACTATGTTCAACTCCACATACCCTTCCTCTTCAGCAGGTCGAGGGCGATGACGTTTCGCAGCACCTGGTTGGTGCCTTCGTATATCTGGTTGATCTTGGCGTCACGCATCATCTTCTCCACCGGGTAGTCGCGCATGTAGCCCGCGCCGCCGAAGACCTGGACGGCGTCGGTGGTCACCTTCATCGCCATATCGGTGGCGAAGACCTTGGCCATGGCGCCTATCTCGCTGGCGTTCTTGCTGCCGGCGTCGATGGTCCTGGCGGTGGCATGGACCAGGGCCCGGGCGGCCTCCAGCTCCGTGGCCATGTTGGCCAGCATGTGCTGCACCGCTTGAATGGCTGAGATGGGATGGCCGAACTGCACCCGCTGCTGAGCATAGGCCACCGCCGCCTCCAGCGCCCCTTGAGCCAGTCCAACCGCCACCGCACCAACCCCCGGGCGGGTGGAGTCGAGGGTCCTCATGGTGAGGATGAACCCCACGCCTTCCCGGCCCAGAAGGTTCTTCCTGGGCACACGGCAATTGTGGAAGACGAGCTCGCTGGTGGAGGAGGTGCGAATGCCCATCTTCTTCTCTTTCTTGCCAAAGGTGAAACCCGGCGTGTCCTTGTCCACGATGAAGGCGCTGGCGCCGCGCGGCCCGCGCGTCGGGTCGGTGAGGGCTATGATGGTGTACACCTCCGCATCGCCGCCGTTGGTGATGAACTGCTTGGTGCCATTGAGGATGTAGTCGTCCCCATCGCGGACGGCGGTGGTCCGCACGCCGGCGGCGTCACTGCCGGCGGTGGACTCGGTCAGGCCGAAGGCGGTCAGCTTGGCACCGCTGGCTATGTCGGGGAGGTACTTCCGCTTCTGTTCCTCACTCCCGTAGAGCAGTACAGGCATGGCTCCAAGGGCACTGGCAGCGTAGGTGACAGCCACGCCGCAGCAGGCGCGGCCCAGCTCCTCGGCTGCCACGCACAGGGTGAGAAGCCCTTCACCCAGGCCATCATATTCCTCGGGTATGAATATCCTGAACAGGTCGGCGTCGGCCAGGTCCTTCATTATCGCCCAGGGGAACTCCTCCTTCTCGTCCAGCTCCGCCCGCACCGGGAGTATCCTCTCCTCGGCGACCCTTCGGGCCAGGTCTTTGACTAGCTTCTGCTGTTCAGTAAGGAAATACTCCAATACGGTGCTCCTTTCGGGGGTATTGGGCTTAATTGTAGCTATTTCTCGAAAGTATTCAACCCTTGCGCTTGTGGCCCACCCGCCCGCCCTGGAGTGCTTCTGGGGGACACCCCCAGACCCCCGCCAGAGGGGACACCCCTCTGGACTCCCCGTCGCCGATCCGTTCGCCCTGAGCC
>CAYTKL010000085.1:0-5245 GCA_964438305.1 uncultured Dehalococcoidales bacterium | reverse complement strand
CTGAGCCCTTCGGCTCGGCTCAGGACAGGCCTGTGGAAGGGCGAGGCTGTCCGGCCCTCGCCGGCGCTTGGTTGCCACCCACCCGCCCGTGAGAGGCTTTCTGGGGGGCACCCCCAGACCCCCGCCAGAGGGGACACCCCGCCAGCATCTCGAAAGCCCTCACCGCCCGGTCCCCCAGACCCCCGCCAGAGGGGACACCCCTCTGGACTCCCCGTCGCCGATCCGTTCGCCCTGAGCCCTTCGCGTCCGCTCAGGACAGGCTTGTCGAAGGGCGAGGCTGTCCGGCCCTCGCCGGCGCTTGGTACCCACCCGCGCTCTTGCGACAGGCCTTGTGAGGGGCGTTCAATTGAA
Organism: uncultured Dehalococcoidales bacterium; assembly: GCA_964438305.1. Classification (GTDB taxonomy): domain Bacteria; phylum Chloroflexota; class Dehalococcoidia; order E44-bin15; family E44-bin15; genus CAYTKL01. Next base: position 4,894 of record CAYTKL010000085.1, on the reverse strand, counting down.
CGCCCCTACAGGAGTGAGCTTGTCTAGGGGGCCGCTTGCTCTGTCGAATGTAGTTGCCTGATTCATCAGGCGCCATCGCCCCATGAATGGGGCAGCTACACGTGTGCAGAAGCAGGTCGATGGCCCGCCGGTGACCCGCTCGTCCCTTCTTACCACTCGTCGGTCTATGCTATAATGCGCTGACTCCGATGCAGGTCAGAGGCATGATGTGATGAGGGTTTCGATAGTCGGGTTGGGGCTTATTGGCGGGTCGATGGGCCTGGCGCTGCGAAGACTTGAGGCGGACGTCGAGGTGGTGGGATTCGCCCGCCGCCGCGAGGTCGCCTCCCGCGCCGTTGAGCTTGGAGCGGTGGACCGCGCCGAGGAGCGTTTGCTCAATGCGGTCGATGGCGCCGACGTGGTCCTCATTGCCATCCCGGTGATGGCAATGAAAGACATGATGAAAGCGATGGCGGAGGGCCTTCAGAAGGGCTGCATCGTCACCGACGCGGGGAGCACCAAGGCACAGGTCATGGACTGGGCCAGCGAGTACCTGCCCGACACGGTGACCTTTGTCGGGGGGCACCCCATGGCGGGCAAGGAGACGTCCGGGATCGAAGCGGCCGACGCCGACCTCTTCGCCGGCTGCACCTACTGTCTGGTGCCCGGTCCGGGAGCCGCTGCAGAGGCGGCCAGCACCGTTGAAGGCCTGGTGAGGCGGATCGGGGCAAGGCCCCTCTTCATCGATGCCGCCAAGCATGACAGACTGGTTGCCGCCATCAGCCACCTCCCCATGCTGGTGTCGTCAGCTCTCGTTTCGATGGCCGCCGGGAGCCCGGACTGGCCCGAGATGTCGGGACTTGCCGCCACCGGATTCCGCGATATCACTCGTCTGGCATCAGGGAGCCCGCAGATGACCCGTGACATCTGCCTCAGCAACAGTGATTCCATAGTGCGCTGGATCGATGAGTACGTGAAGGAGCTGACCAGGTTTCGCCATCTGGTGGCCAACGGGGGCGATGAGTTGGAGAAGGCACTGACTCTGGCGAGGGAGCAGAGAGAGACATGGCTGAGAGAGCGACGATAGAGAAGGGCTGTTCATGAACAAGAGGATAGGGCAATGCTCCAAACTGGGTGGTGAGGTAGCACCGCCGGGCGACAAATCAATATCACATCGGGCAGTGATCCTCAATAGCATAGCTTCGGGCAATGCACGGGTGGCCAATCTCTCTTCGGGGGACGATTGTGGAGCCACCCTATCCTGTCTGACGGACATAGGGGTGGAGATCATCGAGGAGTCGGGCTTGCTCACCGTCTGTGGGGTGGGCAAGGAAGGGTTCTGCGAGCCGTGCGATGTGCTCAATGCCCGAAACAGCGCCACCACCGTGCGCCTGCTGGCAGGGTTGCTGGCGGCTCAGCCGTTCGTGTCGGTGTTAACGGGGGACGAGTCGCTTCGCTCCCGTCCCATGGCTCGCCTTATCCAGCCGCTGCGCTCAATGGGGGCGGACGTCTGGGGCAGGGGCTTCGATTCCCTGGCCCCTATTGCCATAAGAGGCAAGAAACTGCGGGGCATAGACTACGCACTGCCGGTGGCCAGCGCTCAGATCAAGTCGGCGATCCTCATCGCCGCCCTTTTCGCCGAAGGCAGGACCACCGTTGTAGAGCCGGCCGCCTCGCGTGACCACACCGAGCGCATGCTTGAAGCCATGGGGGTGGAACTGGAGCGCGACGGGCTCAGAATCGGTCTTACGCCTCCTGCTTCGCTTTCGCCTGTCGACGTCAACGTCCCGGGTGACATCAGCGCCGCCGCATGCTGGCTGGTCGCCGCGGCTATTCATCCCAGGGCTCGCGTCAAGGTCATGGCGGTGGGGGTCAATCCGACCAGAGCCGGCATCATCGATGTGCTCGTGAAGATGGGGGCCAAGCTCAAGATAGAGAACGAGCGAACGGAGGGCGGTGAGCCCGTAGCCGACATTGAGGTCGAATCAAGCGAGCTGAAGGGGATTCAGGTTGAGGGCGCTCTCATCCCCAGACTAATCGATGAGATTCCCCTCATCGCGCTGGCGGGCTCCGTCGCCAGAGGTAAGACCACCATCCGCGATGCGCAGGAGCTGCGGGTGAAGGAGAGCGACAGGATCGCCGCTACGGTGAACGAGCTGTCCAAGCTGGGGGCGCAAATCGAGGAGATGCCCGACGGGATGGTCATTCACGGAGGCATGGAGCTCAAAGGCGCCACGGTCGACAGCCATCGTGACCACCGGCTGGCGATGACGTTGGGCGTTGCGGGTCTGGTAGCAGAAGGCAGGACGACTATCCGAGACGCAGGGGCGGTCGCCGTGTCCTATCCCGGTTTCTGGGAGGACCTCAAACAGCTTTCGCATTCCCAAGCAGGGTAAAGGGGGTAAGAGCGGTCTCCGGCTGCGACAGACCGGAGGCCGAAGAGGTGATATGAGCACGGAATTGATTCATGTCGGTTTTGGCAATATCGTGGCAATCAACAGGGTGATCGCGATGGGCCCTCCCAACTCAGCGCCCACCAAACGCATGATCCAGGAGGGCAAGAACACGGGCATGCTCATCGACATGACCAACGGCAGAAGGACCAAGGCGGTGCTTATGCTGGACAGCGGTCACATTGTGCTGTCGGCGTTGTCTCCGGACACCATAGCAGGCAGGCTGACCACAAGCCGCAGCGGCTAGGAAGTGAGGCTCAGTCTTTGACAGGAGCGTCTCCGCTTCTCGTTGTGCTTTCGGGCCCTTCGGGCGTGGGCAAGGATGCCGTCCTCGCCCGTTTCAAGCAGTTGGGGCGACCGTTTCGCTACGCGGTGACTGCCACCACGCGGCCGCCGCGGCGGGGAGAGAAGGAAGGGGCACCCTATCATTTCGTCTCCCCGGAAGCATTCGCTGAGATGAGGGAGAGCGGGGAGCTTCTGGAGTGGGCTGAGGTGTATGGCAACTTCTACGGGGTGCCGCGGCAGCAGGTGAAGGAGGCGCTCGAGGCGGGGTCCGATGTGATGGTGAAGGTGGACGTTCAGGGGGCAGCCAGCATAAAGAACATAGCGCCGCAAGCCGTGCTCATATTCGTGGCTCCACCCTCCACCAGGGAACTGGAGACCCGGCTCACGCGGCGCAACAGCGAGACGAGCGTTGACCTCAGGCGGCGCATGGAGACCGCTGACTGGGAAATGCAGCAGTTGCCGCTGTTCGACTACGTGGTGGTGAACGACGAAATCGAGGAGGCGGCGGCCAGAATCGATGCCATTGTCACTGCGGAGAAGTGCCGGGCGAACCCCAGGGTGGTGCGGCTATAGGCCGTTGTAGGTTGTCTGCAGAAGCAGGGCGTCACTCTCCAGATTCCGGCTCTCGCAGATTATGCGACCGCCGGCATTGACCTCCTTCAGAGCCCTGAGCAGTCCCACATAGTCCAGGTCCGATTCCTTCAGGTTCAGATGGCGGATCTCGCCGTACTGACCGTATTGAACCCCGGCGACATGTATGTGCATGTGGTCGAGGGCCTGCCTCCCCAACCTCTCCTCGACCTGCTCCAGCACGGCGGCGAACTCCTCGTATGAATTCAGCTTCCCCGTTCTGGCGTGCAAATGAGCGAAATCGATGCAGGGGGCAATGCCTTCGATCTCGGCACTCAGGCTCAAGATCTCCTCGACGGTGCCGAATTGACTTCTCTTCCCCGTGGTCTCCGGCCGGAGCAGGGTATGGTTGCCTTCGGCGGCGAGCAGCGTCCTCGTTTCCTCCAGCGCGTGCTTGACCGCGGAGTACACCATCGATGGTGGGTCGCTGAGGTAGTAGGCGGCGTGGAAGACCACCGTCTGTGCCCCGAGGACGGACGAGATTCGAGCCGTCTGAATCAACCTGTGTTTGCTGGCGGCGGCCCTCTCTGTGTCGTCGGTGTTGAGATTGATGAAGTAGGGGGCATGAGCGGATAGCTTCACCCCCTTGCTCCTTGCGATGTCCGCGGCGCGCTGCGCCATCAGTTCGCTCATCTTCACCCCGCGCACGAACTGCACCTCCATGCAGCCGAGGCCCAGTTCGGCGATCCGCTCGATGCCGCTTTCGGTGGTGGGTGATTTGGCGCTCAACGGCACGCCGCCGGTGCCGAAGAGGAGTCGCTGACGCATAGGGTGCCATTCTAGGCCGCCGTCGGCCATGCGGTCAACAACCCATGTTGACAGCGTATTGAAGCAGCGCTAAGCTGAGGCCGTACTCTCCCCACAGATATCGATGAAGAGCGAACAGCCTGAAGAGCCACAAGGACCTTTGTCGCTCGAGCAACCTTCTCCGGACGCGACAACCGTACAACAGCCCCGCATTACCACCTTCGCCTCTCTGCGCAACCGTCACTACCGCTGGCTGTGGCTGAGCTCGATTGCCTTCTTCGGCGGCATGCAGATGCAGATAGTGGCCAATAGCTGGCTGGTGTATGAGCTCACCAGCTCGGCTTTCGCCCTGGGCATGGTGAGCGCTGCCGTTGGACTTCCCCTGCTGCTGTTCTCGCTCCTGGGTGGGGCGGTCACCGATCGCGCCGCGAAGCGCAATCTCATCATCCTGAGCCAGAGCGCGAATGGTGCGATGACCCTGGTGATAGCGGTGCTCGTGGGTACGGGCCATATCCAGTTCTGGCATCTGATAGTGGCCGCGGTGGTGATGGGCACCGGTTTCATCTTCATCGCCCCGGGGCGCATGGCGCTGATATCGGAGCTGGTGGAGCCGAGGGAGTTGTTGAATGCGATAGCCCTCAACGCTTCAGCGACAAACATGACCAGAGTGGTGGCCCCGGCGCTGGCGGGGGCATTGCTGGCGGTAATCGGCACGGCCGGTGTCTTCTATGTGGTGGTGGCGTTCTATGCAGTGTCAGTCATGTTCATGCTGCGGATTCCCCGCGGCGTGGCGCCGGCGG
>CAYTKL010000084.1:0-7795 GCA_964438305.1 uncultured Dehalococcoidales bacterium | reverse complement strand
TGAAGGCGGCCACGCCGTAGGCCTCTATGTCAGCCTTGGAGGAGAAGCCCAGCTCCCTCTCGATCTCAAGCTCCACCGGCAGCCCGTGGGTATCCCAGCCGGCCTTTCTGGGGCAGCAGTACCCCTGCATGGTCTTGTAGCGGGGAATGACGTCCTTGAACACTCGCGACAGGACGTGATGCACTCCCGGGCTGGCGTTGGCCGTCGGCGGCCCCTCGTAGAGCACGAAAAGCCCCTTGCCCGCGCGCTCCTCGACGCTCCGGTCAAAGATGCGCTTCTCCTTCCAGAACTGGATGATGCGCTTCTCCAGCTCAGGGAAATTGACTCTGCTTGGTATTGGCTTGAACACGTCCTGCCCCCAGTCCTCACAGTCTGCAGTCAGATTTGCCCCCCGCTTCATCTCGGCCACAAAAAAACCCGTCCCCTAGGGACGAGCTTCCAGCCCGCGGTACCACCCTAATTCCCCGCAAAGGGGGCCCTCATCAGAGGCACGCCTCATGCCTCCGTCGGGATAACGGCTGACGAGGCCGGCCAAGTCTACTGGCGGCTACACACCGCCGCGTTCGGTTGGCAGCTCGGGAGGGATTTTCAGAGGGAAGGTCGCGTCTGCTCTCACCCTACCAGACTCGCTGGGCGCCTTCTCCCTCCTACTCGTCTCCGTCGTCGCCTTTATCGATAGACACTAACAAATGGCTGGGGCTAAGTCAAGGCCTGCCGCTTCTTGATGGTGACCTTTCGAGCTTCGCCCTCGCCAACGCTCTCCGTCGTCACTGCTTCGTGGTTCTGAAGAGCGAGGTGGATTACCCTTCGCTCGTTGGCCGGCATTGGCTCCAGGTCCGCCGGCTCCCCGCTGGCCTGGACCGTCTCCGCTATGCGAAGCGCCAGTCTGGTAAGCGCCTCCTGGCGCCGCTGTCGATACCCCTCGACGTCGATGACCACCTGTATGCGAGACTTCAAACGGTGGCTCACCATCAGATAGACCAGGTGCTGCAGGGAAAGCAGGGTCTGGCCCCTGCGGCCGATGAGAATGCCCAGGTCATCGCCGGTGATGTCAAGCACAGCGGGGGCTTCCTCTTCCTCTGCCTGCGTCACCGTGACGGTGGCGGAGAGCTTCATCAGAGACAGGAGGTTCTCCAGCATTTCCTTGGCCAGAGCCACTCCATCCTCCTCTTCCACCCCCTCGGGCGGCCGCACTGTCACCCTTACCGTGGGCTCTTCTCCGCCGATACCGAGAAACCCTGTCTTACCCTTCTTGACAACGACCACCTCCACCTCATCACGAGCGGCGCCGAGCTTTTCTAGAGCGATCTCTACGGCTTCCTCTTCGGTCTTTGCGCTTATCTCGAGACTTTCCATGCTCCAACCTCTTCTGCTGTTTGACCCTCTCGGCGGCCAATGCCTCCTCTTGCGCAGCCCCTTCCGGCGTCTCCAGTTGCTTCTCAGGCTCCGGTGCTGGGGCTGGCGCCGTGGCAGGCGCTTTGTTGAACAGAGTCCCCAGAGTCCCCCATCCCCCGATGAAGTACTGCATTACGATACCGATAACGTTCGATATCACCCAGAAAAGGCCCAGACCGCTGGGGACCACCAATGTGAACATGCCGAACATCAGCGGCATCATCCACAGCATCATTCTGCTGGTGGACTCCTGCCTTGGATCGGCTGATGGCACGGTGGACATCTTCTGCAGAACCCACATTGAAGCGCCGCACAGGATGGCGAGGATGAAGAACCTGTCGGGAGAGCCCAGATTGAGCCAGAGGAACTGCGCCTCAAGCGGCACCGTCTGGTGGATTAGCGGCAGGGAATACAGGTGCTGGGAAAGACTGAGCAGTTCCTCGGGGGAGGACGCCAGCGCCCTCACGATGGACTGATACAGGGCTATCCAGACGGGGAACTGAATGAGCATGGGCAGCATGCATCCGGCCGGACTCACCCCGCTCTCCCGGTAGAGGGCGGCCATCTCCTTACGCAGCTTCTCCTGGTCCTTGCCGTACTTCTTCTGGATCTCCTGCATCTTCGGCGCCAGGGAGCTCATCGCCTTTGTGCTGCGCATTTGCCGCAGGGTGAGAGGGAACGTGAGCAGGCGTACGATGATGGTGGTGACTATGATGGCCACTCCGAAGCTGCCGAGGAAGGCGCTCGACAGGAGGACGAGGAAGTTCAGCAATGGCTCGAGGAGGACGTAGTTCCACGCCTCCACCGGCCCGACTACCGCCAGAACGACGATAACGGCGATGATGATGGCGAGTATGATGAGGTTCTTTCTGCTCAGTTTGAACATCGCTGCAACTCGCTCGTTACCTCAATCACCGGTGTAGAAACTCCATACTGTGCCGCCGAACTCGGTCTCCAGGGCGTATACCTTCTGATTGCTCGCATGGATGTAGACCACGTCTTCTCCGGCACAGACGGGGGCACGTACCGGGTTCTCCAGGTCGCGTTGCCACGCCTTGGCTCCCGTCGCTGCATCGACGGCGTAGACTGTGCCGTCCTCCGAGCCGAAGACGACCACGCCGCCGGCCACGGCGGGGTGACCGCGAACCGGGCCAACCACCTCTTCCGCGGGATAATGCCATTCCTCCTGCCCCGTCTCGGCATCGAGGGCGTAAACGCGGCCGTCGAGCGAGCCGATGATGACGGTGCCGTCGTAGGCCACAGGCTCGCCCCAGAACCAGTTGCCCGCTTCATCAAAGGTCCATTTCTGCGTGCCGTCCAGGTTCAGTGCGTAGAACGTGCGGTCAAAGGAGCCGAAATAGAGCGTGTCGTTGTAGACCAGCGGAGCTGAGGCGATGGAGCCTCCGGTCATGAAAGGAGAACTCCACACCGGAACCCCGTTCTGCGCGCTGATAGCGTAGAGCTTCTGGTCGAAGGAGCCGATGTACACCACTCCGTCATGCACCGCCGGGGTAGCCCAGATGTCCTCCCCCGTCTGGAAGGGCGGCCACTCCTCTCTGCCGGTGGTGGCGTTGACGGCGTACAGGTTGCCATCGGAAGAGCCAACATAGAGGACGCCTTCGGAGACAACCGGCCCGCCTACGATGGCGCCGATGGTGCCGTCCTCGGGGTAGGCCCACATCCTCCACCCGTTCTCGGCATCCAGGGCATAGACCTTGCCCTTGTAAGCAGCCACATAGACCACGCCGTCTTCGTAGTATGGAGTACCGTAGACATACCCCAGGTCTCCCTCATCTCCAGGGGGATATTGCCACTTCGTTCTGGCCCGCGGCGAGAAGATATCCTCCAGAGCGACAAGCCTGCCGGTCATTGAGCCCACATAGAGGGTGTCATTGGCTACCACCGGTCCCGACCATCCACTCGGCGGTGCGCCGCCGCAGCCGAAGCCTGTTGTCGCGCCGGGAAGGCATCCCGCGAGCAACAGTACGCCTGCGGACAGAAGGATAAGTAGCAGGGATAGTTTCTTCTTCATGAAGGCCTTATTATGAGCGGCAGAAGAGAGGGTATCAAGGCACAGGGTCATATCCCCCGGGATTGAAGGGGTGGCAACGAGCCAGTCGTCTCGTTCCTAACCAAACGCCTCTCAACAGGCCGTGCTTTTCAATCGCTTCAAACGCATACTGGGAGCAAGTGGGAACGAAGCGGCAGGCGGGAGGCGTCGCTCGCGAAATCGTCATCTGATAGAGACGGATCAACCCCAAAGCGATGCTCTTCGGCAGCCCCGCAGCCCCATGGGCTGTGCAGGGCACGCTTGTCGTCAAACCTCGTTCCTCCCGTTGGTCAGTAGCTTCGCTCGTGCCAACAGCTCCTCTATCGCTCTCTTCAATGTGTGGTAGTCGGTATCAACCGCGCTGGGACGGGCGATGAACACCATGTCCCAGCCGTCTTTGGTCGGTGTGAGCCTGGTCCCTTCGCGCAACCGCCGCTTCACCCGGTTCCTCACCACCGCTCCACCCAGCCGCTTGCCCACGGCGAAACCGTATCGACTTGTCCCAAGCTCGTTGGGCAGTACCCGCAACACCAGCAGACCATTGGCCCACGACCTCCCCCTGGTGCAGACATCCTCGAAGTCCTTCTTCCCGGTGAGCCTCTCTTCTCTCCTCATGCCTGCACCCCGAGCCACCCACGTTGTCTCACCCTTAGACAGTCAGCCGCGCGCGACCCTTCAGCCGTCTCCGTCTGAGCACTTCTCGACCGCCGCGAGCGCTCATCCGCTTCAAGAAGCCATGCTCTCGCTTTCTCGGTATTCTCTTCGGTTGATAAGTTCGCTTCGGCATCAGCAATCTCTGATTATACGCTACGCCAAAAGGGGTGTCAAACTACCGTTCCTACAGTGGGTGCTAGTCGTTGCACCTGGTTCTCTCTCACTTGTCTGCATGAATACAGGCGGCACACGGTGATGCGGGCGGCATCGGGGAGACCTGGCGGATGGGTGGATAGTGGCTCGAGGATGCCACCCAGCTACCCGACGAGATAGCGCACCAGCAGGCGCAACGTCCAGTACCCGGCGAAGGCCACCAGCAGGCCCTTGACCGTCTTGCCGGCGAACATGATGAGAAGGAACTTCCATACAGGATAGCGGATGGCTCCGGCGGCCACGCCTCCGATGTCGGTGAAAGGGTTTGGTATTGCCGACAGACCGAACAGGACCAGAGGGAGCCTGCGCCTCATCCAGCGCTCCAGCCTGGTGTAGAACCTTCTGTTCTCCAGCGCCACCTTGCCGCTGTAGCCCGCCATGTAGCCGGTGAGTTCACCTATGGGCTCAGCCAGCCCTACCATGAGGGCCACGAGGAATGGGTTGAGGACCGCGCCCATGACGAATACCACGGGGAAAGCGGGGACGTATATTATGAGAGTGGCGCTCGCCATGAGGCTGATTATGAACACGCCGAGATAGCCATAGAGCCAGGCGTCACCCAGGGCTTTGCTCAGAAAATACACGACTACGAAGACAACAACAATGCCGGCAATGAGAAGCACGCCGGCCCAATGCTGCTTCGTCCAGCGCCAGCCTTTCCGCTGCCTGGGCGCCTCTTCGCTTGAAGGGGGCACATCGTCGGTGGCGGCCTCGATGGTGCCCCCTTCCTCCAGCCTCTCGTCTTCGTGGTTTTCCATAGCCTTCGGGAAGGAAAGCTACAGGAAACAGATAGGGAAGTCAAGCATTGGAGCTTGTTCGTGCAGTTGTGCCCCTGGGGAGATGCGCGTGTTGAAGCGACTCCCGGCCCGTCCCGGCCGTCTCTCCACAAATGCCGCAGGGGCGTTCAATTGAACGCCCCTGCGGGTACTATCGTTCACCGTGCGTCACTCGGTGACTGCGGCGAGTTCAGTGGTGAAGGTGTAGCCGTCAGGCCCCACGTCGACCGTGACGTGGTCCCCCTCGTTGAACTCCCCTTGGAGGATCCTCTTCGACAGCGGATTCTCCACCTGACGCTGGATGGTGCGCCGCAGCGGGCGTGCCCCGAACACGGGGTCGAAGCCCTCCTTGGCCAGTCGGTCCTTGGCCTCCGCGGTCAGGTCCAGGGTTATCTTGCGGTCGCTGAGCCTCTTCTGCACGTCCTTCATCATCAGGTCGACGATCTGTTTTATGTGCTCCTCGGTAAGAGGTTCAAAGACGACGATCTCGTCCATGCGGTTGAGGAACTCGGGACGGAAGGTCTTCTTCAGCGCGTCGTCAATGGCCCCCTTGCGCCGCTCCTTCTCGCCCTTGGTCTCTTTGGCGAAGCCCAGTGCTTGTCGCTGGAACTCCTCGGTACCCAGGTTGGAGGTCATGATGACCACGGTGTTCTTGAAGTCGACGGTTCGGCCGTGGCCGTCGGTGAGCCGCCCATCCTCCAGGATCTGGAGCAGCGCATTGAACACGTCGGGATGCGCCTTCTCCACCTCGTCAAAGAGGACCACCTTGAAAGGCCGCCGTCTCACTGCCTCGGTGAGCTGTCCCCCTTCCTCGTAGCCGATGTAGCCCGGGGGCGCCCCGATAAGACGGGAGACGGTGTGCTTCTCCATGTACTCCGACATGTCAAGCCGCACCATGGCTTCTTCATCGTCGAAGAGGAACTCGGCCAGCGCGCGGGCAAGCTCCGTCTTGCCGACGCCGGTCGGTCCGAGGAAGATGAAGCTGCCGATGGGTCTCTTGGGGTCCTTGAGGCCGGCTCTAGCCCGCCTGATCGCCTCGGATACCACGGTGACGGCTTCGTCCTGACCGATGATTCTCTGGTGGATGCGCTCCTCCATGTGCACCAGCTTGTCCGTCTCCTCCTCCAGCATGCGCGAAACGGGGATGCCGGTCCACTTTGATATCAGCTCGGCGATCTCGTCCTCGTCGACCACGCCGTCGATCTTCTTCTCCTGGAGCCAACTGGTCTTCGCTTGATTGTATTGCTGCTCAAGCTTGAGTCGGTCCACCTTCAGTTGGGCGGCGCGCTCATACTCGCGGCGCTGCGATGCTGCTTCCTCCTCGTTGACCAGTTGCTGCACCTGCTTCTCCAGTTGCCTCACCTCAGTTGGGGCGCTCTCTGTGTCGATCCTGAGCTTGGAGGCGGCTTCGTCGATGAGGTCGACCGCCTTGTCGGGGAGAAAGCGCTCCGAGATGTACCTCTGGCCCAGCTTGGCAGCGGCTTCGAGGGCCGCGTCGGTGATCTCCACCTTGTGGTGGGCCTCGTAGCGGGGTCGCAGCCCGTGCAGTATCTCCACTGTGGCCTCAACGCTCGGCTCTCCGACATAGACCGGCTGCAGCCGCCGCTCCAGAGCGGCGTCCTTCTCGATATGCTGCCGGTACTCGTCCAGCGTCGTCGCCCCCACGCACTGGAGCTCGCCGCGAGAGAGGGCTGGTTTCAGCATATTGCTGGCATCGATGGCGCCTTCGGCGGCCCCGGCTCCCACTACGGTGTGCATCTCGTCGATGAATAGAATGATCTCACCGTGAGCCTCGCGGATCTCGTCCATCACCGCCTTGAGGCGCTCCTCGAATTCGCCGCGGAACTTCGAACCGGCGACCAGCGCTCCCATGTCAAGCGCGATCACCCTTTTGCCTCTGAGCGAATCGGGCACATCATCGGCCACTATCTTCTGGGCCAGGCCCTCCACGATGGCGGTCTTGCCCACCCCGGCGTCGCCGATGACCACCGGGTTGTTCTTGGTGCGCCTGGTGAGGACCTGCATAACCCGCTTGATCTCGTCCTCTCGCCCAATAACCGGGTCCAGCTTGCCCTCGCGAGCCAGATGGGTAAGGTCGCGACTGTACTTGTCCAGCGCGCCGTACTTGCTCTCCGCCCTGGGGTCGGTAACCCGATGTCCTCCTCTGATCTCCTGCAGGGCCTGGTACACCTTCTCCTGGTCGATGCCGAATTCGGCCAGGATGTGGGCCGCCTCACCTTCGCGCTCCAGCGTCATGGCGACGAGAATGTGCTCAGTGCCGACGAACTCGTCCTTCAACCGGTCCGCCTCCTGCGATGCATTGCCCAGCAGGCGCACCGTGCGCGGCGTGGCATAGAACGTCGCTCCTTCATGGGCGATGGTAGGCGTCTTGTCCAGAGCAGCCTCAACGCGGCTCCGCACCTCATCAGGGTCAGCTCCCAGCTTTCGCAGTATCTCGCCGGCCAGTCCCTTTTCCAGCCTGAGCAAAGCAAGCAGGACGTGCTCCACGTCCCACTGGCTGTGTTTGTATTCATGCACAAGCTGCTGCGACAGAGCCAGTGCCTCCTGTGCCTGTTCGGTGAATCTATCTTGCCTCATGTCTTCCGTCCTTCTTCAACTAGAGTTGAGTCCGCCTGTAGCGGTTCAGTTCCAGTTGCATCTCATCCATCTGCTGTTCCAGATCGGTGATCCTCTCGGTAAGGCGGAG
>CAYTKL010000083.1:3173-7807 GCA_964438305.1 uncultured Dehalococcoidales bacterium | reverse complement strand
ACGGCGGCGAGAAGGGTGCTGTCGACACCGCCGGAGTAGGCGATGACAACGGACCCCAGCCCGCGCAGCAGTGACCTAAGCTCTGCCAGCTTGCTCTCCATGTCCAGCCAGTGCCACCCTTAGCGCTTCCTTAACCGATGCTGCTTCCAGCAGGCCCATGCCTGTGGGGGCGGCTGCCTTGGCCGCCTTGGGGATGAGACAACGGCCGAAGCCCAGCCTCGCTGCCTCGTCCAGCCTCCTGTCCGCGTGAGGCACCGCCCTCAGCTCACCGCTCAACCCCACCTCGCCGACGGCAACGAGATTGGGGTCGATGGCGGCACCGCGAAGACTGGAGGCGATGGCGAGCGCGATTGCCAGGTCCGCCGCAGGCTCGTTCACCTTGAGTCCGCCGACCACGTTGACCATTATGTCCTGGTTACCCAGGGCGAGACCGGCGCGCTTGGTGAGGACGGCGGTGATCATGAGAAGGCGATTGAAGTCGACCCCGTTGGCGGCCCGTCGGGGAAGGCCGAAGCTGGTAGCAGTGGTCAGGGCCTGCACCTCCACCAGGAGAGGCCTGGTTCCCTCGAGCGTGGGCACGACAGCGGAGCCGACGGTATCTTCCGGCCGCTGCGACAGGAAGGCCTCGGAGGGGTTTGCGACCTCCATGAGACCGGTGGCGCTCATCTCGAAGATACCCACCTCATTGGTGGAGCCGAAGCGGTTCTTCACACCTCTGAGCAGCCTGTAGGTGCTGAAAGGTTCCCCCTCCAGGTAGAGTACGGCGTCGACAATGTGCTCCAGGACACGCGGCCCGGCGATGGCCCCGTCCTTGGTGACATGCCCGGCAAGCAGAACGGGGACGTTGGCCTGCTTCGCCCACCGCATCAACTTCATGGTGCACTCACGAATCTGGCCTACGCTCCCCGGCGCTGAGCCCAGTTCGTCGATATAGGCTGTCTGGATGGAATCGAGCACCACCATGTCGGGGGAGGCGAGATCGAGATGCTCGAGAATGGCGTCCATGTTCGTCTCGGGGAGAATGAAGAGCCAGCGGCCGTCCACGCCGAGGCGGGTGGCTCGCAGCTTCACCTGTCGGGGCGATTCCTCGCCGCTCACATACAGCACCTTCTTCTGACCCTGGGCTACCAGTGCGGATACCTGAAGGAGCAGTGTTGATTTCCCGATTCCGGGGTCGCCGGCGACGAGTACCAGCGAGCCGGGCACAATTCCGCCGCCGAGAACGCGATTGCACTCGGCCAGGGATAGGGTGAGTCGCGGCGCTTCCTCTCCTGACACCGTTGACAGCTCCTGAAGGGATGTCGAGGGGGCCCGAGATGCGCTGCGAGTGCCCCTGACAGGGCTAACCACCGTCTCCACAAAGGTGTTCCAGCCTTCGCAGTCGGGGCAGCGGCCGAGCCATTTTGGGCTCTCGCGGCCGCACTGCTGGCAAACAAAAACGGAACGACGACGCTTCTCCAAGCTGGCCTCTCCACTTGACCGTATGCGCCATTATACACGACCGCCCGTAACTGGCTCAATTGATGGTCAGAGGCGAAGCCGGGTGGCGCGGGTGGCTGGCAAGCAGACGGGCCGGCCATGCCCACTCACGGATGATGCGAGGCTGAGCCAGCCTCGCATCGTCTGCAGTCGCTTGCGGGTGGGGCCGCCGTTGCGCGGCTTATGACATCGCGTCGAGGACCTCGTCCGAAGTCCTCACCCTGGCCATTCCAGGGAATACGTTCTTGATGGCGTAATCGTGCGCCTGAGCCATGTTGGCGGCACAGCAGTCGCTCAGGACAATAACGTGGAAGTCCCTTTCGCGTGCGCCGCGAATGGTGTTCTCGACACAGCCATTGGTGACCACGCCGCCGACGAGCAGCGTGTCGATACCGCGGGTGCGGAGGAAGAGGTCCAGTGCGGTATTGAAGAAGGCGCCGCTCCTCCGCTTCGCCACCACATAGTCCTCAGTGGCGGGCCGGAGCTCGTCAATGAAGTCGGCGCCCGGCGTTCCCTCGACCAGAATGGGGGCCATCTGACTGGGCGCCAGCCCCTGGAGCATGAAGTCGGTTACCGTGGGGACGACATCCGCATTGTCCTCTCGGTGCACTGTCTTGATGTGGACGATGGGAAGTCCTTTCTCCCGTGCTCCCTTCACCATCTTGGTGAAGTTCTCGATGACCCGGTTCGAGCGAACCATCTCGTACAGCGAGGCGAAGAAGTCTGGTCCCGCCTTGGTAAGGTCATTCTGCATGTCAATGACCAGAAGGGCGGTCTTCTTTGGGTCGAATTTGGTCTCCATTGCTTACCCCCTCGGAAATGGAATAAGAAAAGAGCTTGGCGGCCTTCCACGGAATCAGGCTAAAAGCCGTCAAGCTCCTTGACTCAAGGTGCGCTGCAGCGGCAACAGGGTCTACACGGGGGATTGTGCCATGGCGAGCGTGCGGATGACGATCTTGTCGTCCTCGGTGTCCAGAAGCACAGTGTCCCCGGGCTGGAAGTCCCCGCGCAGAAGCGCCTCAGAGAGCGGGTCCTCCACCATATCCTGAATGGTACGTCGCAGCGGCCTCGCTCCGAAGACCGGGTCGAAGCCCTTCTCGCCAAGGAGGTCCTTGGCAGCGTCGGTGACTTCGAGCTTCACTGTCTTCTCGGCGAGCTCTTTCCAGACCTCGCGCAACATCAGGTCCACGATGTGTCTGATGTGGTCTTTGTTCAGCGCGTGGAATACCACCACGCCGTCAATGCGGTTGAGGAACTCGGGTCGGAAGAACCTCTTCATCTCCCCGAGCACCTTCTCCTTCATGTTCTCGTATGACTTCTGCTGGTCCGTTGCGTCGTCAACCTTGACGGCAAAGCCCAGGGTGGTGTCTCTCTTGATCAACTCAGCACCGATGTTGCTGGTCATCACGATAATGGTATTGCGGAAGTCCACTCTGCGTCCCTTGGCATCGGTGAGGTGGCCGTCGTCGAAGACCTGGAGCAGCATGTTGAACACGTCGGGGTGCGCCTTCTCGATCTCATCGAGCAGGATTGCCGAGTAGCCCTTTCGTCTCACCGCCTCGGTGAGTTGCCCGCCCTCGTCGTACCCGACGTACCCTGGAGGAGCGCCAACAAGGCGCGCCACGGCATGCCTCTCCATGAACTCGGACATATCGAGACGGATCAACGCGTCTCTGCTGCCGAACAGGAAATCGGAGAGCACCCGTACCAGCTCCGTCTTGCCCACGCCGGTGGGGCCAAGGAAGATGAAACTGCCAATGGGACGTCTCGGGTCCTTGAAGCCGGCCCGAGCCCGCCTGACTGCCTTGGAGATGATGTTGATCGCCTCGTCTTGAGCGATGATGTGGTGATGCAGTACCTCTTCCATCTTGAGGAGACGGGTGGTCTCATCCCTGGCCAGGCTGGTTACGGGGATGCCGGTCCACATGCTGAGGACCTGGGCGATATCCTCGGCGCTGACTACCTTCTCAACCTTCTGTTGCTCTTCGACCCATTGGTCGCGAATCTTCTTCGTCTTGGCCGCCAACGCCAACTCTCGCTCCCTCAGCTCCGCGGCGTAGTCGTACTGCTGGGATGCGATTGCGGCCTCTTTGTCCTTGCGCAATGAC
This sequence comes from uncultured Dehalococcoidales bacterium, assembly GCA_964438305.1. GTDB lineage: Bacteria > Chloroflexota > Dehalococcoidia > E44-bin15 > E44-bin15 > CAYTKL01. The sequence goes on along the minus strand of CAYTKL010000083.1, from coordinate 4,220 downwards.
TCGAGGTCCTGGTCAGCATCTCTCAGGCTCTCCGGCGTGGAGTAGTCCTTGATCCGTACCCGAGAGGAGGCCTCATCGACCAGGTCGATGGCCTTGTCAGGGAGAAAGCGGTCGGGGATGTATCGTGACGCCAGCGACACCGCGGCATCTATGGCGTCGTCGCTTATCTTCAACTGGTGATGGTCTTCGTATCGGCTCCTGATGCCGTGCAAGATACCGATGGTCTGCTCGAGGCTGGGCTCGTCAACCACTATCGGCTGGAACCTCCGTTCCAGCGCGGGGTCTTTCTCTACGTGCTTTCGGTACTCATCGGCGGTGGTCGCCCCGATGCACTGCAGCTCACCTCGTGCCAGCGGAGGCTTCAGTATGCTGGATGCGTCGATGGCTCCTTCGGCGGCGCCGGCGCCGACAATGGTGTGCATCTCGTCGATGAAGAGCATGCAGTTGCCCGAGGTCTTTATCTCGTCGATGACCTTCTTCAACCGCTCCTCAAACTCGCCGCGGTACTTGGTGCCGGCGACCAGGGCGCCCATGTCAAGGGTGAGCAACCGCTTGTCACGCAAGGTCTCGGGGATATCGCCGGCGACGATGCGGTGGGCCAAGCCCTCTACAATAGCTGTCTTGCCCACACCGGGTTCGCCGATGAGGCAGGGGTTGTTCTTGGTGCGGCGGCTGAGTATCTGAATAACGCGCTCAATCTCTTTGTGGCGGCCGATGATGGGGTCCAGCTTGTCGGCACGCGCCATCCCGGTGAGGTCGACGCTCAGTTGATCCAGAGTGGGGGTCTTGGAGGTGGAGCGACCGCTGCCGCGGGCCTGGGGCATCATCTCGCTGAGAATGCGCAACGTCTCCGCCCTGGCTTTGTCCAAGTTGACGCCAAGGCTTTCCAGGACGTTAGCCGCAGCCCCTTCAGCCTCACGCAGAAGCCCAAGCAGCAGGTGCTCTGTGCCTATGTAGTTGTGGTTGAGCCGGCGCGCCTCGTCGACGGCGAGTTCAATGACCCGCTTGGCTCTGGAGGTGAGACCGGCACTGCCGGTGCTGGGCTTC
>CAYTKL010000083.1:0-3163 GCA_964438305.1 uncultured Dehalococcoidales bacterium | reverse complement strand
CGCCCGATGATGAACTCGACAGCGCCACGCACTTTGTCCGGATCGGCTCCCAGATTGGACAGGACCTTGACGGCAACACCATCGCCCTCCCGGACCAGGCCCAATAGTATGTGTTCAGTGCCGATGTAATTGTGATTGAGACGCTGCGCTTCCTCCTGAGCGAGGGTGAGCACCTTGCGGGCTCTTTCAGTGAATTTCTCAAATCGACTAGACATCGTCCTCCTTGAGAAACAACAGGAATCAGCAACTTGTATTATATCATACCAACGTCGAAAAGGAAAGATACAGGCGTGTGTCGTGCCCTTCGGCGATGACCAGGCTAAAAAGGCTTTCCGGCAGTGGCATATTTTCCGCACCCCGTTGCCGGGGCAGTATCGTCTGCGCTGGGGTATTTCACTTCCGTGTTCGGGATGGGAACGGGTGGGTCAACCCCGCTCTAACCACCGGAAAGCCATTCCTACTATATCATATACCTCTGTACCGTGCAACCGTGAGGCACGGTCAAGCTACGAGAAGCCTTCCCCCTTCTCCTTGAGACTGACGAAGCTGTGGCGGCCGATGATGATGTGGTCCAGAACCTCGATGTCGAGCGTCTTGCCGGCATCCACAATCTGTTGCGTTACCTTGATGTCCTCAGGACTGGGAGCCGGATCGCCTGACGGGTGGTTGTGAACCACTATGACAGCAGGGCAGTTCTCTCTCACCGCTTCGCGGAAGACCTCGCTGGCGCGGACTACTGAGCTGCTCACATTGCCCCTGTAGACCTCGGGAATGGCAATCACCTGGTTCTTGGTGTTGAGCAGCACCACTCTGAGCTGCTCCTGGTCGAGGTACGCCATCTCGGCCATCAACAGATTGGCTACATCCTGAGGCGAACGGACCGTCGTTCTCTCAGTTGGCCCGGCAGAGACAAGGCGTCGCCCCAACTCCAGTGCGGCCTTGAGCTGAGATGTCTTGGCTTCACCCATACCTGGCTCGGCGCAGAGTTCGCCGAAACTCGCTCTGGCGAGGCCGGCAAGCCCGCCAAACCTGGTGAGCACCCTGGTGGCGAAGGCAAGCGCGTTCTCCGAGGGCATGCCCGTCCGAAGAACGATCGCCAGGAGTTCGCTGGTTGACAGCGAAGATGCACCACTGCCCCTGAGTCGCTCTCTGGGCCGCTCCTGCGCCGGCAGCTCCTTTATCCGGGGATGGTACTCGACCATGGCCTCGCGCGTGCAGGTTACTTTATCTCAACGGTGGCACCAGCGGCCTCGAGTTTCTCCTTCATTGTCGCTGACTCGTCTTTGGTGACGCCTTCCCTTACCGGAGCCGGGGCGCTCTCCACCAGGTCCTTGGATTCCTTCAACCCCAGCCCCGACACTTCGCGAACCGTCTTGATAACGTTGATCTTGTTGGGGCCAACCTCCTTGAGGACGACGGTGAATTCCGTCTGCTCCTCTTCCTCCTCTGCGGCCTCCGCCGGAGCGGCGGCAGCGGCACCGGGCGCAGCAACGGCGGCCGGCGCTGCGGCACTAACGCCGAACTCCTCCTCCAGTGCTTTGACCAGCTCATTGAGCTCAAGCACGGTCATGTTCTTGATAGCGTCGATGAGTTCCTGTTTGGTCAGGGTCTTCGATTCCTTGCCTGTGGTGCGCTTGGCGGGGGCGCGCTTGGCGGCAGCCTTCTTCTCCGGTTTCTCCTCCGGCTGTGCTGCTTCCTCCGCTTCGGTGGTGATTGCTTCTTCAGTCACTGCTTCCTCCTTCGAGTTGTCTCATTCTGGCGTCAAGTATGTAGACTAGGCCTGACAAGTTTGCGCTGAGCACGTTGACCAGGCCCACGATCGGTCCTTTCATTCCACCCAGCAGCTTGGCGACGAGCACCTCCTTGGGAGGCATGGTGGCCAGGCTCGTCACATCCGCGGCGCTGATTGCCCTTTCGCCAACCAGCGCTCCCCTGATTTTGAGCACGCTTCCAGAGGAGCGAATGTACTCCACCAGCGCCTTGGCCGGGTCGACGACATCGCCGTAACCGAAGGCGACGGCTGTAGGGCCCTCGACAACGCTGACGAAGTCAGTCTTGCCTGCCTTCTCCGCGGCAAAGCCAATCAGGGTGTTCTTCACCACACGGAACTCAATGTCCCTCTGCCGCAGACGTCGGCGCAGGTCGGTCATCTCGGCTACTGGTATCCCTCGATAGTCCGTGGTGATGGCGATGTTGCAGCGAGCGAGCCTGTCGGCCAGTTGCTCGACCACCTCCTTCTTCTCATCAATCCGCATACCTACCTCCATTAACTAACAAAGTCCTTGTGCCATAGACACAAGGACTCCGCATCTTGCCTCGGCGGGCATCAGATTAAGCCACTAGGGCACCCGCTGTCTATGGCGCTTATCCCGATATTAAGCTACTTGCACCTAGGAAGCACGAAGCTCCTGGGTTGCCTTGACGTCCAGCTTTATCCCCGGCCCCATTGAGGTGGTCAGGGCTGCGCTTTTGATGTACTGACCCTTGGCACCGCTCGGCTTGGCCCGAATGACCGCGTCGACAAGTGCGGCCATATTCTCCAGCAGTCTGTCCTCATCGAAGCTCACCTTGCCCACGGGGAGGTGAATGACTGCCGTCTTGTCCACCCTGAAATCAACGCGGCCGGCACGTGCATCGGCGATGGCCTTGGGCAGGTCCTGTGATTGAACAATGGTCCCTGATTTCGGATTGGGCATGAGGCCGCGGCGGCCGAGGATCTTGCCAAGCTTGGAGACCTTCGACATCACGTCCGGGGTGGCGATGGCGATATCGAAATCGAGCCATCCGTCCTCGATCTTCTTGACCACATCGTCGCTGCCGACGAAGTCGGCCCCCCCATCCTCGGCGCTCTTGACCCCTTCACCCTGGGTGAAGACAAGGACTCTTACCTCCTTGCCCAGGCCGTGAGGAAGGCTGGCGACCCCCCTGACCTGCTGGTCGGCGTGACGGGGGTCCACACCCATATTGAGGTGAAGCTCTACGGTTTCATCAAACTTGGTGTAGGATGCCTGCTTTGCCAGTCCAATAGCCTCCTTTGGGTCATACTCCTTAGCGCGGTCGATAAGTCCGACTGCGTCCTGATACTTCTTTCCACGGTGCGCCATTATTCCACCTCGATCCCCATACTGCGCGCTGTGCCCGCTACCATCCGCATCGCTCCCTC
>CAYTKL010000082.1:0-8015 GCA_964438305.1 uncultured Dehalococcoidales bacterium | reverse complement strand
TGTGGTGGTGTCGCTGTCGAAGTTGATTTCCCCCGCCGCCATGGCTGCCATTGCCCAGTTGAAACCCAAGATCAATGTTACCGCGCTCGTCCCGGCAACGGAGAACCTGCCCGACGGTGCAGCCGTGAAGCCGGGAGATATCCTCAAGGCGATGAACGGCAAGACTATCGAAATCGTGAACACGGACGCCGAGGGGCGGCTTATTCTCGCCGATGCCCTCAGCTACGCTGGCACACTGAAGCTTTCCCCCCTGGTTGATGTGGCCACCCTTACCGGAGCCATCCACGTCGCCCTGGGCGATGTGTGTTCCGGCGCCTTCACCAATGACCAGGAGCTGGTGGAGAAGGTGATCAAGGCCGGGGATGAGTCTGGAGAACGCATCTGGCAGATGCCGATGGATGACGACTACAAGGAGCTGAACAAGAGCGACGTCGCTGACATCAAGAACACCGGCGGCCGGTGGGGAGGAGCCGTTACCGCGGCACAGTTCCTCGCCGAGTTCGTCGGGGAAACGCCGTGGGTCCATCTGGACATCGCCGGTACCGACCGCGCCGGCAAGGACAAGAGGTTTCTGGTGAAGGGGGCGACAGGCATGGCCACGAGGACTCTGGTCAACCTGGCACTCTCACTGGCCCGGGCATAGCACAATTTCTTTTGCGCGAAAGGAGAAGGAGAAAGGAAAGCATGAAAGTTAAGTGGCTTGGTCACGCATCTTTTCTGATTACATCCGAAGAGGGAACGAGAATCATCACGGATCCCTATGCCACAGGAATGGGGATCAGCTACGGGGACATAAAGGAGAATGCTGACATTGTCACGGTGAGCCACGACCACGGCGACCACAATAACGCCGCTGCAGTCTCCGGAAACCCCCAGGTCGTGAAGGGCGCCGGCGTTCAAGAGGCCAAGGGAATACAATTCAAGGGGATAGCCTCCTACCACGACGAGACGCAGGGTAGCGAAAGAGGACCGAATACCATCTTCTGCTTCGCCGTGGATGGTGTCAACCTATGCCACCTGGGCGACCTGGGGCATCGGCTCAGCGACGAGCAGGCGGCCGAGATTGGTGACCTCGACATTCTCATGACCCCGGTCGGCGGCTTTTTCACCATAGACGCAGCGGTAGCCACTGATATCGTTGAGAAGCTGCAGCCTCGCGTCGTCATACCTATGCACTACAGCACCGAGAAGTGCGCCTACCCCATAGCGGGAGTTGACGATTTCCTGAAGGGGAAGGCGGACGTGAAGAGGCTGGACGCCACGGAGGCCGAGTTCAGCAAGAGCGGTCTCCCATCATCCACGGAGATCGTGGTGCTGAAGCACGCCCTGTAGCGGGCTGCTCAACAGTGCTTTCCCTTCCCGGCAAGCCTGCGCCTCGCGGCGGGGGCAGGGGTCTCGCCGGGCCGGATTCAGCTTCGTGCTTGAACGCGGTTGCCCGGGCGGGCGGCCCGCCGTCGCAGCGAACCGCGCTTCTGTTGTAGCTAACCCTCTCTTGTCCGCAGCGGCGTGTCCTGCGAAAGCCCCGGGCAGCACATGAACAAGGAGGAACCGGAAGTGACGGCCGATTTCGCCACGGTCTTCGAGGAGAAGACCAGAGAGATATTCAGCTCCGAGGCGAATCGAGAGCGAGTCGCCGAGCTGGCATACGACAACTTCGTGAAGTCCTTTGGCTGCTCTCAGTCGATACTGCAGGCTTATCAAGAGGTCCTGGGATTCGAAGACAGCTTCTGGTTCAAGGCACTGGGCACTCTGCAGGGCGGAGGTTTCTCCGGACTTACCTGCGGCGCACTGACGACAGGCCTGATACTCATCGGCGGCCGGTTGGGGCGGGACAGGCTTGAAGATGGCATGGGGGCGATGCTGCCAGCCTTCGGGCCGTGCCAGGAGCTGGCCCAGTGGTTCAAACCTACCTACAAGAGCACCCTCTGCTCCGAGATCACCGGGGTCAACTGGTTCGACTTGCACGAGGTGGCAGCGCGGTTCCTCGGACCTGATTCTGCCGAGGCACATGAGAAATGCGCCCGCATAGCGGGGGGCACAGCGCTCAAAGTGGCGGAGATACTGAGTAAGCTGTAGCGCAGTCTACGTCCCGGGCACCAGCTTCGCCAGAGCCCGCTGGTAGCTGGCATAGGTCCCGCCGTCGAAGAGAACGAAGTAGACTTCCTTGACGGACGTTGCACCCTGAAGGAAGGCAATCACCGCCGCCAGAGCCACCTCCGCCGCTTCGTCAACCGGATAGCCATACACGCCGGTGCTTATCGAAGGGAACGACACAGTGCTCAGACCGTTCTCGGCGGCGAGCTTCAGGCTCTCGCTATAGGCGCTGGCCAGCAGTCCCGGCTCGCCGCTGGCGCCGCCGCGCCACACAGGGCCGACCGTGTGGATCACGTATTTCGCCTTGAGATTCCCGCCCGTGGTTATCACCGCCTTGCCGGTCGGCAAGCGCCCCTGCCTGGCGACAATCTGTTTGCACTCCTCCAGGATAGCCGGGCCTCCGGCACGATGGATAGCGCCATCCACACCACCACCACCCATCAACCCGGAGTTGGCTGCATTGACAATGGCGTCCGTTGTCTGCCGGGTGATGTCGCCCTGTACCAGAGCCAGCCTCGCCTGGTTCACCACCGCCTCTGTGCCCTGCTTCTCCATGTCTTCACCTCGAACCGTAGACTGCCACGAACCCGCGTCGTGAGAAGCGAGTCCTACTCCTCGCCGTCCTTGCTCCCCCGCAGGAAGTCCTCAACCTCACGAATAACGTCCTGCCCCAGCGGTTCGTCGTATCTGCCGCCAATACTGTACTGCTCCTCCAGCCTCCTCACGTATTCCTTCAGCTCCGGTTTCTGCTCCATTGCGCTGTTCACCTGCTCATCCAGTTCCTCGGCGGCCTCCCTGATTTCACCCAGGTCGAAGTCAATCCGCATCGTCTCGCTGAGGACCTTGAGCACGCCGTAGCACACCTTGGTGTTCGGCACCCGAATGTAGAACGGGGCATGGCCCCACAGGCTGGCCCCCTTCAGACCTCGATTGCCCGCTGAGAGAAGCAGGAGCGTATGTACGCTTGACGGGCCTTCGTACGTCGTGCTGTCCGTGCCATGCCTGCCAAGCTCACGTGCAAGCTCCGGGTCATTGGCCACGATGGACACTACCGGCTCTATCGTGTGGGGAACCCAGTTGTGTACCCCTCCAACGGTGAACAGGCGCTCCACCCCCAGTTCCTCGGCGAAGTCGAGCACGGAACCAGCAAACTCGTTCCATCTCAGGTGTGGTTCCACACCGAGCAGCAGGACCACGTCATGCTCCACCCGGTCATCGTGCCAGGCCCAGAAGCACGCGGAGGGCATGTCCAGTTGCCTTACCAGGCCCTCCTCTATCGAGGCGGTGGGGCGCAGCCCCTCCACTCCCGGGGCCTGGAATATGTAGAAGTCGTCCGGCTTGACCTCGGCACATTTCCGCGCATTCAGCTTGTCCCTCAGGTATCCAACGACCCCGCTGGAGACCCTTCCCGCGTCGGGCCAGCCTTCGAAGCCAGCCACCAGATACGGTCGGTTCAACTCCGGTCTGTGATGCCTGATTATTCCACCCATTCCTCACACCCCCGGACTCGCCAGCCTCCTGTGCAGAGGCCATTCAGCCGTGAGCCGTCACGAACTCCTTCAATGCGCTGAGGTAGGCTTCCATGCCCACCAGGAAGATGTCATTGTGTGTGGCCCCCGGGATAACCAGCATTCGCTTGTACTGGGCGCCGGAGTTCTCGTAGAGGTCAACGCCATGCTGCAGGGGAATCAGGCTATCATACTCTCCGTGGATTATCAAAGTGGGGATGGTGATTTCCGGCACCCGGTCAACATTGAAAGACAGCTTTGCCCGCAGGGAGGCCATCCTCTCCGAGGGTACGCTCAGCAGGTCGATGAGCCTGCCGACGCTGGCGAAGCCGCTTTCTATTATCAGCCCGCGAATCTGGTCCTGATAGTTGAAGGCAAGCTCAACGGCCGGGGCGCTCCCCAGGGAGCGACCCATGACGAAGAGACGCCCTTTGCACTTGTTCTGCCGCAGCACGCTCTTGAAGCCGTCGAAGAGGGGATGAGGGTCCTTCATCATCGAGGCGAATGTCGGCGTTCCCCCACTGGAGCCGTATCCCCGGTAGTCAGCCACGAAGAGGTTTATCCCTATCTGAGTGAAGACGGGGGCGATGTGGTCATAGTCACTGGCCACCTCCCCGTTGCCGTGGAAGTAGAGGATGTTGGGCGCCTTCCTGTCGGCGAGGTAGAAGCGGCAGGAGATAGAGACTCCTTCGTCCACCGGTATCATGTGTGCCGTCGCATTCTCCACCGTCGGCCGCGCGAACATATCCTTCCTGGGGTAGAAGACGAATCGCAGGACCTCGGGACGGTCGAGAAGGGCGAAGTCCTCGTCGGCATGGTCTAGCTCGTCTCTCATTTGCCCCCCTTTGTTCCAGGCTCAGGTCCATCATATCACCTACCGGCGGCGTTGTGCACGCCACGCCCGTCCCCTCCCCTACCGGGTAGGTGGGAGCATCCGCTCCCACCCCACCTGGAGCGGATGCTCCAGGCTACCCACTTCCGCCACGACTCCAGCCCTTCCCGTTCGCCCTGAGCCGGTCGAAGGGCGAAGGGTCCCCACCCCACAACAAAGGTTGCCATGTCTGCCGCATCTCCGCCCTGGGGCCACAGCCCATTGGGGAACGTAGTTGCCTGATTCATCAGGCGGCGCCGCCCCATCAATGGGGCAACTACAGCATGTGAAGGCACTTCCAAACCGACAGGTCAGCCGCAATCGTGTGCCGGGTTGTGTCAGACCCGCCCCAGCCCATCCCTGGGTAGGGGCGTTCAATTGAACGCCCCTACACCTTGCGTCCCAGGCGGCGTCCAGAGTGGTCTGGCCTTCGGCAGGTCGTTGACGAGACACGCAAGTGTGGCTAATATGTTGCCATCGGACAAGGTCACCCTGGCGGTTGACCACGCCACCGCCCTGACGGCACAGGTTGACAAAGCGATGCCGCGGTCACCAGCGGCGGGCGGAAGCAAGCAGACAAGTGTTTGCGATCATAGCCGCGAATCACGTAACTGCGAGGCCAAATGCGAGACTACGGGAGACATGTGTTTGTCCTAGGCGCCGGAGCATCCGCGTCACATAGGTCCGCCAATACTCCCTTGGGAAAAGACCTAGTTTGGGACTACCACCGCGACTGCGCTCACCTCTTGCGCGACATCGGCGGCAAACCGGATCAAACCCAAGAGAACGTCGACTTCTCCAAGTTCAGTAAGTTCATTCTGTTGGCGGCGTCGCTCTATGCAGAATTGGCATGGCTGCCCGGGGAATGGCAGAATAGAGGATGGAAGGTTCTCGATATGCATGGAAGACTGCTGAAGAAACACTTTGTCGATGAGATGCTTGACCTTCTGCGCAAAGAGGACAACGAAGAGGGGGCGAGACTAGTCAAGCATCTGATATTCGAGCACATAGCAGAAGCAAGTTTCAATGCGCCAAACACACTGTACAAGAGGTTCGCGAAAGAAATCGTGAAGCCCAAGCCGCCCGGGAGCATTTCGATAATATCACTGAACTTCGATTGCATGTTGCACGAAGACTTGGACACCGACTTGTACTACGATTACCTGATTGACTTCGACTGGATCGATCACAGCCGAGCGGAGTCTTATAGGCACAGCAACCCAATTGCCTTGATCAAGTTAAACGGCTCATTGGAGTGGGGTATGTGTGAGGGTTGTGGGAGGCTCCACCTGTATTATCCCTTTATGCACAGGACGTTCTACGAGGGCAAGGTGTGTGCCAATAGGAAATGCGCCGGAATAGTGACACCGTTCATTCGTGTTCCACACGACAGACACGGGCCGAACATGAATGCTCTGCGGGATGTGGCCAAAGACCATTTGAGGGCCGCCGATCGCGTTACAGTTGTCGGATACTCGTTTCCCGGATACGACAAACATATCATTGAGTTGTTCCAGGACTCACTCGACACCAATGCCCGTATCGAAGTGGTGGACAAGTGTCGAAACGACCAGAAGGAGAAGCAAACCGACTATCTCAACAAGAAGTACACGGAATTGTTCAAACGGTCACCGGAGATCGAGACACTGGACGGATTTGGTGACTATCTAGACAATCAGGCAAAGCAAGCCTATACCCAACTGACCGGCACTGAGAGGGATAAGCGATGAACACTGAAACGCCGCGACCCTGAGTTCGAAGACGGCGGCCACGCCTGCAGCCATTTGACCCACGAATGCAAGACACCCAGGTACCACACGCGGTTCTTCACCAACAGACCGCGCAAGCAGTCCGCGCTATGCGGCGTTCATGGTTCGACAAGCTCACCACGAACGGCTGGGCGGTGTTGCCACCACCCGTCTGCCGCCGTACCGGCCAATGTGATCCCCTCCCCTACCGGGTAGGTGGGAGCATCCGCTCCCACCCCGCCTGGAGCAGATGCTCCAGGCTACCCGGTTGCGCCACGACTCCAGCACATCCCGTTCGCCCTGAGCCTGTCGAAGGGCGAAGAGCCCCCCTCCCATAACAGCGGTCGCCATGGTTGTGGCACCTGCGCCGTCAGACCGCGGCGCATTGGGGAACGTAGTTGCCTGATTCATCAGGCGGGGTCGCCCCATGAATGGGGCAACTACAGCATGCGAAGGCTGGCGGACCGTCCCTCAGCACAGCCACACTTGTACCGCGCCCCGCGCCGTTCATGGTTCGACAAGCTCACCACGAACGGCTCTTGTAGCCCGACAGGCGGCCCGTGAAGAGCTACGCTAGCGCGCGCAGAACTCACCCACAATGGGGACCGTCTCATTGCAGCCTGGGCATGTCCCGTCCGCCGTAATCCTGTACTGCGTTATGTCAAATACATTGCGCTCAATCAATAGCTCGTCGCAGTGGGGACAGTACGTATTCTCACAGCGATGTCCGGGCACGTTGCCGGCGTAGACGTACAGCAAGCCCTCGTCCCTGCCAATCTCACAGGCCCTCTCCACGGAGCTGACAGGTGTGGCCGGCGCGGTGAACCGGTATGCGGGGTAGTACCGCGTCACGTGCCACGGTGTCCCCTCCCCCAGCTCATCTCTGATCCTCCGGACAATGCCCCTCAGCGAGTCGGCACCGTCGTTGACGCCCGGTATCACCAGAGTAGTGAGCTCAAGCCAAACGCCGTTCTCCCTGGCTGTCGTCGCGTTCTTCCACACCTTCTCCACGTCGGCCCCGCAGTAGCGGCGTACCGTCTCCCCATCGCCCTTTATGTCGATGTTCATGGCATCCAGGCCATGCTGCACCAGGAGCTTGAGCGCCTCGGCGCTCATATAGCCGTTCGTTATGTAGGTGTTGTAGAGACCCCTCTCCTTCGCCAGGGCAAACACGTCCAGCGAGTACTCCAGCAGCAGGGTAGGCTCGTTGAACGAGATGGACGTGCCTTGCAGCCCGTAGTGCTCCACCGCCCACACGAAGTCCTCCGGGCTCACGTAGCGACCCTTACCGACGTTCTCCGGATGCTTGCTTATGTCCTCGTTCTGGCACCACGGGCAATCGAAGTTGCACGACCACGTTCCCGCGGTCAATGCCCGGCTGCCCGGCCAGAAGTGGAAGAGCGGCTTCTTCTCGATGGGGTTGGCGCTGAGGGAGGTAAGGTCTCCGTACACCAGGCTGTGGAGCCTGCCGCCGGTGTTCTTCCTCGTCTTGCAGTATCCCACCTCGTCCTGGCCCATCTTGCAGTGCCTCTCACAGGTGTTGCAGACGGCTTGCCCACCGGCAAGCCTGTGGTACAGCAGCGCTTCTCTGACTCTGGGGTCTTCCACCGGCTTCATCAGCCATGCAGTTCAGGAATGTCGTCACAGTGCGATAACACTATGCGTCCGCGTGCGGCTGGGAAAACGAGTATACCACAACGACACGCGCATGCCGGCGGTAACGGCGGCGGCCGGCCCATCGCAATCCTTGACGACAGGCAATCGACGGTCGTACTATGGGCACCCCTGTTGAGG
>CAYTKL010000081.1:0-8125 GCA_964438305.1 uncultured Dehalococcoidales bacterium | reverse complement strand
ATTCAGTGGGGATACACTGTTCAATTTCGGCATCGGCAGGACCGACTTCCCCGGTTGCAGCTACCGTACGCTGATGGACAGCATCAAGGACAAGCTAATGACCTTGCCCGATGACACCGTCGTCCTGCCCGGTCACGGACCGGAGACCACTATCGCCACCGAGCGCCAGTACAATCCCTTCCTTTGTGAGTAGCCTTCTCTCTCCGAGAGAGCCGGCCCGCTTCCATTGACAAGGCTGTGCCTGTCGCTGTGCTTGTTCTGGCCGGCGCACTAGCAGATCTCGTTGATATCGCCGGATACGTTGAGGAAGACGGCCTTGAAGAAGCGCTTCATCGCGCCCTCGTGGCCTCGCTCCGGCTCCGCTCTCCCGACCGTGGTCTGCAGTTTCTCAACCGAAGGTGCCGTCTGCGATACGGATCCCCCGCCATTGCCGCCGCGCTTGCGGACGGCGGTCGCGGTGCGCCGGGCGTCGTTGACGGTGTTGTCCGGCTGCTCGTCCTCACGTAGCCTCTCCTCAATCCTATCCATTTCATCCCTCCTCAACGGATAAACCATCGTTTCAACCGGGTCGCCAATGGGCTCTACGGCTGCGCTGTTCTCAGGTCTCTCCGGGGTCGTTGCCTCCTAGCGAGCGGTGGCTCACACCAGGTTGGTCGTGGCCAACGCTCTAGCAGATCTCGTTGATGTCGCCAGATACGGTAAGGAAGAAAGACTTGAAGAAGTGCTTCATCGCGCCCTCCTCGACTCGCCGTTTCTCCATTCTCCGGGGACTGGTTCTCAGCATCTCATTCGAATACACTGCCTCCGACACGGAGCCTCGGCCATCGCCGCCGCGCGGGCGGATGACGGTCACCCTGTGCCGGGCGTCGCCAACGGTGTTCCTGGGCATCTTGCCTCCACGTAGCCTGTCGTCGATTCTGTCCATTTCGTCCCTCCTCAACCGATGAACCATCGGTTCAATCAGGTCAGCAACCATCTCTTGGTGGTGCTGCTCTTACACCTCGCTGGGGTCGTCGCCTTTCACTGTCAGTATGCCGCGCACCATTGCCTGGCATACGGTGCAGAAGCTGTCCATGTCGATCTCGGGATAGAACACCCGCAGGTACCGAAAGCCCTGATACAGAGCGACCAGTACCGTTGCGACCGCATAGGGATCGAGCTTGGCATCAAGCACACCCCTTTCCTGCTGGCGCTTCACCGGTACCACCAGCTCTTCGAGAGCCCCGTCCAGCCTGTGGCGGAAGTCCTTGGCAATCTCGGGGTCACGGCTGGACTGGGAACAGAGGTCGAAGCCGACAACAGCATCGCGCGCCATCTGCGGTTGATTGGCGTACGGCATGAAGACCCGTATCAGGTTACGCAGTGGGTCCTCCACGTCGGCCGCCGCGGCCAACGATATCATGGTCGTGATGCGCTTCTGGTCTTCCTCTCCGCTGGCGGCAATGATGTCGTCCTTGCTGCGGAAGTAGTTGTAGACCGCGCCCACGCTGAGGTTGGCCTCTTTGCAGATGTCCCTCATGGTCGCCTTCTGGAATCCCTTCTCGGCGAAACAGCGATACGCCGCATCTATGATCTGCTTGCGGCGAGCTTCGCGGTATGCTTCCTTTACTTGTGGCACTATGGCCTCCTGGCAATAAATCGAACATTCAGTCTATAAAACGAACGTTCATTCTAAGTATAGAACAACTATTCTATTATTGTCAAGACCGGCAGCATACAGTGAGACGTCCTCAGGGCCGTGATGGCAATCTGGGACAAGCGATAGCTAGCGAACGCTCTCGCTAGCTCGCACGGGCTGGCTCATGGGGTGTGCCGTTGCTGTGGATTGAGAGCAGCAAGGGCCGCGGCGGTGCGGAGTCGTGAGGTGCCAACCCTGGTAGCGCGGCGCGTGCTGGGCGAGGGCTGTGCTGCGAGGAGACGTAGGGGAGAGGGCACGGCTGCTTGTCGGCGGTAGGTGCGGCACGTGTGTGAGGCGTCTGTTCCTGGCCTGAGGCCGTGCGTGGGGCCAGGCCAAGGCGGCGGAAGGGCGAGACAGATGCTCTCGCCCTTCTTGCTGTGGAGCCGCGCAATCTAGAGCGGTCTGACCGGTACGCAGATGTCGACGACGTGCTTGCCTTCGGGGTGGTCGCCCGGGCCGCCGTGATATAGCTCGTAGCACAGACGGTCATCGGGCTGGTACCCGCTCTGGGGGAGCCACCTGCCGAAGACGAAGTCCCACGCTTCCCCGTATTCGTCGGGGCCGAGTTCGAACCGTGCCACAGCGAACTTGCCGCCGGCGACGGTCATTTTGCCGACCTGCCCATCCACCGCTGTATCCTCGGGGACGGTGATACAGGCGCTCACCCTTAGCTTGTCCGCTTCGGTGATGTCGGGGTCATCGTGGTACACACACAGCACCATAGTCTCGGGGAAGCGAAGCAGGCCCCTGGGCCCGGCCCACGTCATCAGCCTCTCAAAGAGATTGCCGAAGAGCTGGGAGTCTCCCTGGTAGGGGCCGGTGTGGCGGACGTAGGCCACGTGCAGTTCCGGCAAGTCTTTCACTTCAATCTGGATTGGATTCCCGTCTTTCACCTTCATCCTCCATACTAGGTTCTGAGTCTCGCCGTCAATATAGAAGGTGAACGTGTCGGAGTCTATCTTGATCTTGCTGCGCCTTTGACCTGCATTGCTGTCCGTTTTGCGTGCGTTGCGATGCTTGCGGTGGCCGCCGGAGCGCCACTGGCTGGCGCTCATCGCGAAGGCCTCTCTGAACGCCCTGGCGAATGCGGCTGAGCCGGAGAAGCCGCAGTCCACGGCTATCTCCGTGATGGATTTCGTCGGGTTGTTGATAAGCTGCATGGCCGCCCGTTCGATGCGTATACGCTGTCTGAACTGGTTGAGGGTCTCGCCGACCATGGCGTGAAATATGCGGTGAAAATGGAATGGGGAGAACCCGGCCACGCTGGCGAGGTTGTAGAGCGAGAGGTCTCCGTCGATGTTGACGTCGATGTAGTCGATGACGGAGTTGATGCGCTGGACGTACTGGTCGCGGTGGAATCCGGCCCTGCTGTCGGCGGCCTGGGAATCAGTCATCCTGCACCCCCTTCTCCCCGTGGGCCATTGGCTGAGGCACCCGCGTCGCCAAGCCAGGGTGTCGGCTGTGGTGAAGGGTATAGGAGCGCCATCGCCAAAGTCAAGTGTGGCCAAGGCATCAGGTGCAGCGCCTGGGTCTCCGCTCATCACACGCGGGGCAACAGCGGTCGGCGGGACTCCGTTTCCGGTGGATTGCAGGCAGTGCTACAATGCTCGCATGGATGAGAAGGTGACCACCGCTGCGGATGTACTTGAGATTGTTGCCATTCTCGAAGGAGCAGGTGTAGACGTGTGGTTGGATGGAGGCTGGGCGGTCGATGCCCTGGCGGGAAGACAGACCCGCCAACACGAGGACCTGGATGTTGTCGTCGACCTCAGCCAGGTGGAGACATTGAAACACGTACTGGAAAAACGAGGTTTCGCAGTTTCGGAAGACGAGTTGCCGACGCGACTAGCCATGGAGGATGGGGAAGGCCGCACCATCGACTTCCACACAGTCACCTTCGATGGGGAAGGTGGCGGAGTGCAGAGGCTGCAGCATGGAAGGTCATACAGGTATCCTCCTCAGGGTTTCGCCGGGACAGGCGAGGTGGGCGGGCAGATGGTCAGGTGCCTCACCGCCGAAGTGCTGGCGGAATGCCACTACGGATACGAGCCGGATGACAAGGACCGGCACAACATGCAGGTGCTGAACCAGTGTTTCGGCATCGAGCTCAAAGAGCCCTATTCAAGTGACTGAAAGAACAGGGTGGGGATATCCCACCGTCCGGGGGCCCATCAGCCTGTACCATGGCTCCCTAGGGCAGGGCGTGGCTATTGCCTGCGCGTGCTCGCGCGCGCGCCGCACGGCAGGGAAGTCATCGTCCCGCGCCCTGCTGGCTTGCCTGTTGCGGTGTCCGCCGCATGTCGCTCGCGCTCCCGAGAGCCTTTGTCGAACACGCGCCAGGCGTGGTACAATACGTCGGCACGAACTCTACGTCCATCTCATGGAGAATGCAAAGGCGCTGCTAAGGAGAGCGAGGAGGATCAAACAGACGGAAGGTCCGTGGTCCCTGTTGCGTTTGGCAGCCGCCTATCTTTTGAGCCACCTTTTCTACTACCAGACTTACTATCTGTCCGTTGCTCGCACGGATGACCCCGCAGAGCAGAACGAAGCGGACTTCATGCCGCGAGTCGATGATTTCACCGTCAGAATAGTATCAACAAACGAGCAGGCCGACGAACTGGAGGCCCAGGGGTTCGAGTTCCGCTCCTGTGCCCTGAATAGCAGGGAAAGGCTCAGCAAGGGAGCCATCGCGTCGTGCGTATTCGTTGGGCGTGAACTGGGCCACGTGGGATGGGCTGCGGTGACCCAGGAGGCCATGAGCACCCTGCACGAACTCCCCATCAGGATCGACTTCTCCAAGAACGAGGGATACCGGGGGGCGACCTGGACCGACCCGAGATACAGGCGCATGCGACTCGGCCTTCACGGGATGCTCGTTGGACGCAGGTTGTTGAGGGAGAGAGGGGTGGAGGTTGTGCGCACGGCTATGACGAAGAAGAACGCCGCTACACAGAGCATGATGGTGAAGTTCAAACAGACTTTCTACGCCGAGGGCCGCTACGTCCGGCTTCTGTGGTGGGAATCGTGGAAGGAGAAGCCACTGAACCTGCAGGGACAGGAGGCAGTGAGGCAGTCGAATGAGCCGAATGGCTAACCTGTGCAGAAGTGCCGAGCATGTCTACCACACCGAAGGGTTGGCCTCTCTAATCGGGCGCGGATTTCGCTTTCTCGCATACTGCTTCGCCGAGTACCGAGTCTACTATGTCTATGTGGACTCCCTGGAGGACATCGGCAGGCTGAACGAAGCCGAGTTCAGGCCCCGCGTCGCTGGCGTTAGCTTCAAGGTAGTCTCCTCCAATGGTGAGGCCGACGAGTTGGAGGCTCAGGGTCTCGAGTTTCGCTCCTGTGGGTCCGATGCGCGGGAATGGCTGGAGAACGGAGCAATAGCCTGCTGCGTCTTTGTTGGGCGGGAACTGGGGAACGTGGTCTGGGTTGCCACGAACCAGCGGGCGCAGCATATCATAGGCGAGCCCCCGTATAGGGTGGACTACTCCAACAACGAGACGTGTGCCGGGGGACTCTGGACCAACCCGAAATACAGGCGAATGAGGCTTCGCACCTACAACAGGTTGGAAAGGTTCCGGTACTTGAGGGCACAGGAAGTCACCACGGTCCGGGGCGTCATAGCCAGGAGGAACACCGTGGCGTACGCGGGCCGCGTCAAGTTGGGTTTCCTGCCCTGCGCCGAAGGCCGCTACGTCCGGCTTCTCTGGTGGGAATCGTGGAAGGAGAAGCCACTGAGCCCGTCGAAGGGCGATTGCTCACATCAAAGCTAGGTGCCGTTCATGTCTCCGAAGGCGACTCGCCTGTGGCGAGGTTCGACAGGCTCACCACGAATGGGAGGGGTGCTTACCGCGAACGGAATCGCGGCGTACCGTTGGATGAGCGCGTACTAGGCTTGCCACAAGCAGAGAGTACGCATCACGAACGTACAGGGGCTCACCACGAACGATGAAGCAAGCCACTCCGTTCGCCCCGAGCTCCCGCGGTCTAGCCGCCCAGCAGGCCGCCGACGCCGGCCAGGACCGGTGCCAGGACCAGCGCGATTATCGACATGAGCTTGATCATGATGTTCAGCGACGGTCCCGACGTGTCCTTGAAGGGGTCGCCGACAGTGTCACCGACGACGGCTGCCTTGTGAGCATCTGAGCCCTTGCCGCCGAGTTGGCCCGCCTCAATCCATTTCTTGGCGTTGTCCCACGAGCCGCCGGCATTGGCCATCATCACCGCGATGAGGAATCCGGCGGCGATGGCGCCGATAAGGAATCCGGCCAGCGCCAGCGGGCCGAGGATGAAGCCGACGAGAATGGGCACCACCACGGTGATGAGACCGGGAAGAATCATCTGCTTCAGCGCCGACGTGGTGCATATGTCGACACACTTGCTGTACTCCGGCCTGGCCGTGCCCTCCATCAGCCCCGCGATCTCGCGGAACTGACGGCGCACCTCATTGATGATGGTGAAGGCGGTCGTGCCCACCGCGTTGAGTGTCAAGGCGCAGAAGATGGCTGGCATGAGGACGCCGAGGAATATGCCAGCGACCACATAGGGGTCGAGCAGGCTTATGTCGGCGAAGCCGATGCCCACGGCCTGGGTATAGGAGAGCATGAGGGCGAGGGCGGTGAGTCCGGCCGCCCCGATGGCAAAGCCCTTTCCCGTCGCCGCGGTGGTGTTGCCCAGCGAGTCCAGGGCGTCGGTCCGCTCTCTTATCTCGGGAGGCAAATCGGACATCTCCACGATTCCGCCGGCGTTGTCGGCCACGGGACCGTAAGCGTCGGTGGCCAGGGTGATACCCAGCGTGGAGAGCATGCCAATCCCGGCGATGGCGATGCCGTACATGTCGGCGAAGTAGTGCGCCACCAGGATGGCTACAACTATAAGGATGATGGGAGGCAGGGTGCTGAGCAGTCCGTTGGCGAAGCCGGCGGTGATATTGGTGCCGGCGCCGGTCTGCGACGCCTTGGAGACGCGGCGCGTGGGGCCGAAGGCGTAGGACGTGAAGTAGTTGGTGCTCTCGCCGATGAGCATGCCGGCAATCAGGCCGGCAAGGACGGCCCACAGGATTCCCCAACCGGCGTTGAGGAAATACACCGCCAGGGCGGCAAAAGCGGCGGTGAGGATGGATGCGCCGAAGGTGCCGCGGCGCAGGGCGTTGAGCAGCGCGCCCATGTCGGGCTTCTCGCCGACTCTGACCAAAAAGACGCCGATGACGGAGGCGACGATTCCGCCGGTGGCGATCATCATCGGCAGCCACCATGCCGTCTCGGTGGTTGCCAGGCCGGCGATCACCGCTACCGTGGCCAGAGTCATGGTGGCAATGATGGAGTCCACGTAGGACTCGAAGAGGTCCGCGCCCATGCCGGCGACGTCACCGACGTTGTCGCCCACGAAGTCGGCGATGACGGCAGCGTTTCGCGGGTCGTCCTCGGGAATACCCTGCTCCACCTTGCCTACGATGTCGGCTCCGGTGTCGGCTGCCTTGGTGTAGATGCCGCCTCCGGCCCTGGCGAAGATGGCCACGCCTGAGGCGCCAAAGCCGAAGCCGGGGATTATCTTGAGGAAGTCAACGCTTCCGTGGAAGGCGTAGTAGAGGATGCTGAGGCCGATGATGCCGATGGCGACGACGCAGATGCCCATGACAGCGCCGCCGCGGAAGGAGACGCGCAGGCCCTGATTGAGGCTCGTCTCCGCTGCCGCCGCCGTCCTGGCGTTGGAGCGCACCGCCATGTTCATGCCGATGAAACCGGCAAGGCCGGAGCACAGAGAGCCAAACACAAACGCCAGGGCCACCCACCAGCCGAGGTAGGGTATCACGCCGAGGACAATGGCGATCACCACCACGAACACCGCCAGCACCTGATACTCTCGCCTGAGGAAGGCCATAGCGCCCTCTCTGATGGCCTGTGAGATCTCCCTCATCTGGTCTGAGCCCTCGTCCTGACGCAGTACGTAGGCGACGAGGAACGCAGCGAAGGCTAGGCCGACGACACCGGCGATTACCGCAAAGACTATTGGATCCATGCACTGACCTCCTGCAATCTCAGCTCAAGCTTATGCGGGCTCACTATCACTCTTCACCAGCAAGCTGGCTGGAGGTTCCCATTCGTTTCTCAAAGGCGGCAAGCTTCTCCTCCAGGTCCCACTGCCTGAAGGCGACGGTCAGGTCGCCTCTGGTGCGCTCAAGTATGCCCCGCACTGCATCGGTGGTCCTTCTCAGGCCACCGGTCATTGCCTCAGGGAAGTCCATTGTAACCAGAACGCCGTACATGTCGTCCATGGCGGCGAGCAACTCTTCACAGCGCGGTATGTTCCCTTTTCTGATGAGGTCGAGGACGTGGCGCCTCAACTCTCCCACCGCCTCGCCAAGACCGTTAAGGTAGGCGGGGTAGTCGATTCCAAGCTCATCGGGTTCGGGCAGGCTGTTTCCGGTGATAAGGCCAAGGGTGA
>CAYTKL010000080.1:0-8153 GCA_964438305.1 uncultured Dehalococcoidales bacterium | reverse complement strand
TAAACGTCTTGTGGAGAGCAAAAAGCCCCTAAATGGCGTAAGAAATGGCGCAATAGACCATTGAGTGTTCCTCGGGACGTAGCATGGTGACCTGTGTTTGCGGTTTCAGCTTCTTTAGGGTGCGGGAAAAGGTGATTCCCGCCGGACCACCACCAATAACCAAGACTTCTGTATGTATCTTCTGACTAGAGATTCTGGCACCCCCTGAAAGTTGTTCTGCCTTCTATATATATTGTATGCGAATTCCTATTCTGGGTCGCGGCGTGCCCCTTCCTGTTCAGGATGTTCTCAGGCTTTCGAGCAAACCGGGACCGGGTCCTCTGTGAAGAGCTATGGCGGCTGCAATGATTGCCTCTGTTGTCTTGTTTGGATGGTGTCTCGTCTCAGCGGTGGGTGGTTACCCTGAAGCCTACCTCTTCTCCACGCCGATGACGTACCAGTCTTCGGGCGGGTCGCATGCGGTATCCACCGTCAGGTGGAGTATGTCCAGGTCCGGGTGTAGCTGCTTCAGGTCATCCAGATCGACCTTCTCAAACCTCTTCTCGTTGTTGATATACGCTTGCTCGGTCAATGCGTTCGACTCATAGTCCTCTTTGCTTCGCCTCAGTATTCGGGCAATCGACACCTCGCGGGGGCATGAGGTCTGCAGGATGACGAAGGTGCGACCGTGTTTGGCTGCGACCTCGGCGGCACGCCGTCTCAATGACTGCGTGACGAAGGTCGCGTCGAGTATGACGCTATCACCTGCCGCCAGGTCCTCATCCGCCCGGCGGAAGGTCTCCTCGTACACCATCATCCGTTTGTCCATGCTTGAGGCTACTTTCTCGTCGAATATGTCCTCATTCTTGAGCACCTCCAGCCTTATGAGGTCAGACCGGAGGATGGGGTAGCCCTTGATGTTGGACACTTCCTCGCTGGTCTCCGTCTTCCACGTCCCGGGGAGGCCGCATGTGATGAGCAGGACGCGCGGCCCCAGCTCGTTCTCTATGAAACCGGCAAACGGCTCTTTCATCTTCTCACCCCCTTCACCAGAGAAAGGCTACCCGACTGCGAGTTCTCCTTCAACCTTGGGCACACACAGGGTGTCTCGCGACCAGGTTTCCGTAGTTGCCTGATTCATCAGGCAAGACCGCCCAACAGATATGGCTACCACAGCCCTGTACGGTCTCCAAGAGCTGACCGCGTCTAACCGTGCGCCACATGTCGCCCAATGAATTGGGCAACTACGCTTCGTGGAACCGCTCCAATGCTAGCCTTTCCACCGATGGGTTGTTCTGAATGTACTCACGGATCCTCGCCAGCGCCTTCTCGTTCCTGATGACGTGCTCGTAGTAGTTTGGCTGCCACAGCTTGAACCCAGCTTGCCTCGTGGCTGCTGCCTTCAGCCTTCTGACAATCTCTCCTAATGTAACCTGACAGTCTTCCGGAATCAATATCAGGTGGATGTGGGAGGGCATGATTTGAAGGAAATCCAGTCTCACCCCGTGCACCTTGCTAGGCAGTTGTTCGATGAGGCGCCGAACCAGCTCCCCATTGCTGCCCACCAGATAAGGCTTTCGATGGTCGGTGCAAATCGTCACGAAGTAGAATCCGTCTGACGAGTAGTCGTAGTTCGCCAGTCGGAGTCTCTTCACCCCTCTCATTCTGGCCCTCTCCATCTGCGTCGATCAGCCACACCGTAGTTGCCTGATTCATCAGGCCTAGCGGATTCGATTCCTTGCATCAGTCCCGCCCAATGAATTGGGCAACTACATGTCAAGATGGCCCTGGTCTGGAAGTCCATCCCGCAGTGTGGCATGTGGTTCCTTGCTCAACCATTGGCCGGCACGTGACGAATACTCCCCGGTCGCCTCTGTGTTCCACGTCCTATGGTGGCCGCCTTGAACCCTCTCATCCTCTGATCTCTCCATCTGCATCGAACACGGGTGCCGTAGTTGCCTGATTCATCAGGCCTAGTGGATTCGACGTCCCGTATCGGTCGCGCGCAATGAATCGGGCAACTACATCTCAAGATGCCCTTGGCCTGGAACGCCATTCCGCAATCTAGAATGTGGTTGCTTCATCAGCCGTTGGCCAGTGCGCGTGACGAATACTCCGCGCTCGCGTCTGCGTTCCACGTCACAAGGAGGCCGCATGTGATGAGTAGAATGCCGGTTCCCAGTTCAGCTTCAATGAATCTGGTGAACGGCTTTCTCCATCTTCTCATCCTCTTGACCAGCGGTCGCAAATGCACCTTTGAGGCGCTTATCAGTAAGCCCTCAGTTGTTGGTTGCACGCAGACCGATGTTCTTCTTCTGGTCTTCAAACCACTCGAGAAACCTCTCTGGCTGACGCAAAGTAGGGAGCATTCCGCTGCGCTGTATCCACCCATCCGTCACGAATACCCCACCCCATTCAGCCTGTAGTTCCCTCGTAATCCTATACGCACCATCACGCCAGCCCCCGATGGGGATACAGCGTTCCAGCCTCCCCGAGACACCTTCTTCGCCGAAGAACACGATATCATCTATTTCAGAGTATCTTCTAGTATGTGCATTCTTGTGCCAATCTTCCTCCAGAATATCTTCGGCTCTCTTTGGCTTGCCGGCCAGAACATACAGGCCAATCAATGCGTAAATCAATCCACCCGGCCCAGCATCTGAAGGTCGAAGCCCGGCATAGAATGCCAGTATGTCACCCTCGCCCAGGTTCAAGTTCCACAGTCGCTTCCCCTTGTTGTGTTCGTCTCCATACGTTAAGTGCTCAAAGTCAGGATCAAGATGAGCGCATCTGCCACAAAGCCTGTGGGGAATCTGCCCCCCGAGCTTCTCGCACAGGTCTTTGAGCTGCTCGTAATGCATTCGGGCATACTGTTCATATTCAGGGCGAATCCTCTTCTTCTCGTCTTCAAGGATAGGGACATAGGCGAACTCACCAGCAGCGTTCACTGGGGCATTCCAGCTCCCAGACTCCTTACTTGAATCTATTCCCACTCGAACAAGCACTGCCTGCATCTCTTGGCTCCTTTCCGCAGCAGCAGACCTCACAGCGGCACCAGTTCCCCAGTGAGGTCGCGGTTCTCTACACTTCTACACCTGTTTCTTCTTGGTTCTCTGTCATTCGGAGCGGAACTTCCTCTTCAACCATCAAGCGATAGGCATCCGGAGTGCTTCCCTCTGATTTCCCGAGGCACTCACCCGGACTGAACATACCTGGCACTTCTTCTCGCCTCCCCGACATGGAATCCTTGCGTGCAAGAGCCATACAGACACGGACTCAGGCCTCCCCAAAGCCGTTCATCTGGATGCGTACGATTGTGCAAGGTTGAAGTACCTGCTGGCGACGGCTATCGCCTCCTCCTTCTCATCCGCCGATATGTGGGGGTCGTCGAGCTTGAAGCTCGTCACCTTGCCCCGCACATAGGCGCGGTAACACTTGTAGAAATGGAGAAGCTTCGGTATGTCCGTGTCTCCGGACTCTTCCACGTAGGTATCCACGAAGTGTTGCGCCAGGTCGGGGCGGTCGCGGTAGTCAAGGTCCATGGCGAGAAAGGCTATCTCGCTGGCCACATCGCCGTAGCGGAACCTCTCGTTGAACTCGATGCAGTCGAAGATGCAGATGCCGTCGGTGAAGCACACGTGCGCCGCGTGCAGGTCGCCATGACAGTCCCTGATTCTGCCGTCTTTCATCCTCTTGCGGAACAGAGGACCGTTCCGCCGGATGAACCCTTCGGTGTGTGCTTTGATGGCCTCGTACGTGTCTCGTGGGATGGTGGTGCCGATGTATTTCTCCGTCTGGGTGTAGTTCTCCCCGGTGTTGGTTGCCACCATGTCCACGTCGCCGTAGCCTGCTATGACGTCGCTGGTCTCCGCCTTCCGGTGAAAATCGGCGACTCTTCGCGCCACCCGCTCCACCATCTGCATGGATACCTTATTGTTCTCGAGAAGGTACTCCATGGTGGTCTCCTGGGGCAACTGGCGCATCTTCACCGCATACTCTACTGCCTCGCCGTCTCCTTCGACCCTGATGCGGCCTCCCTCTTCAGCTATCGGCACCACACCGAGATAGATGTCGGGGCAACCCCGCCTGTTGAGCGCGACTTCCTGATGACAGAAGTACTTCCTCTTCTCCAGCGTGCTGTAGTCAACGAATCCCAGGTCTACCGGCTTCTTGACCTTGTAGACGTAGTCGCCGGTGAGGAAGACCAGCGATATGTGTGTCTGCACCAGCTCGATCCTCTCGGGATGATGGGGGTATGCTTGCGGCGTGAGGAGTGCTTGAACCAGGGGTGGTTGGTCTGTCATATGTTGGCCCTACGTTTCGCGACGTCCATCGTCGATGTCCCCATCTACCGGCGCGTCCAGCCAGCTTACGATCTGGCTCAGGACCTGCTCTCGGTTGGCCCTGGTCACCGAGACCACAGCGACATTGGGGTGCCGCTTGATGTCATCCGCCACCGGGTGAGAGGCGAACATAATGGTGCCGAGCACCCTCTTTCCGCCATCCAGGGCCTGCAAGACGGTGTCCTTGAAGGAAGGGGAGAAGAGCTCCATCTTGCCGATCTCATCGACGACGACCAAATCGCGGTCCCGCACGGCGGCCTTGAGTGCGGTCACACCCACACTGTCGAGGCCGGTGACGTCGACACCGTACTTGCTGACGCGATACGGACTCTTGAAGTCGGTGTGAGCGAGAATGGCGCTCTGTCCGTCCAGGGTAGTGATTCGGAAACCCTGTCTCACTCCCCCGGCCCTAATCTCCTCGGTGAAGAAGCCGCCTGCCCTTATCCGGGCGTGCTCGAGCGCCTGCCTTATGAGCGTAGTCTTGCCCACACCAGGCTCACCGGTGAGAAGAAAGGCCTGCTTCATGACGGCACACCCTACTGCGCCTTCTTCTTCTCCTCGAGCTTCCTCTTCCGCTTGCGGTGCTTGAGTTGAGCTACCCTTTTTCTCTTGTTCATGACATTATCGTTGCGACCCCAGGATGGCCGCTGCTTCCCTTGACCTGTGCCAGGCACATATCACGGTGCATTGCACCTCTCACGCATCTTTGACGTAGCGCTTCCTCAGTTCCCTCGACACGTCCACAAGGAGTTCCAGGGCGAAGGCTGTCCCCTCCACGGAAAGGGAAGCCAGGCTGCACGCTGGGGTGACCAGGCATCGCTCGGTTTGCAGGCGATAGCTCACTCCCTGCCTGTCGAGCGCGCCAATCTGCTCGTCGAGGCGATCAACAAGGCTCTTCGCCGTCTCTCCGGGGAGGTCCTTGTCCTCATTGGGCACAATTCCCCAGGCGAGCACGCCTCCTCTCTCCAGGAAGGCCTTCACATCATCCGGGTACAGCGCAACCGTATGCCCGTAGTCATACGCGTCGAAGCTCAGAATGTCGAGAGAAGTGGAAAGGATCACCGACCAGTCGGTGTTGCCGCAGCAGTGAATCCCCTTGAGGCCGCGTATGCCGGACAAGACCTCCTCCAGCAGCCCAACCACCTGCTCGCTGGAGATGGAGACAAAGGCGGAGCCAAAGGAGGTCATGTAGGGCTCATCGACGAAGATAATGGTGTCGGGACAGATGGCCTTGAGCTTCGCCTCCTGCCACGCTGCCTTGAAGCGCAGGTGCTTGGCGGCGGCATCGGCAAGGGTATCGTCGTAGAGAACGGAACGGCGTTCCTGGTTGGTGACGGTAAGCCCCCAGCTAATCGGCCCGGTCACCTGTCCCTTGACGGCGATGGGCGACAGGGGTGTATCGAGAAAGGTATGGAGCCCTGCCGCGTAGTCAACACCTATGGCGAACCTGTCGATATTGTTCTCGAGGTATGAGGCGTACAGCCGCTCCAGAGGCTTATCCAGGTCCTGGCTGCGGTCGACATAGATGCGCTCGTCCTCGACCACCACACCGGGAAAGCCCTCGCTGAACTGGACATACATGTTCTCCAGGAACGAACGCTTGGGCAGTTGCGGCCACGCCGGGATCTCAGGCAGGTACTTGGCAACTAGCGAACATGCCTCACCGGGGTCTATGTGAGGCACGCTCCCAATTGCCGTTGGCAGCCCGCTGAACTCGAATCTGGTCATTCTCTATCTCCTATCATGGAGAGCGTCTGGCAGTGCTTGGAAGTCCGTCCAAACCATCCTGTCATTCTGAGCCGAAGGCGAAGAATCTCAATTAGATTCTTCGGGTCCCTTCGCTTCACTCAGGGTCCCTCAGAATGACACAAAAGCAAGGGCGCATCACGACGCTGCGCAGTGAACACAAAACAGAAGCATTCTCACTCTATGTACTTGCCCACCAGCAGGGCAAGCTCTCGCTTCGTCTTCTCCGGTATCTTGTCTGGAGCGGTGATGATTGCGTCCTTGAGCGCCTCGCCGCAGCCGCACTCTCGTGTCTGCGGTATGCGCGAAATCGCCGTCTTGATGATGCTCTTTGCCCGGCCAACGTTCTTCTGCAGGTTGGCGATGACCATCTCTATGGTCACCGACTCCTCCGCTTCGTGCCAGCAGTCGTAGTCGGTGGCGCAGGCGACGGTGGCGTAGCATATCTCAGCCTCCCGCGCCAGCTTGGCCTCGGGCAGCGCGGTCATGCCCACCACGCTCGCGCCCCACGAGCGGTAGAGGTTCGATTCCGCCTTGGTGGAGAACAGCGGTCCCTCCATCACCACGTAGGTGCCCCCTTTGTGCACCCCTGCCCCCGTCTCAACTGCCGCCTGATAGAGGATATCGCTCAATACAGGGCAAAACGGCTCGGCGAAGGCGACGTGCGCCACGAGGCCATCACCGAAGAAGGTGTTCACCCTGCTCCTGGTGCGGTCAATGAGCTGGTCGGGGACCACCAGGTCCAGCGGATGTATCTCCTCCTGCAAGCTGCCTACGGCGCTCACCGAGATGATGCACTCCACGCCCAGGGACTTGAGCGCGTAGATGTTCGCTCGAACCGGGATCTCGGTGGGGCTGACGTAGTGGCCGCGGCCATGGCGAGGGAGAAAGGCGATCCTGTTCCCTTCGAGCTCGCCGATGATGATGGCGTCGCTGGGCTCGCCGAAGGGCGTCTGTGGCTTCACCTCCTCGATGCTGGCCATTCCCTCTATCTCGTAGAGGCCGCTCCCGCCGATAACAGCGATTCTCGCTTCAGTCATGGTGTAACCTCTCCTGACAATGGTGAGGGTGGCCTGATCATCGTACTATAGCTTCCTGAGGCTCTCTATGTACGGTTCTCGGGCCACGCCACGTTCAGTGATTATAGCAGATATGTAGCGATGAGGGGTAACGTCGAAGGCGGGGTTGGCCACCTTCACTCCCTGAGGGGCGACACGGACCCCTCCGATGGTGGTGACCTCCTCCGGGTCCCTCTCCTCTATGGGGATCTGGTCTCCCGACGACAGTGACAGGTCGACGGTGGACATCGGCGCGGCGACGTAGAAGGGTACGCCGTTTTCCATGGCGAGAACGGCGACGTTGTAGGTCCCTATCTTGTTGGCGGCATCGCCGTTAGCCACAATGCGGTCGGCGCCGACCACTACGCAGTCAATCCTTCCCCGGGAAAGGAAATGGCCGGTCATGGTGTCGGTGATGAGGGTGAAAGGGATACCCTCCTGCTTCAGCTCCCAGGCGGTGAGGCGGGCCCCCTGGAGCAGCGGCCGCGTCTCGTCCACAAAGACATGAATGCGTTTGCCCTGCTCATGCGCCGCCCTGATCACCCCCACCGCCGTGCCGTAGCCTGCCGTGGCCAGGGCGCCGGCGTTGCAGTGGGTCTGTATGGTGAAGCCGTCCCCTATCAGCTCGGCCCCGTAGCCGCTCAGCTTGCGGTCCGCCTCCTCGTTCTCGACGTCTATCCTCTTCGCCTCAGCGAGGAGAGCTGCCTTCATCCGGGACACATCCTCGACGGCCTCCGCCGCGCGGTTCATCCGGTCCAGCGCCCAGAAGAGATTGACTGCCGTGGGTCTGGTTGCCGCCAGCGTGTCGGACACCGAGCGCAGGCTGGAGAGGAACTCGTCCCTGGACCCCGCCTCGATCTCCTGAGCCCCGAGAGCCACGCCATAGGCGGCGGCGACACCTATGGCGGGTGCGCCGCGAATGCGCATCTCCCTGATGGCGGACGCCATATCGCGGTAGCCAGCAAGGTCGAGATAGACCTCTTCGTGGGGCAGCATCGTCTTGTCGATAATTCGCACCTTTCCGGAA
>CAYTKL010000079.1:0-8273 GCA_964438305.1 uncultured Dehalococcoidales bacterium | reverse complement strand
CCAGGAGAGCTCCAGCGATCGCTTCAAGCGTTTCCAGATTCTCATCCAGCAGTAGCTTCAGAAGCTTGGGTATGTCCTCCATGGGATAGGTCATGTCGGCATCGGCGGTGGCGATGATGTCCCCCTGCGCACTGCCGAATCCGGTCTTGTAAGCTCTCCCGTAGCCCCGGGCAGGCTCAAACACGACCTTAGCTCCAGCCTCTCTTGCCAGTTCCCCCGTCCTGTCCTCCGAGCCGTTGTCCACCACCACCACCTCGACGTCGTACCCCATGCCCTTCAGTTGCTCGTGGGGAACAGCTCTCACCACGCGCTCGATCGCCTCCTCTTCATTCAGAGCCGGTATGATTACACTGACCTTGCTCAATCAATCTCCTTTCCGGCCTCGCCCCTTCCATCGCATCGGCGCCGCTTCTGCGTCACTATCAACCACCGCAGCGGTTACCGGAACAACCCGCAGTCTTTGTTATTGACATCTACTATACTTTACTATCCCTTATATCACACAAGTTGTCATCTGTCAAGCCCTTCCACTTTTTCAGCTATTGAGTGCTTGTTGCTATCTTTTCATGGCCTGAATGATTGCAGGGCTTGGGCCATTGTGCGTCCGTGATGAGGATGCGACGCCGAGGCAACAACCACTCCTTTCGCGAAACCGTCGATGCTCGCCACCATGACTCGGATCGCGGAGGCAGGCCGTGTATGCGGCGAGAGGTGCGTCACAGAGGTCACGGCCGAACCAGCAAAGGTAGAACTGGTTGTCAAGCGCCGCGCCGGCAGTCGCCTTTGAAGGTGGGGAAGTAAGGTCGATGCCAGTGAAGAGGGCTCTCTCCATTCCTGCTATGCAGCGGCAGAGCTGCTGACGCGCCTGAGGATTTCCCTGGCTGCCACCACACCAGAGGCCGACGCCTGCACCAGTCCCCTGGTCACACCGGCGCCATCCCCCGCAGCGAACATGTTGGCCACCTCGCTCTCCAGGCATTCGGTCAGGGCCAGTCGCAGCGAGTAGAACTTGACCTCCACCCCGTACAGCAAGGTGTGGCGAGAGGCGACGCCCGGCGCCAGTCTGTCCATGGCGTCAATCATCTCGATTATGTCTCTCATGTGGCGGTAGGGAAGAACGAAGCTCAGGTCTCCCGGCGTCGCGCTGCTCAGAGTGGGCTGCACAATGCCTCTTTCGATTCGTTCCGGGGTCGAGCGTCTCCCTTCCCTCAGGTCACCCAGCCGCTGCACAATCACCCCCCCACTCAGTATATTGGCCAGGCGCGCCAGGTATCGACCGTACGCAATAGGATCACGATACGGCTCGGTAAAGGTAGTGCTTACCAGCAAAGCGAAGTTCGAGTTCTCCGTCTTGCGGTCGGCGTAACTGTACCCGTTGACAGTGATAACCGAGTCGCTGCCGCCGGTGGACTCCATGGTCACCTCGCCCGCCGGGCACATGCAGAATGTCCTCACCTTGTCGTCGAAGGACTTGGAGTAGTACTCCAGCTTGCTCTCATAGAGCGCACTGGTCAACTCCTCAAGGACCGCCTTCGCCACTTCCACCCTAACACCGACATCGATGGGGTTAATATGAAGAGTGAGCTTGAGCCGCGCCGCTTCCTGCGCCAGCCAATCGGCGCCGTCCCTCCCCGGGGCTATCACAAGGTAGCGACACTCCAGTCTCTGCCCATCACTCGTCTCGATTCCCCTCACCGCACCATTCTCGGCAAGCACTGTAGCCGCAGCCGTGCCCAGACCTATTTCGACTTTGCCGGTGAGGAAGTCGCGCATCTGTTTCAGCACGGTGCCACAACGCTCTGTGCCCAAGTGCCGAACCGTCATCGGGACGAGGCGCAGGTCCGCCAGAACTGCGCGGCGCATCAGGTCCCCTACTGCCTCACCACCACCATAGACGTTGTCCACACCGCCGAACCTGACGTAGACGCTGTCGACATACCCAACCAGTTCCTCAGTACGTTCCACGCCCAGGTAGTCCTTGAGCCGCCCCCCAACCTCAGTCGACAAGGTCAGTTTGCCGTCGCTGAAGGCGCCGGCACCTCCCAGGCCGCTCACCAAATCACACGGCATACACGGCGGGCAGGCAATTCCCCGCTGGATGGAGGGACAACTACGCCGCTCGATGTCTTTGCCCTTCTCCAGAAGCAGGACGCTCAGGTCCGAGTTCTGGCACAGCTCAAGCGCGGCGAAAATGCCGGCCGGCCCCCCACCAACGATTATGACGTCGTACTTGCTGGACAACCTTCTGTCAAACCTCCACCTGATTCTACCCTTCGCCCCACACTATGTCAAAATGTCAAGAAACGGGGAGAGGGCACCGCGCCGGCACACGCGGGCCTGGCCGGGCACCCACCTCGCCCGGGCCTGCCTACCTTCGCCCCCACCACGGTTCATGACGTTGCCCTGCCGCGAATGGCGAAGTATAATTCGGCCAGCGGGGGTGTAGCAATGGACTATCTGGACCGCTTTCAAGGATGCCTGGTTGGGCTCGCAATGGGCAACGCCCTTGGGGCTCCCGTGGAGGGGATGGGGGCGAGCGAGATCGAGCAGCAGCACGGCCGCGTGACCGAGCTAATCGGCGGGGGATGGCTGGGGCTGGAGCCCGGGGCATGGACCGACGATACGGCGATGATGCTGTGCATCGCCCGCAGCATTGTGGAGAAGGAGCGGTTCGACCCTCAGGACACCGCTGAGAAGTTTTTCCAGTGGTACGACACGAACCCGCCCGGCATAGGCCAGACCACCTGGCTCGCCATGGAGGCCTTCGGCGACGGAGCCACCTGGAATGATGCGGGACGGATAGCGCATGCCAGGCTCGGGGGGCTCTCCGCAGGCAATGGCAGCATCATGCGTTGCGCTCCTATCGCTCTTCTCGACGGCAGAGACACGGAGAGGCTGACCAGAGACAGTATCGACAGCTCATTGATCACCCATTTCGACCCCAGAGCTTGCTGGGCAGCGGTGGCACTCAATCTGGCTATCTCTCACCTGGTGTACCACGGCAACGAAGGCCTCGTCGAGGCCATCTCGGGAGGAATCGACCAGCCCGACGTGAGGAAGGCAGTGGCAGCGGTGCCCCAGATGAAGCCGGAAGACGTCGTCCCTTCCGCCTTTGTCCTTGACACCCTCCAGGCAGCCCTGTGGAGCTTCCTCAATACCACCTCTTTCGAGGATGCTCTGGTCACTGCGGTGAACCTTGGTGGAGACGCCGACACTGTTGCAGCAGTATGTGGCTCCATGGCCGGAGCCCACTACGGGCTGGAAGCGGTGCCGTCAAGGTGGGTGGAGCGACTCGCCGGCAGGTCGGAGATAGTGGAGCTGGCCGCGAAGATCCACAAGCTGGCGCAGGCGTAGGGTTCACCTCTTCAGTTTCAGCCGCCGCAGGTTCTCGGCGAAACGCATCAGGTTGTTGCGCAGGATCACCCCAACAACCCGTCCGTCCTGGGCCACGGTGACCGCGCTCAGATCCCCCTCGCTCATTCGATTCAGCACGCGCACCGCATCGTCACCCGGGCGAACCGCCTCCAGTTGCTCCACCGGGGTCATCGCCCGCCCCACTGTGGTGACAGCCCACTTCTTCTTGGGTATCTTCTTTATCTGGGGCAGAGTAAGCAGACCTCTCAGCCTATCTCCCTCAACCACCAGGAACGACTGGCTTGACGTGCTGAGCAGGCTGCTCTGCACCAGCTCCCCGACGGTGAGATGGGGCGGAACCACAGGGGATTCTCGGGCCATCACGTCCCCAGCGGTGAACCCGGCAAGCACGTCGAGGAGCAGCGCTTGACGGTAGCTCGCCGTGGCGGCGCTGCCCAGCAGGAAGCCGAGAAACAGCAACCATATCCCGTTGAGGCGCCAATCGGGCAGAAAGAGCAGAACGACTCCACCAACCATGAACAGATATGAGACGAGCCGGCCCCCCATCGTGGCGATGCGTGTCGCCCGCACGTAGTTCTTGGTCACCATCCACACAATGGAGCGGAACACCCTGCCGCCGTCGAGAGGGAAACCGGGTATCATGTTGAACACTGCGAGCACGCCGTTAATCCACGCCAGCCACCAGCACCACACCGCCACGTACTCACTGAAGCCGATGCTGACCCGAAAGCCCAGGTAGAAGAGACCCGCCAGGACTATGCTGGCGAACGGCCCGGCAAGAGCCATCCTCAGCTCCGTGGCCGGTTTCGTCGCTTCCCTGGTCATTAGCGCCACACCGCCGAAGAAGAACAGGGTTATGCTCTTCACCGGCAGGCCGGCTCTGATAGCCACAGCGCTGTGCGACAGTTCGTGAACCAGCACCGACGCGAAGAAGGTCAGGCTCGTGAGCACACCCACAATCCAGTAAGCCGCGGTGGACCATGAGCCGAGAGTAAGCTCGGGGAAGTAAGCGTACGAGAGAATAACCGTCACGAAGATGAAGATGAGAAACCAGGTGAAGTGCAGCTTGAAGGGTATGCCAAAGAGCCTCCCCAGTTGAACCGACCCGCTCATCGGGCTCCCTTCACTTCAAGAGCCGAGCCGTCTCGTTCGTCTGAGCCAGTGGCAGACCGCCGGTGCCACCGGCCTGAATGCCGCCCACCGCGCCGCTGGCCTTCTCCACGGGGAAACCACACGCGCAACATCATCTTCTCGTCTTCGTTGGCGGGCTGTCGCCATCGCTGCTGCTCTGTGGGGCTACAATTCAACATACTCGTTCCTTCGGACATGGGAACAGCCACGGCGAAGAAGAGAATCAGGGCGAGGCGGCATATCCAATGAGCTTGTAGGCAAGCTTGGCGGCAAGAAAAGCACAGGATGAAGGCCCCGCGTCGGGGCACAGCTCCACCAGGTCGCAGCCCACGACGCGCCTGTTGTTCGCCACATGCCGCAGCAGCCTCAGCACTTCATGCCAGCCCATTCCACCCGGTTCGGGAGTTCCCACCGCCGACATGATGGACGGGTCAAGAACGTCGAGGTCAATGGTTATGTAAACGTCGTCAGATAGGGCAGACACTATCTCGTCCAGTGAGGTCTGCTCCAGGGAGCGCTCTTCAGCGAAGAAGGTCCGTATCTTCTGCTCCTCCATGAAGAGATGCTCTTCCAGGCTGAAGCTGCGAACGCCCGCCTGGACGATGGGGCAGCATTCCACCACCCTCCTCATGACGCAAGCATGGCTGTACCGCGAGTCTTCATACTCGTCTCGCAGGTCGGCATGGGCATCCAGTTGCAGCACCGAGAGTTGCGGGAATTCCTCCTTGAACGCCCTCACCGTTCCCAATGTCACCGAGTGCTCCCCGCCAAGCATTACCACGAACTTGCCCTGCCTCACCAGTTCGCTGGCCGCCCGGTGAACCCGCTCGACCGTCTCCTCCGGCCCTCTCATCGACGGCTGAAGCTCCGGGAGGGTATGAATGCCGACGCGGCACGGCTCGCGGTCCAGTTCGCGGTCGTAGAACTCAAGGTAATGTGAGGCGTCGATGATGGCCATAGGCCCGTCCCTGGTGCCGCTGCGCCAGTCGGTGGTGCTGTCGTAGGGAACGGGGAGGACCACGACCCTGGCGATTTCGAGGTTGGAAAGCGGTAGCGAAAGGCCGGCGAAGTTGCGCCGGGGATAGAACAGCTCCTCGCTCATAGGATGGTCAACTCTTTCCCCAGACGGAACGAGGGCTTCTTCCGGTCTTTGAGTGTAGCGGCAGCCCTGTCGCTCAGGGCGCTGACGATAATGGGAAGGGCGACGGTGGCATCGCAGTTGATGGTGACCGTCGGTGCCTCAGGGGTTATCTTCTTCCACGAACGGGCTTCCTCGAAGGTGCACCCGCTCAGTCCTCCCCATTGCGGGGCATCGGTCGTCACCTGAATGGCGTATTCGTGCCCTTTAAGATCCTTGTCGAAGAAGCTGCCGCAAAGCTGCACCTGCTGGATGAAGTTCTTAGGTGTTCCGCCTCCAACGAATATCACGCCGGTGGACTTGGCGGCGCAGGCGATCTGCACCAGCTCAACCAGGTCCTTTACCGTGTGGAACAGCAGCTCGTTTCCCTCCTTCGCCAGCGCCGTTCCCAGCGCCGTGCCGTACACGCTGTCGGCGGGGGCGGGACAGAACACGGGAAGCTCGGCTTTGGCGGCTGCGGTCAGAATCCCGTCCTCGCCGGCCTCACCCGCCAGCTCTTTGCCCAGCACGTAGAAGAACTCACGGGTGGTATACGGCCGGTCCAGCTCCAGCCGGGCCGAGAAGTCGACGACGAACTGCTCAGTCCTGTCGAACTCCTCCTCAGAGGCATAAACGTCGTATATGCGAAAGGTCTTTGCGTCCGCCAACTCCTGGTCGTCAGCCTGAGCGCAGCCCTGCCAGTGCGCTCTCCCCAGGGTCTCGTGGAGGTCATGAAACAGATTGGCGCCGGTTGAAACGAGGCAATCGATGAGGCGGTTCTCGATGAGGTAAACGATGAGTCGCCGCATGCCTGCTGGAACCATCGCGCCGGCCAGCCCCAGGAAGATGGTCACCTCACCCTGAAGCATACGAGACCATATGTCGACACCGAGCGCCAGATTCCGGGCCTGGAAAGAGGTTCCGCCCATCTTCTGCGCAAGCTCAGAGACAGTGCATCCCTGAGATATGGAAAAGGGCGTAACCGGCTTGTTCATTTCCCGCAGCTCTCTCCTCGACGGTTGAGGGGCTCAGGTCGTCTTGGACTCCGCCGCCTCCATGTAGTACCGCTCCAGCCCCCGGTCAAGGAGATGGGTTTCGTCTTCAGTCAACTCAAATTGGGCCCGGATGTCCTTGATCACTCGCTCCGCGTCGAATTCCTTGCATGAGAATACGTCAACATTGACCAGGCGTCTCTCGGGAAAGGTATGGATGCTGATATGGCTTTCGGCTATGACCACGAAGCCGGATACCCCCCAATCTTGTGGTTTCGAGCCCACATACCGGAATACGTGAGGAGGCGCCACTTTGGTCATGTCGATTCTGGATGGGTATTCGTCGAGGAAGCGGTAGATCAACTCCTCGTTCTCCAGTATTCTTGGATTGGCCCCGAAACCATCAATAATCAGGTGCATCTCAACCCCCTTTCACCTAGTCTATGACACAAAAAAACCCGTGGCAAACTGACGCTGCGTCTGCCCGGAGACTGCTGCTCCGCCGGGTTTTCGCCTTACTTCCTGGTTCTGCTTCGTTGCAGGAGGCCTATCTCTCCACCCCCTCCAGAAGCTTCTCCTCGTACCACCTGTCGAGGTCTTCTTTTCTTATCCTGTAGGCTTTCCCAATCTTCGCTGCAGGGATCTTTCGGTCGCGGCACCACCGCTGGATGGTAGGCTTGCTGACCTTCAGGATCCTTGTCATCTCCTCTACAGACAGTAATTCGCCTTCATCCACAAAGAACCAATCCTCCCCTCGCGGCCCCGCGAGGACGGGACCCATAGCGTTTTAGCGATAATAGCATACATTGCATCCCAATGCAACACTATTCATGTCTCACAGCATCAAGACACCCGGCGTGAAATCCCGGAGGAATCCGCCACCCGAACGCACAGTGGCGCGCTCCCTGCGCAGCTAGCTCACCTGCTCCTTGATGACTCTCGCCAGGTCGAGACGGTTCACCTGCCGTATGCTGGGGAGCTGCGAAAGCAGCATTATCAGTATTACGATGCCTGCCGTGAGCGCATAGGTGCGGGGGAAGATCACCAGGCTGAAGCTGAACATATCGCCCTGGATGAGCCTGAAGAAGAAGAGGGCCAGGGCGTAGCCAAGGGCGATCCCGGGCAGAAGCCCCGCCAGCCCGAGGATCATGTTCTCGATGGTGATCATGGCCGCGATCCTGCGCCTGCCCTCCCCCATTGTACGCATCGTCGCAACCTCACGGCTGCGCTCCAGAACGTTGATGGTCACGACGGTGAAGACGATTGCCAGCGCCATGGCGGCGCCGAAGCCCAGCATCACCCACATCATGCCGCGAAGAAAGCCCATCAGTTCATTGACCTTGTCATATGTCTCGGCGGTGAGCTCAACGGAGGCGGTACCCGGCACCGCATAGGCCCTGTCTCTTATGGAGTCCAGGTACTCAGGTTCGACATCCAGCATGAGGCCGCTGACCACACCCTCTTCCCCGGCAATCGCTTGGCCCTGCGGCAGGCTCACGTAGCCAAACCCGCCCAGTGATTGCCTCACGAACCCGACAACTTCAAGCTGGGATACCGCATAGGGGGACTGCACACCGACAACATCGCCCACGTCTACGCCCAGCGTCTTTCGCAGGCCTTCACTCAACAGGACCCCTTCCTTGTCCACTGCCACCCGG
>CAYTKL010000078.1:0-8339 GCA_964438305.1 uncultured Dehalococcoidales bacterium | reverse complement strand
CTTCACCCTGCACACCAATCTCCTCGGCAATCCCACTGCGTCCCTCTGGTGCCTTATGCTGTCCGGAGGCGTCCTGTACGCCTCCCTGCTCCACTTCGCGGCACGCTTCCCCTACACCAAGGCGCGGACGAGGTGGCTGGTACCCATCGCCTACCTCGTCGCGCCAGCCATTGTGCTGTCGACGTTCATGACCGACCTCGTCGTACAGGACGTGCAGTACCTTGGGGGCGGACTCATCAGCATCCAGTTCGGCCCGCTGATGGTCCTCACCTTTGCCTACATGATAGCGAGTGGCGCGCTGGCAGTGGCGTTCCTGGCGTCATCACTGCGACAGGCCACAGAGCGCAGCGACAGACGCCGCCTCCAGTACACCCTGGTAGCCGCCCTTTGCCTCACCATCGGAGGCTTGATGAATGCCATACCCACGCTCTCCAACTACCCAATCGACATACTCTCTCAGGTGGCCGCTGCACTGCTGCTATCCTACGCCATACTTCACCACAAGCTCCTGGGGATTGGCACAGTACTGAGAGAAAGGGCCGCCAACGCGCTGGTCCTGCTGGCCGCCCTGGTTCTGTACCTGGGCCTGCTGGTTGCCGTTGCCTTTGCCCTGCACTCGGTCAACCTGGCCGCATACGCCGCCGTCGGGATAGCTGTCGCCATTGCGCTCGCCTGGCTGCACTACCGCTTCGGCAGCATGATCATGCGCGCCTTCCGAGCAAAGGTCTTCAACGTCCCCTACGACCGCACTCAAGTGCTGGAAGACGCAAGCCACCTCCTGTGCCAGATTGGGGAGCCAGTCGACCTGTCACGTGCCTTAATTGACCTCATTTGCACCAATCTTCGCTGCCGCAAGGCTGCTCTGTGGCTGTCCGCACCAGAGCGTGACTCGTATTCGTTGAGTTGGTGCGTGGGTGTTCCTGAGATACAGGCCCGGGAGTTGTCCGTGGACAGCAGCCATCCCTTCCTGGTGAAGCTCAGAACTCTGCGCCAGGTGATGAACCCCACGCAAATCCATCAGTTTCGCACTCTCCTTGCCTCCCTGACAATACATAGCCCAGTCCTCGAGGGTCCCGACGCCAATGTCGCTGTGCCGTTGGAGGGACCTGACAGAATGCTGGGCTTCCTCATTCTGGGACCCAAGGAGAGTGGCTCCTACTCCCACCAGGACCTCACTCTTCTTGAAACCCTGAGGCACCCCGCAGCGGTGGCCCTGGACAACGCTCAATTCCAGCAACGCCTTCGGGCGCTGACATCACAGCTTTCCCTGGCCGAGGAGCGGGAACGGAAGCGGCTGGCTACGGGCCTGCATGACCAGATCGGTCAGCCTCTGGCTGTGCTCAAGATGAAGCTTGACGCCTTGAAAGAGCCGCTGTCTTATTCCCTTCTCGCCAAACACCTCGACATTATCCGAGACCTTGCCAACCAGGCAATCCAGGAGACCCGATCGTTCACCTTCGACCTCAGCCCTCCCGTTCTCTATGAAGTGGGCCTCGAGGCTGCGCTCGAATGGCTCGCCGAGCGCTTCGAGGAGCAGTACGACCTTGTGTGCACTTTCGAAGACGACGGCCAGCCCAAGCCGCTGGGAGATGACGCTCGTGGCCTCCTTTTCTGGTCGGTGCGCGAGTTGCTGATGAACGTCGTCAAGCATGCCCAGGCACGGACGGCCAAGGTATCCATTTGGAAAGAGGGCGACCAACTGCGGGTGAGGGTCGAAGACGACGGGGTGGGATTCAACACCGCTGATGTGGCAGGCGTGATGCGGAAGTTCGGCCTCTTCAGCATCCGCCAGCGCTTGGCCGAGATCGGCGGGCACCTCGACCTGGAGTCAAAGCGCGGTCGCGGTACACGGGCCACACTGACCGCACCATTCAACCGGGGCAGCGAGCGCCCCACCCGAAACTGAGTCGACCGCTACTTGGACGGTTGACTTCACCTCATGTCGCACCGGCGCATTGACATCTGCCAGGTCATCACGTATTCTGGTACTCCAGCACTGTATCACGACACACCGCGAAGAGGGCAACTCGACGCGTTTCAAGTCGTTCCCTCATAGAGGGACCTCAGTCAGGCCGCAGGCGCGGCTCAGCATACCAGCGACCACCGTCAGTATTGAAGGCGGGGCCAATGTCGTTCCGACCAGCATGGATCGCCGGCATCCATCGTTCTCCAGCGACAAGACGTTATCGGGAGAGCCGGGTTCACCGGAACCTCACCCCAATCCCCGGCGCCCTTCCTCTGTGTCCAACGGGGCAACGGTGACGCCTGGCAGGTCAAGACCATGAGCGAGTGGGTGGAAGCGGGCAAGAGCAGCGAACTGGCCGACGGCAGCATCAAGGCGGTTGATGTCCAGGGGCGCCGAATCCTCATAGCCAGGGCGGGAGACCTGTACTTCGCTGCCGACGACCGCTGTCCCCATATGGGGGCCAGCCTCTCCACAGGCAGCCTCGAGGGAACCGTTGTCACCTGCCCCAGGCATGGCTCCCAGTTTGACCTCCGCGACGGCCGTGTGGTGCGCTGGCTCAAGGCCGGCGGGGCCGTATCGCTGGTGGGAAGACTGCTCAAATCGCCCAGACCACTCACCACCTATTCAACTCGCCTCGACGGCGACTCCATTTTGGTCGACATCTAATTGCCTATCGGGAAACGGGGGTAGCGTCTATGACTGACCCTCTTGCCACAATCAAAAGAATCAAAGATGAGCATCTCAGCATCCGAAGACATCTGAAACTGGCTGGGGACTCCGTGGCAGATGTGGAAGCCGCGGGCAGTTTGCAGAGTGCGCATGCTGAATGGGTTCCCGGCCGCCCTCACGACCTCGCCGACAAACAGAGGAAGCTGCAACAGACACTGAGCTTCCTTGACGAGGGCCTGAGGAACCACTTCGCCCTCGAAGAGAACGACCTTCCACCCCTTGCCGGCGACCTGCTCATGCGAGCGCTTATCATCGATCACCGCGAGATCATGAAGCAGCTGGGCGACACCAGGTCCATGGTGATGACTATGGATGTCGACGGCCTCACCCGAGAGGAGCTGCTGTCGAGGGAGTTGCAGGTTCAGCAGGCAATCGAGCATCTGCGCGGCCTTATCGAAGACCACGCCGCCAGAGAGCAGACCTTGCTCTACATGTTGGAGAGAGCGTTGCAGGAGGGCTAGCGCCAGTCCGCGCGGGAAGTCATCCCCAACTGAGGTGGTCTTGTTGCGGCCCCCAACACTGTGGAATCTGAGTTCGAGGAAAGGCATCTGGCTTGCAGCCTGAGAGCGGAGGTGTGCGATGATGGAGAGTCTGGCCACAATCACCAGAGTGATTTCCCAGCACCACGAGATCAGGGTCCACGTTAGACTGGTCGGGGACTCGATAAGCGATGAAGAGGCTGTCTGCACACTGAGAGCGGCGAGCGCCGACTGGATCCCTGGCCGACAGGGGGCGGTGGTCGACAGGCAGCAGAAGCTGCAGCAAACGCTATGCTACGTCCAGGAGGGCCTCAAGAACCACTTCGCGGTCGAAGAGAGCATTCTGCCGCTGTTCATGGATGAGACGCTGCTCCGAGCCCTGTTGCTTGACCACCGCAGGATTGCCGACGAGCTGGCTAGTGCGCGGTCAACGGTGGCTGCCATGCAGCTTGAGGGGTTGGACCGGGAGGGACTGCTTATCAAGGAAGCCCACATTCGGCAACTGGTCGACCACCTGTGCCACTTGATTGAAGACCATACCACCAAGGAGGACATAGTCCTCGATATGATGGGCAAGGCGGTACAGGACACGCAGGCCGGCGGCGGGTAACCGCCTCGCAGCGTCGCATCCCTGCGCTAGGGCGTTTCCTGTGAGTGGTATTCTTTCACCCAGCCGGCGCAGATAGAGACGCACAGAACGCTGAAACGGGGGTCTGAGCATGCAGGACGAATTCACCGAACTGCTGGAGACCGCGATGTACAAGGAGGTCGCTTCGCAGGCGTTCTATGAAGCGGGGCAGAACCAAACGGACGACCCGGGCGCCAGAGCGCTTATGCGGGAGCTTGCCCAGGCAGAGCTGCGCCATAAGCAGATGCTCAAGGGTCTCAGGGAGCGCGACTGGAAAGGCAGCGAGTGGGCCAGAGACAAGATACCCAACCTGATGATAAGCGAGCATCTCACCGGTGGGGACAAGCTGGAGGGAGCCGGCCTCCAGGACACCCTCCTCTTCGCCATGAAGCGCGAACAGGAGGCCCTGGAGTTCTATTCCCGAATGATGAGCGCGCTGCGAGACAAGGAAGCCAAACTCCTGTGCCAGAAGTTGGCTCACGATGAGCTGGAGCACAAGCTGAAGCTGGAGACACTGTACGACGACCTCTTCTATCAACAGGACTGACTGCCGATTCCCCGGCCCGGACTGTCGACGCGGGCAGCGGCTGGGTCGCAAACACCGGAGTACACAGCTCAACTGAGGAGCGGAGGTGTGAAATGGAGCCTGGTCTGAACGTTATGGTTGGCGGAGAGGCAGGACAGGGGGTCCAGTCGGCGGGCTTCATCCTCGCCAAGGCCTTCGCCCGGGGGGGCTTCCATGTCTTCGCCGACCAGGACTACGAATCCAGGGTGCGCGGCGGCCACAACTTCTTCAGGGTGAGGGCCAGCGCCGCCGAGGTTGCAGCTATCTCGGAGGAGGTCGACATCTTGCTCGCCCTCAATGAGGAGAGTGTCGACCTTCACCGCAGCGAAGTGGCCCCGCAGGGGGCTATCATCTTCGATGGCGACAAGGCCAAGAGCACAACCGCCGGCGGCAATCTTGCCAGTGCGCCTCTCGCCCGCCTAGCGCAGGAGAAGGGCGGCAACAGTGTGATGGCCAATACCGTCGCCCTTGGCGTTGGACTCGGTCTGGTAGGCTACGACCAGGAGACCATGGCCGAGGCAGTCCGCCACCAGTTCGGCACCAGCGAAAGCGGGGAGAGCAATGTCAGAGCGGCAATGGCCGGCTACGAATACGCCACTGTTCAGCTCAAGGGCCTTCTCAAGCGACAGCTCACTCCCATAGGGGGCGAAAGCAGGATGCTGCTGAACGGCAACGAGGCCATCGCTCTCGGCGCTATCGCCGCCGGCTGCACCTTTGTGGCCGCCTATCCCATGACTCCGGCCACACCTATCATGGAGTTCCTGGCCGCGAGGTCAGACGAGCTTGGTCCGGTTGTGGTCCAGCCCGAGGATGAAATTGCCGCAATGACCATGACCATCGGCGCCGCCTTCGCCGGGGCCAGAGCGATGACCGCCACCTCCGGAAGCGGCTTCGCCCTCATGGTAGAGGGTCTGGGGCTGGCGGGTATCACCGAGACGCCGGTCGTGGCCGTTCTCGCCCAGCGTCCGGCGCCCGCTGTCGGCCTGCCGACCCGGACGGAACAGGGCGACCTTCAGTTCGTCCTTACCGCTGCACCCGGCGAGTTCCCCCGCGCCGTTCTAGCCCCCGCCACCGTCGAGGACGCCTTCTGGCTCACGGTGAAGGCCTTCAACCTCGCCGACAGGTACCAGTTGCCGGTCATACTGCTGACCGACCACTATCTGGCAGGCTCGTACGCCACCGTGCCCAGATTCGACCTCTCCAAGGTCACCATAGACAGAGGTGAGCTGCTGCGGCCCGATGAAATAGCCAATCCAGAGGAGTACAAGCGGCACAAGCTCACGCCGTCCGGGATATCCCCCAGGGTCCTGCCGCTGCAGGGCAAGGCGCTGGTGGTGACCGACGCCGACGAGCACGACGAAGAGGGGCACCTCATTGAGGATGCCGA
This sequence comes from uncultured Dehalococcoidales bacterium, assembly GCA_964438305.1. Taxonomy (GTDB): domain Bacteria; phylum Chloroflexota; class Dehalococcoidia; order E44-bin15; family E44-bin15; genus CAYTKL01. The sequence continues at coordinate 2,585 of CAYTKL010000078.1, read as the reverse complement.
CATGCGTACGCAGATGATGCTGAAGCGCCTGCGCAAGGTCGACGGTCTCAAAGAGGACATCGCGCCACCTCGACTGTACGGCCCAGACGAGGCGGAGACCACACTGGTGGGCTGGGGCAGCACCTACGCCGCGCTGAAGGAGGCGGTTGACTCGTTGCGAGACGACGGTCTTGACGCAAACCTTCTCCATCTCAGTGAACTCTGGCCTTTCCCGGCGCAAGCCGTGGCCCAGGCCCTCGAGAAAGCCGGCCGCAGCCTGGTGGTGGAGAGCAACGCCACGGGCCAGTTGGCCCGCCTCGTTCGCTCCGAGACAGGCATCAAGGTAGGCGGCAGCATCCTCAAGTTCGACGGACGCCCCTTCACCCCAGCCTATATCGTCCGCGAGGTCAGGAAGGAGGTAACGCAGTAATGGTGGACATCGCCGACTACGCCGGCCCCAAGCCCGCATGGTGTCCCGGTTGTGGCAACTTCGCCATTCTGACCGCGCTCAAGCAGGCCCTGGTCGCCCTCGACATCGAGCCGCATCGCGTGCTGATGGTGTCGGGGATAGGACAAGCGGGCAAGCTGCCGCACTACACCAGGGGCAACGTATTCAATTCGCTCCACGGCCGCACCCTCCCACCGGCCACTGGGGCCAAGATCGCCAACCCGGCACTGGTAGTCATCGCCATCGGTGGTGATGGAGACGGCTACGGAGAAGGCGGCAATCACTTCCTTGGCGCAGCGCGTCGCAACAACGACATCACCTACCTGGTTCACAATAACCAGGTCTACGGCCTGACCAAAGGCCAGGCTTCCCCCACCAGCGACTTCGGCTTCGTCACCAAGACCACACCTCAGGGCGCTGACATGCCGCTGAACCCGGTCGCCCTGGCTATCGTCGCCGGCGCCACCTTCGTGGCCAGAGGTTTCGCCGGGGACATACCCCATCTGTCACAGCTCATTATGGGGGGCATTCAGCACCAGGGGTTCGCCCTTGTCGACATCCTTCAACCCTGTCCCAGCTTCAACCACCAGAACACCTTCGCATGGTTTCGAGAACGCGTCTACAAGCTCAATGATGACAAGCACGACCCCACCGACAGAGCCACCGCCCTGGACAAGGCGCAGGAGTGGGGCGACAGGATACCCATCGGAGTAGTCTACACGGAAAGGAGGGCGACCTTCGAAGAGCGGCTTCCCGGCCTGGCCAGAGGCCCACTCGCCGAGCGACAGCCCAACCCGGCGGACGCTGAGAAGCTCCTGGTTGAGTTTCAGTAGCAAATGTGGTAATATATCGCATCCGGCGGGTGGCCACTTCTGCAAAATGGCGGGGGCGAACATGATACGAGGGTGGACGCTCGATAGGCGCACAATATGGACTGCCATTGTGCGGCACCGATGGTGGATAGTCATCTACCTCGTTCTCAATGTCCTCGATTCGGTGACCACCTACATCGGTCTGGAGCAGGGAGCCACCGAGCTCAACCCCATAGCCAGCTTCCTGATCGGCATGTCGTTCTCCCTTTCCACCTTCGTGAAGTTCGCCATTGTGCTCTTTGCCATCGTTATCTCGGCTGTCATCAATCATCGCAAGATGTTCATTCTAAAGCTCATGACACTGGGAATCGGCCTGGCCGTCTGGCTGAATATCATGGCAATACTGAGATACTCCGTGGCAGGTGTCCAGCACCAGGCGGGGCGGGCTGACCCCGCCAGCTTTGCCGTCTTCATCGCCATCATAACCGGCGTCTCCCTCGTCGCCTATTTTCTGGCACGCCTCACCAGCAGGTTCCTCAGCAGGCGGAGACACCGACTATCCCACAACGCCCATCAGTAGAGGCGACCGCCCGGCGAGGTGGCTCAGCCATGAGCAGAGTCAGTCCGCGTCGGACAGGGCGCCGGCCCCCAGTACTACATCCGCGCCAATCGAAACACGAGGAGGCACGACTGTGGAAGGAAAGTATGAAGCGACACTCGCAGTCAACAACGTACCCGTGGACCTGAACCCATTCATCGAGCAATTCGTCGCCCGCACCGTAGCCGGCGCCGTCTCCTCGCTGAGAGGAGCGGAGACCTTCAACAACGTCGAGCTCAATCTCCGCGAGGGCAATGTGACCGTGATCGCCGATGGGCAGGAAGTCGATGTGACCTCCTTTCCCAACGATATCATCGCCAGCACCATCGCCGGCATGGTATCTCCGCTCAAGGGAGTCCAAGCCACCGACCCGGTGACGATCTCCGTCAAGGTGAGTTGACGGTCACTACCGCAATTGCCCCAGCTCAGTGATACATAAGTCACATACGGGGTGGTCTTGAAGCCATAACATAGCTTCGTGGCCGCAACGCTCTAGCCACGGGATGCCTCCGCGGCCAAGGCCAGGTCTCACATGCCAAACCGTTTGATAAACGAGACGAGCCCGTACCTGCTCCAGCATGCCCACAACCCGGTCGACTGGTACGCATGGGGCAGTGAAGCGCTGCAGCGGGCGCTGAGCGAGGACAAGCCCATTCTCCTCAGCATCGGCTACTCCTCCTGCCACTGGTGCCATGTGATGGAGAGAGAGTCCTTCGAGAACGAGGCCATAGCCCGCCTCATGAATGAG
>CAYTKL010000077.1:0-8341 GCA_964438305.1 uncultured Dehalococcoidales bacterium | reverse complement strand
CTGCCAGGGGGCCTTCGTCTGCTGCAACAAGACCCCGGGCAAGTGCTGGCAGAAGGACGACATGCAGTGGCTGGTGCCGAAGATGGGCGGGGCGGACGTGCTGGTCATGGCCACGCCGGTCTATGTTGACGGCGTATCCGGCCCGATGAAGATGGTCATCGACCGCATGTTGCCCCTGCTTCACGGGCCCTTCGAGAAGCGGGACGGTCACTGCCGTCACCCCCTGCGTGAGGAATACGTTCGTGGCAAGCTGGTCCTGGTCTCCACCTGCGGCTTCTGGGAGATGGACAATTTCGACCCGCTCGTCGTCCACCTGAAGGCCGTGTGCGAGAACATGTCCCGTGAATACGCGGGGGCATTGCTGCGGCCTCATGGCGGCGCGCTCCGGGTCCTCAAGACGCTCGGCGCGCCCGCGGACGACGTCCTCGAGGCAGCCAGAGACGCCGGTCGTCAGCTTGTGCGGGACGGCGCAATCAAGGATGAGACCCTGGCCGCGGTAAGCCGTGAACTCATGCCCTTCGACGCGTATTTCGAAGGTGCCAAGAAGGGACTCGCCCCCGCCGAGGCAGCACCGGGGTAGCGCACCGGTACGAGGGGCGCATCCTCAAGCGACCCGAATTGCAGGAGACCATGACATGTCTATGAAAGAAACGCTGGCTACTTCGTGGGCACAGGTACAGGAGCTGATCGACAGCGCCCTCGCCGAGGATATGGCCTTCGACGACGTCACCACCAAGTCGCTCATTCCCGACGACCTCGAGGGCAGGGCATCCATCGTGGTGAAGGCCGATGGGGTGCTGGCCGGCGGCGAGGTAGCCCGCACCGTGTTCCTGCATGTCGACCCATCGTTGCGGGTTGCGACTCTGGTCCAGGATGGCGAGATAGTAAAGGAGGGGGACGTGGTGGCCACCATCGAGGGCAGGGTAGCAAGCCTTCTACGAGCGGAGCGCACAGCGCTCAACTTCCTCTGCCATCTGAGCGGCATCGCCACCGCTACGGCGCACTACGTCGAGGCGGTGGGCGGGCTCAAGGCCCGCATCAGCGACACCCGCAAGACCGCGCCGGGAATCAGACTGCTGGAGAAGTACGCCGTCCACGTCGGTGGCGGGCGCAGCTATCGCCTCCATCTGGGCGATGGCATACTTATCAAGGACAACCACCTGGCAGCCCTCCGTTCCCAGGGTATCGGGCTCAAAGAAGCCATCGCCAGAGCTCGCCAGAACTCCGACCTGCAGGTCGAGGTCGAAGTGGGAAGCATCGAGGAAGCCCGCGAAGCGCTTGACGCCGGGGCCGACATCATAATGCTCGACAACATGTCCGTAGAGGAGATGCGTCAGGTGGCGGAAATGGCCGGCGGGCGCGCTCTAATCGAGGCTTCGGGCTCCGTTGACCTGGAGAATGTCCGTTCGGTGGCTGAGACCGGTGTCGATATCATCTCGACGGGCGCTATCACCCATTCGGCCAAAGCCCTCGACCTGAGTCTCGACATCGAGACGCCTTCGCCCTAGCACTACGAAAGAAAGGTCCGCGGGGCGCGGTCACGGACGGGGGTACTTGTCCCTGCTATCGAGCAGGATGGTGACCGGCCCGTCGTTGTGGATCTCAACCAGCATGTATTCCTGGAAGCGGCCGGCGTCCACCTTCAGCCCGCTTGAACGCAGCAGGGACAGGAACTGCTCGTAGAGGGCTTCCGCCTTGGCTGGCTCAGCCGCTTCGGTGAAGCCGGGCCGCCGCCCCCGCTTGGTGTCGGCAAACAAGGTGAACTGGCTCACAACCAGGAGCTCGCCCAGAACGTCAAGCACTGAAAGGTTGAACCGGCCTTCGCTGTCCGCGAAGATGCGCAGGTTCAGCGTCTTCTCCGCCAGGTAGTGAGCATCTCTCTCCGCGTCATCGTCGGCTACTCCGAGGAACACCACCAGCCCGGGGCCAATCCGGCCCACCACCTCACCGCCGATGCCTACGGAAGCCTGGCTTACCCTCTGCAGCAGTGCCTTCACTGGCCTCCCCTCCACTCGGCCCCCAGCATGCTCCCACGTGTTTGCCGTCTTCAGCCTCATCGGGAGCCCGCTGAATACAAAGCACGGTGGACTTCGGCCTCAATGGGCTCCCTTGTCCACCGCCTGCTCACCGGGTCGATTCTGGGTCCCGGGCCAGGAATGGCTGGTGCCACTCCCAACCGCACACCTGGGACCTACTTCTTCTCAGCACTCTCCGGAGCCGCCGTCTTGCGCTCCTTCTCAACTGGTGGTTTCTCTTCAGCAGACTGGTCCTTTCTGCTGCTGGAAGAGCTTCGATGTCCCCTCCCGTGGTCGGTGGAGTAGAAACCACTTCCCTTGAACAATACAGGCACCGAATGAATAACGCGGTGCGCCTTTCCCTGGCACCGCGGGCAAATGCTTACCGGTTCGGCATCGAACCCCTGTCTTCTCTCGAAACGGCAATGGCAGCCGTCGCACTCGTATTCGTATGTGGGCACTGACACCTCCCCCATCACAATTCTACCCTCTCCCCCCCGTTGTGGCAAGTTGTCTCCCCAACGTCGCAGCACAAGCCGCTTCACCAGTGAAGCCCCGCGGGCGGCCAGGCCGTCAGCAGAGAGGTGAGGGTCGATGCCCTTCACCCCTCACCACCACCCCTCCTCAAAGGTGTTCTTCCCACCCACCCCGTGGCGCAGTGTGCCGTGTGCCGGGCGCCACCAACCGCCCGCCGAAGGCGAGTCGCCTTTGGAGACCCCATGGCGTGGCATGCTATGTCCCGGGCGTCCCCGCCTGACCCCTCTCTCTCGTTCTGCCCCCCTCTCTCATTCTCCCCCTATCTTTCATTCTGCCCCCCTCTCTCTGTCATTCTGAGCGCAGCGAAGAATCTCGGCGGGGGGGCGGGGAGATTCTTCGGGCCCCTTCGTTCCAGTCAGGGGTCCTCAGAATGACACGTGTGGAGTCCGCGGGCGGCAGTCAGGTGGGAAGCCGCCATGCAAGAAGCCTATCCAGGGGCATCCCTCCGTCCAGGTCTTGAGCAAGTGCTCCTGACCAGTGTGACCATGCTGGCTCCTGGGTGTATGCTCGCAGTGAACTCAGGTATTGTGCCACCCAGGCTCAGGGATAGCCCGATTGCGCCCTGAGTCGCGACGGCGTAGCCTAGTCGGGGGCACGAGCAAGCTAGTGACTCAGCGTCGTCCATTTTCACTGAGGGTCACAAGCCAACGAATATGCCGTCCGCCCATCCCCGAGCCTTCCGCGCGGGAGAAGGCTTCCTGTGTTTAGAGAGGCGGACAGCGGCGGGACCGCGTTTCACCCCGCCAGGCGCTGGCATGGCCTGGTGCCTCCAGCGCCACCGGCTTCGGCCTGGAAGAAGCCGCGATAGCGCGACGGGACACCCAGGCAAGGTGCCGCCAGCCACCCTTTGCACGCCATGTCAAGGTGAAGAGCAGGAAGGACAAACCGATGAGAGACGAACGCAAGTCAAAACGCCAACTCATAGATGAACTGGTGGAACAGCGGCAGCGGGTCGCCGAACTGGAGCAGTCAGCAGTGCGCGACAGAGAGAAAAAGCGGCAACTGCAGCACCTTCTGGACTCCCTCACCGACGGGGTCGCCCTCGTTGACCTGGACGCCCGCTACACAATGGTCAACAACAGTCTGCTCGAGATGCAGGGTTTCGTCTCCAGCGAACAGATGCTCGGCCGGAGTGCTCTGTCGTTCATCGCGCCGCAGGACCTCGAGCGAGGGATGGCCGACCTGGCCAGGACTCTGGAACAGGGTTGCATCGTGCGTGCCGAGTACGCCGTGCTGAAATCCGATGGCACCCAATTCCCCGCGGAACTCAGCGGTGCCGTAGTCAAGGACACCCAGGGGAACCCCACCGGCTTCTCAGTGGTACTGAGGGACATCAGCGAACGCAAGCGAGCGGAAGAGGCGCTTCGGGAGGCGGAGAAGCGGTACAGGGCAGTGTTCGACAGTCAACTCCAGATGGTCTACCTGAACGATGTGCAGGGGATGTTCGTCGACGCCAACGACTACGCCCTTGAGCGTCTGGGATACACTCGGAATGACCTCGGGAAACTCTCATTCCAGGACGTGGTCCATCCAGAGGACTTGCCGAGAATCGTGGAAGGTCTCTCACAGATACTGGCCGAAGGCTTCATGGAGCGGTCCCTTGAAGTGCGGCTTATCGCTAAATCGGGCGAGATAGTGTGGGTCAAGACGTTCGGCGTTCCCCTTGAACACAACCCGTCGCACTTTCTCGGCCTGGGCATTGCTTATGACATCACCGGGCAAAAGCAGGCGGAGAAGGAGCTGCGGATCAAGGAAAGCGCCATAGCGTCATCCATCAATGCCATCGCCATGACCGACCTCGAAGGGAGGATAGCCTACGTGAACCCGTCCGCTTTGAGGTTGTGGGGCTACGAAGACCAGGATGAGGTACTGGGAAGGCCCGCTTCGGAATTCATGGAACTGACGTCGGAGCCTACCGGGCTGGCGGAGACCCTGTATGAGTCGGGCGGCTGGGTAGGCGAGATGGTCGCTATCAGGAAAGACGGCTCGCCGCTGGATGTGCAGCTCTCGGCGAGTCTGGTCACCGACGAAGCGGGCGAACCCATCTGCACGCTCGCCTCCTTCATCGACATCAGCGAGCGCAAGGAAGCGGAGGAGGCATTGCGCAAGTCGGAAGAGAAGCTGCGTATCATGTTCGACTCTGTCAGCGATGGCATAGGAGCCGTCGACATGAACGGCGTGTACACCGAAGCCAATCAGGGGCTGCTGGAGGCATACGGCTGCGACTCCCTGGAACAGGTGTTGGGGAAGAACTACTTCACCTTCGTCGCCCCCCGGGACGTGGAGGACATGCTGTCTGAGATGCTCAAGGCAATGGCAGAGGAGTCTATTACGCGAAGGGAGTACACGGGCGTCAGGGCCGACGGAACTGAATTCCCCGTTGAAGCGAGCGGAAAGGCAATGAAGGACTCCTCCGGCAACCCCGTCGGCTTCATCGGAATCATAAGGGACATCACCGAACGCAAGCAGAGGGAGCAGGCGTTGCGGGACAGCGAGAAGCGTTACCGGCTGCTCGCCGAGACGGTGAGGGACATCATCTGGACGACGGATGCGGAGCTGCGCTTCACCTACATCAGCCCGGCTGCCAAAAGTCTGCTGGGCTACGAGGTCGATGAGTACACCGGCCGCAGCGTGAAAGAGATCATGAGTCCCGAGTCCTTCACGGTGACCTTGAAGGCTCTGATGGAGGCGCTGGCGAGGGAAGGCGTCGCGGAAGCAGCCCCCACGGAAGGGGAGATACTGGAACTGGAGCTTGTTCGCCAGGATGGGTCTACCGTATGGACCGAGAGCAAGGTGACCTTCCTGCGCGACGTGGAAGGTCGACCAGTCGGGAGCCTCGGAGTCACCCGCGACATCACCGAACGCAAGAGGGCCGAGGAGATCGTGAGGCACATGGCCTACCACGACCCCCTCACCGGGCTCCCCAATCGACTGCTCTTCAGCGAGATACTGGACCACGAACTCCTGCGCGCCCAGCGCAATCAACACAAGGTTGCCGTGCTTCTGCTCGACCTGGACGAGTTCAAGAGCGTCAATGATGCTCTGGGCCATCCCGTGGGCGACCAACTGCTGAAGGCCGTGGCCGATAGACTGCGACGGTCGGTGCGCAAAGCAGACACCGTAGCCCGCATGGGAGGCGATGAGTTCATGGTGATACTGCCGGAAATCACACGAGTGGAAGACGCCGCCAAGGTTGCGCTGAAGGTCCATGACACCTTCCGCAAGCCCTTCGTCCTTGGCGACCACCGAATTCGCATCACCGGCAGCATAGGCATAGCCATCTACCCGGAGGATGGGACCGAGACCGAGTCGCTGATGAAGAATGTCGACATCGCCATGTACCATGCCAAGGGGCACGGCGGCAACGGATACCGATACTACGCTTCGGCGAAGAAGGACCAGGCTCCGATTGCCTCGCAGTCAGGACCGTCTCAAAAAGTCACCGTCAAATAGTATTGACAAACACATGTGACCCTGCTATCATACTCGTTTGACCAATGAGAACCCCATTTTCTCTCTTAGTCCCTCAGTATCACTAGTTCACGTGACCTATTCAGTGAGGGCGATTATTGTCTTTTTCGAGGAGAGCTTAGCATGATTTCTGCATTCGCTATGCCAGACCAAAAACCGGACAGGAAGTCCTACTCCAGAATCCCCCAGATACTAGAGGTGCCCCACCTCATTCAAACACAGCTCAACTCTTTCGACTGGTTCCTCCGGGAGGGGCTCAAGGAGCTGTTTGACGAGATCTCGCCCATCAAGGACTTTACCGCCACCAGGTTCGAACTCGAGATCCTGGACTACAAGCTCCGCAATCCCAAGGACCCTGAGTGTATTATGTGCGGTGCCTGGAGCGAGACTCCCCAGACCAAGCTCTGCCGTCTGTGCCCCGAGAGCGTGAAGCCCAAGCACACCGAGCAGGAATGTCGCGACGGGGATATGACCTGCTGCGCTCCGCTCTACGTCAGGGTGCAACTGCTCATCAAGGAGACCGGGGAGATCAAGGAGCAAGATATCTTCATGGGCGACCTTCCCCTCATGACCCCCAACGGGGTCTTCATCATCAACGGCGTGGAAAGGGTTGTGGTGAGTCAGCTTATCCGCTCGCCCGGCGTCTACTTCACGCTGGAAGAAGATGTCTCCACCGGCCGCTCGCTCTGCTATGCCAAGCTGATCCCCGAGCGCGGTACCAGGCTGGAGTTCGAGACCAGCAGCAAGGACGTGATATCGGTCAAGGTGGACGGGAAGAGGAAGATCCCCATCACAACAGTGCTGCGCGCCGTGGGCTACGGTGATGACGAGCAGCTTCAAGAGGCCTTCAAGGATGTCGATACCTCGATGAGGCATCACTACATTCAGGCGAGCGCCGAACGTGACCCCGCGGTCAGGAGCGAGAAAGAAGCTCTCATTGAATTCTATCGCCGTCTCAGGCCAGGTGACCCCCTGACCGTCGACAACGCACGGACTCTGATAAACAACCTGCTGTTCAACCCCCGTCGCTACAACCTGGGAAAGGTCGGCCGCTACAAGCTGAACCGCAGGCTGGGCCTGGATGTACCGGTCACGCAAGGGGTGCTTACCAAGGAAGACCTGGTAGAGATTGTCAGACACATCATAAGGGTGAACAACGGGGACGACTCCCCTGACGATATCGACCATCTAGGGAATCGGCGGGTGAGGACCGCCGGGGAACTCCTGCAGAACCAGTTCCGCATAGCCCTGCTGCGCATGGAGCGGGTGATTAAGGAGCGGATGAGCATCATCGACATCGAATCGGTCACTCCCAGCGTCCTCATCAACGTTCACCCGGTGGTAGCGGCGATGAGAGAGTTCTTCGGAGCGTCTCAGCTATCGCAGTTCATGGACCAGACCAATCCTCTGGCGGAGCTAACTCATAAGCGGCGGGTTTCTTGCCTCGGGCCTGGCGGTCTGTTGCGCGAGAGGGCCGGCTTCGAGGTGCGAGACGTGCACCACTCTCACTACGGCAGAATCTGCCCCATCGAGACTCCGGAGGGGCCAAACATCGGCTTGATCAACTCTCTCGCCACCTACAGCAAAGTCAACGACTACGGGCTGATTGAGACACCGTATCGTAGGGTCGTCGCCGAGCTGCCGAGTACGTCGGAGGAGCTGGTGGGCAGGACCGTGAGGGAAGCGGTCCTGGATGACAGTGGGAAGACGGTGGTGGAAGCGGGAACGATGGTCACGCCGGCCGTTGCCCGACGCCTTGCCGCACTGCCCGAGCAGTCAGTCAACATCGTGCCCTTCGTGCACAGCGATATCGTCTACTACTCCGCTGACGAAGAAGAGCCGTTTATCATCGCCCAGGCCAACGAGCCGCTTGACGCGAAGAACCAGTTCGTAAACGAGAAGATAGAGGTAAGGCAGAAGGGCAGATTCGCCGAAATGGTGCCACAGAGGCTGAACCTGATGGATGTGTCGCCCAAGCAGATAGTCAGCGTCTCCAGCGCTCTCATTCCCTTTCTGGAACACGATGACGCCAACCGTGCTCTCATGGGCTCGAACATGCAGCGTCAGGCCGTTCCTCTGATCCGTCCCGAGTCACCGCTTATCGGCACCGGCATGGAGAGACAAGCGGCCTGCGACAGCGGACAGGTGGTGCTCGCCAAGAGCGATGGAGTAGTGGCCTCGGTTGATGCCAAGAGAATCGTGGTTCGGAGCAAAGGCAGTGAGGAAATTGCCTACCCCCTGAGGAAATTCGCCCGTTCCAATCAAGGAACCTGCATCAACCAGCGCCCCGTGGTGTCCAAACGCGACCGCATCGAAGC
>CAYTKL010000076.1:0-8345 GCA_964438305.1 uncultured Dehalococcoidales bacterium | reverse complement strand
CCTGGCCTTCACGGTGGGAGCCAACGCCATCGGCATCGCCAAGATGCGATGGCGCGAGCCCTAGCCCGCGCCGTCGAGAACGTCAGTCGGTCCAGACCACCCACAAGAGCCCGTGAGAGCGGCCATCTTCACATGACCCCCATTCATCGCATGGAGCGGGGGCAGCCGACCTTCACCCGCAAGGCAGCACTGACCGGTTCTGCGGGCCTGACGCCCCATCTGATGTCCGCGCTGCCATGCGGATGACCACCGCCGTACGTTGATTGCCGTTACGCCTTTTGCTAGACTTCTCCAGGGAGAAGCGCCCATGAGCAACCGTGTTGTTGTGGCTATGAGCGGTGGGGTGGACTCATCCGCCACCGCCGCCCTGCTCAAGGAGCAGGGCTACGACGTCATCGGCGTGACCATGAGGACCTGGACCGACGAAGCCGGCCCCGACGGCACTGCCGGCCTGAGCTGCCCCGGGCCCGCTGACGAAGAGGACGCACGCCGGGTAGCGCAGGCCCTGGGAATCCCATTCCATACCGTGGACGTGGCGCAGGAATTCAAAGCAGAGGTAATCGACTACTTCCGCCGTGAGTACGCCGCGGGCAGGACCCCCAACCCGTGCATCAGGTGTAACCGCGAGGTCAAGCTCAGCGCCCTGACCGAAAAGGTGCGAGACCTGGGAATCGATTTCGACCGCTTCGCCACGGGCCACTATGCGCGGGTGGAGTACGACGCCAGCAAGCGCCGTTATCTGCTGAAGAAGGCCGTCGACACGGACAAAGACCAGTCCTACTTCCTCTTCTCCCTGTCGCAGGAGCAGCTAGGCCGCTGCCTGTTCCCGCTCGGGGAGCACACTAAGGAGGAGGCGAGGACAATTGCCCGGAATCTGGGGCTTGGGGTCGACAGCAGGCCCGAAAGCCAGGACTTCACCGCCAGAGGCCATCCCGCCCTGTGGGAGAAGGCTCAGCCGGGGCCCATTGTGAACAAATACGGGGACATACTCGGTGAGCACCACGGGCTCCCCTACTACAACATCGGACAGCGCAAAGGGCTGGGGATAGCGGTCGGTTCGCCACTGTACGTGACCGCGATTGACCCCGCGAGCAACACAGTAGTCGTAGGACCAAAGGAGGACGTCTACTCAGACATGTTTACCGCCTCGCAGTTGAACTGGGTATCCATCGAGGAGCTGACGCAGCCCGTCGAGGCCAGGGCGAAGATACGCTACCTCCACAAAGAGGCTGACGCGGTGATAGCGCCACAGGGACATGGCAGAGTCCAGGTGAGATTCGCTGAGCCGCAGATGGCCATCGCCCCCGGTCAGGCGGTGGTCTTCTATGACGGCGACGGTATTCTCGGGGGAGGGTTCATTGAGGGGCCAACAGCCGACCCTGGCTGAAGAGAACGGCCTTGCCAGGCAGGGCTACCGCTTCGTCGCCGGCATCGACGAAGTGGGTCGCGGCCCGCTGGCCGGTCCAACCGTTGCCGCTGCCGTGATCCTGCCACCCGGCTTCGAGGCTCCCTGGCTCCACCTGGTGCGCGACAGCAAGCAGCTCACCGCAAAACGGCGAGAGTCGCTGATTCCCCACATCGAGGAAGCCTCCGTCGCTATCGGCGTTGGCTACGCCGGGCCCGATGTGATCGACAGAGTCGGCATTGCGCCGGCGGTGAGGCTGGCGATGTGTTCCGCCGTGGACAGTCTGTCCCAGCCGCCGGACTTCCTCCTCATCGACTTCATGGCCCTGCGCGAGCTGGCCATCCCGCAGAAGAACATCATCAGAGGGGACAGCCTGTCGGTCTCCGTCGCCTGCGCCTCCATCATCGCCAAAGTGACCAGGGACCGCCTGATGACCGAGCTGGACGAAGTCTATCCCCACTACGGATTTGCCAGGCACAAGGGATATGGGACCGCGGAACACCTTGAGTGTCTGAGGCGATTCGGGCCCTGTCCCGCCCACCGCAGAAGCTTCGCGCCGGTACGCAGAGTAGTCGTCTGACGGGGCGTCACTCGCCGCTTCGCGGCTGCGGCGGCCTCGCCAGGAAGGCGAGCACGACGCTCACCCCCGCCAGCGCAGCCACCACTGCGAATGCCGGCATGTAGCTCCCCGTCCCATCACGGATTGCCCCGGCCATGATTGGAGCGACGGCGCCGAAAATGGTGGTCACCGGCATGACCCACCCCAGAATCTGGGCATAGTTGGCCCGGCCGAAGTACGCTCCGAGGAAGTTGGGCAGCGCGGGAATAATCGCGCCGTAGCATATGCCGAAGAGCACCGCATAGATGTAGATCATGGCCAGCGAAGTGAAGCTCATCAGAATCACCACGGCGGCCACAAGTCCAACGAGCAAGAGGGCCACGAGGTGCCTTGTCTCGAACCTGGTAGCCAGGTACCCGAAGCCCAGCCGGCCAGCGATGCTCGCCCCGGGGACGACGCCCATGGCCGTCGCCGCCATCATTGCAGAAATGCCCACGTCCCCCAGATAGGACACCTGATGCGCCACCATTGTGTTCAGCGCGAAGCCGTGGGCCACCATCACCGCGACTATCATCCAGAAAGCCGGGGTGCGCAGGGCGTCCCGCGTCCTCCAATCGACCGAGGTCTGATGGACCCGACCCTGACGTGATACGCCCGATTCCTCCTGTGCCGCGGGGGCCCCTCCGTCAGGCATCTGGCCCATGTCCTCCGGCCTGTTTCGCACGAGGACCCCGCCGAGAATCACCGCGAGTACCAGGACGATGCCGCCCAGGGCAACCCAGGCCAGCCTCCATCCTATGCCGGAGATCAACGCTGCGCTCATCGTGGGGCCAGCGAAGCCACCTATCGCTCCCGCCGTGACCACCAGGGCCACGGCCATGGCCCTTCTCCGTATGAACCAGTTGTTGGCCACGGTGGTCGTCGCCACAAACATGCCGAATCCCTGGCCCAGCCCGGAAACGACCCCGAAGAGAAGGTAGAAGTGCCACGCCTGAGAGGCGAAATACAGCGCCATCAGGCCCAGCGCCGATGCCAGGTTGCCCGCGATTATGTTCTTCCTCGCACCGAACATCCCGATGGACATGCCGGCCAGCGGCGCAGCCAGGCCCATGGACAGCGAGAACAGCGACAGGGACACCGAGAAGGCGGTTATGCTCATGCCGGTGTCGGCACAGACGACGGGAAGGAACACGCCAAAGGAGTAGAAGGAACAGGCGCAGCCACTGAAGTAGATCAGCGTCCCCCCGACAACCACCCACCACCCATAGAAGCTCTTTCCGTTAGAAGAAGTCATTCAACAAATCGCTCACCGGTAGCCAGGCCCCCATGCGGTGCGCACCCCCACACTAGCACCCCTGTGTGTCAGTGTCAAAGCGATTGCTTGTTGCGGTGCCCCGTGAAAAACTATAATGGCGTGCAGGTGGGTAGGGTGGACCGCAGAAAGACCGGCGCACGGGGCGAGAGGATAGCGGCGAGCTTCCTCAAGAGGAAGGGCTACCGCATTCGGGAGACCAACTTCCGCTGTCGCGAGGGCGAGATCGACATCATCGCTGAGAAGGGTGGCTTCCTCGTTTTCGTCGAGGTACGCACCAAGAGCAGCAACGCCTTTGGCACACCGGAGGAATCGATTACCGCCGCGAAGAAGGAGAAGCTCATCACCCTGGCGCAGACCTACATAGACGGCCACGTCGGGTTGCCCCTCTCCTGGCGCATCGATGTGGTGGCCATTGAGCTCGGCCCCAAAGGCAGGGTTGCCAGACTGCATCTCATCAAGAATGCCGTAAGCTAGGCGGTGGCGCGCCTTTTTCCGCAGACTTCACCTTTCCTTTACCTTGGACGCGCTACAATTGAGGCGGAGCGGATATGCGCATCTTGATCGTCGAGGACGAGAAAGACCTGACGGAGGCCCTGGCCAGGGGCCTGAAGAAGCAGGGCTATGCCACAGATGTGGCGTACGATGGCGAGGAAGCCCTGGTTCTGGCAGAGGTGAACGACTACGACCTCATTGTCCTCGACCTCAATCTGCCCAAGGTCGACGGCGTGGAGGTGTGCCGCAGGCTGCGGGCGTCGGGCTCGGCGACAGGCATACTCATGCTGACCGCCCGCTCCGGCCTTCACGACCGGGTGAACGGCCTGGACCAGGGAGCGGACGACTATCTGGTGAAGCCTTTCCACTTCCCCGAGCTGCTGGCACGGGTGCGGGCCGTGCTGCGGCGTGAAGGCGGGTCCAGGCATCCCATCCTCAGGACAGGAGACCTGGTGCTCGACCCCAACGCGCAGAAGGCTTTCTTCAAGGGTTCAGAAGTGGCGCTCACCGCCAAGGAATTCGCCATCCTGCAATACCTGATGCACAACGCGGGGCGAATCGTCAGCCAGGAGGAGTTGCTGGAGCATGTGTGGGACGAGGACGCCAACCTGTTCACCCAGACCGTCAAGGTGCACGTGAAGAACATCCGTAAGAAGCTTGGTGCGGCGGGCGCACATGACTTGATCTCGACCGTGAAGGGTAGGGGGTACATGCTATGAAGATACCGGCATTCTCCAAGACGATACGCTTCAAACTCACTGTGTGGTACGCGGCACTCCTGCTGCTCTTCGTCGTCGTGTTCGTTGTCGGCCTCAACGTGACCATGCAGCGTTTCGTGAACCCTGTCAGGTTCATACCCATGCCGGAGATAGTGAGGCAGGTGCAGCGCGAGAACATCGAGCTGCTGCGCAACTACTCCCTGATAAGCCTCGGCGTACTCATTCTCCTCGGAGCCGGCGGCGGCTACTTCCTTTCGGGGAGGATGCTGAACCCTGTCGACCGCGTCTCCTCACTGGCGGCAGGCATATCCAGCAGCAACCTCAACGAGCGCATCAACTACCGTGGCCCGGATGACGAGGTAAAGCGCCTCGCCGATACCTTTGATGGAATGCTCGAGCGTTTGGAGAACGCTTTCGAAGCGCAGAAGCGGTTCATTCAGGACGCCTCTCACGAGCTCAAGACGCCTATCGCCATAGCCCAGACTAACATAGAGGTCACCGAGATGGAGGAGAGGGTGACCGCCAAGGAGTACAGGCACCTTATGGAGGTGTTGAAGATGAGCCTGGGGCGGCTCAACAAACTCAGCGACGACCTCCTGTTGCTTTCGGAGGCCGCGCAGAACCGCTCGAAATCGTCGGCGGTGGACATCGCACCGCTTCTCCAGGAGGTGGCCGAAGAAGCCGGGGGCAGAGCGAAAGCCGCCGGAGTGGGCCTTGAACTCGATCTCGCGCCGCAGGAGATGTTCGTCACCGGCGACGCACTCTATCTCAAGCAAGCCATAATCAACCTGGTCGACAATGCCATCAAGTACAGCAAGCCCGGGGGCACGGTGACAATTGCGGCTCAGGCAGTGGATGCTCAACTCGTTGTTGAGGTAAAGGACAGCGGCATCGGCATCTCACAGGCAGACCAGCAGCACATATTCGACCGCTTCTACCGCGTGGACAAGTCCCGGTCGCGCGCTCAGGGAGGCAGCGGCCTCGGCCTGGCCATAGTGAAGAAGATCGTCGAGGACCATGGCGGCACGATCTCGGTGACGAGCGCCCTCGACAAAGGCAGCGCGTTTCGAGTCTCACTGCCACGTCACGGCCCCACCTGAACTCCCTCGACGTTCGACACAGACAGGGGCTTCGGCCCCTGTCTCTCGTTGTCGTCCCTTTCGGAAGTTTACCAGCGTTTTACCTCCGCTGTGCTATGGTGTGCGCAGGCCAGGTGAAAGCCGAATAGAACGGAGAAAGGAGGACAGGCCAATGCGAAGATACCTGAAACCCGGTGCGATTGCCCTTGCGGTTGTAGCCATCTTTGCCATCGTCATTGGCACCACCGTGGCGTTTGCCGACTCTCCAGATGAGAATGCCACGGCCGCAAGACCGAGAGACGTGTTCATCGGCAAGGTGGCCGAGTCCCTGGGGCTGGACGACGAGCAACTGGCTGACGCGTTCAAGGACGCCCGTCAGGAGATGGTCGGCGAAGCCCTGCAACTGCGGCTCGACAACGCCGTGGAGGAGGGAATCATCACCGAGGGTGAGGCGACAGAGATCATGGAGTGGTGGAACGACCGCCCCGAAGCACTGGAGAAGCTCGGGCCGCCAGGAGGCCGTTTTCAGGCAAGAGATGCCTGGCAGATCCCGTGAGCTCCCCCCCCCGCATATCAGACGGTGATTCTGCCATACGTTTCCGCAGGAATAGGGGCTTCGGCCCCTATTCTTCTTTTCCGTGTTGCCATGTTCACTATGTGCTACCGTGTTTACTATGCCTTTACCGGTGCTGTGCTAGCTTATAAACTGAGACCGCCCCGGGGGAGAGCCGGGATGACAGGAGGAGGAGCATGATCACACTCAGAAGGGCCTTCAGGAACATCCTGCGAAACAGATTCCGAACACTGCTCGTCGGCGTCGTTCTGGCCCTCTGCGTGGCTGTCTTTGTGTCCGTTCTCGCCGGTGTGGACGCCAGCGAGGCCGCCACCGCAGAGATGCTGGAAGAGTACGGTGAAGCCGCCGAGGCCACACTGGAGCAGACGGAACAGTCGATGACTCAGATCATGGTCATGTCAGGCCGGGGGCCTTTCTCCGGGGATTCGGATGAGCCAATGGATGAGGACATAGTGGCCGAGGTCTCGGCCATGGACGACGTGGCCGCGGTAGTGCATGTCGTCTCCCAGGGCTTTGGAGAGCCGGAGTCAGCAGCAGAGTTCCACATCGAGGGAGAGCCAGGGGGAGGTCCGGGCGGCCCGGGCGGCCCGTCTGTTTCGTTTAGAGGCGCTGACTACATGGTATACGGGGTGCCGTTGGACCCTGACCTGGATGAGGAGTACCACGTGCTGCCGGTGAGTATCGTTGAGGGCCGCACTCTGGAAGAGGGAGAGGACAGCGCGGTCCTCATTTCGAGCGAGCTCACGGAGTACTTCGGCGCGGGGGTCGGTGACACCATAGACATCGACGGAACGAGCTTCGAAGTCGTCGGGGTCTACACGAGCACCATGATGCCGAACCAGGTCTACATGAGCCTGGATGCCGCTCAAGACCTCCTCGACATGGAAGGCGAGTTGTCCAGCCTCATGGTGTACGCCGACAGCGTCTCCGCCGTCGATGATGTGGCCGCCGAGCTCGAATCAGCGTACCCCGACTACATGGTCATGGCCATGGCGGATATGCAGTCCGGTTTCGGCGACTTCATTCAGCGAGAGCAGGAGTACATCATCAGCACCATAGACTCCAACCTGGCAAGCATCCAGAGCCTCGGTATTGGCACAATCGCCGCCACCGGTGTCATCAGCGTCCTGCTCATCTTCGGCCTGATGTTCTACACGGTGCGGGAGAGGACGAAGGAGATAGGCACCCTGAAGGCACTGGGATTCAGCAACTCGGAGATCATGAAGCAGTTCATGTATGAGGGCTCGTACATCGGCCTCATCGGCGGGGCCGTTGGCCTCGGTATCGCCGCACTCGCAGCCTCCGCATTCGCCTCCCTCATCCTCGACCCGGGCGGCACGCTGGGCACCTCAGTCTCAGTGAGCATCACTCTCTTTACCATGCTCCTCGGACTCGGAGTGGCCGTTGTCGCCGGGGCCCTGGGCAGCCTGTACCCGTCCTGGCGGGCGTCTCGGGTCAGCCCGATGGAGGCGCTGAGACGTGAATGATTCCTTTCCTGAGGCAAACGGAGGTGACATGTAATGGCTAGACCCATTCTCAAGACGATTGGACTGAGCAAGAGATACGAGACCGACGGCAACAGCGTCCAGGCGCTATCGAACGTGAACCTGGAGATCGACAGGGGGGATTTCGTCGCCATCATGGGGCCGTCCGGCTCCGGCAAGACCACTCTGCTCACTCTGCTGGGATGCCTCGACAAGCCCACCAAGGGAAGAGTGCTGCTGGGGGCAAAGGGCATCGACGTCACCGCTATGCCCGAGGGCTCACTGTACAGCATAAGGAGAAGGCATCTGGGGTTCATCTTCCAGAGCTTCAACCTGATGCCTAACCTCAGTGCAGTAGAGAACATAGAGCTCCCCATGGAGGGCCTGATACGGTCGACAAAGCGGAGGAGGAAGAGGGCTCGTGTGCTCCTCCGCATGATGGAGATTCCGCACCGGGAGAAACAGAAGCCAGCCCAGTTGAGCGCCAGGACGCTTCTCGGCACGAAGATAATCGCCAACCAGGTAGAAGCAGGGCTGGCCCGCACGGCAGCGCAGTGGCTGGAGAGTGAGAAGAGCAAGTCGCTCGACCAATTCTTAACCAGCGTGCGGACCGCCAAGGAATCGATGGGCGACCTGGCCGGTCCGCGGACGGACTGGTATACCGAAATCCGCTACGAGCAACTGGTGTCCGACACCGCCAACGCGCTCAAGCCGGCGT
>CAYTKL010000075.1:0-8546 GCA_964438305.1 uncultured Dehalococcoidales bacterium | reverse complement strand
CCCTTCGGCCTCCAGCTTCGCCTTGAGGCGCTCGAACTCCAGGTGGAGCACGCCTAGCCCTTCGGGCTGCACCTGGTCTACATAAAGCTGAAGGGCACCGGTGACTTCGTAGATGGAGACGCGGCCGTGTGTGACCACCGCGATGCCGTTTTCCAGGCTGACGGCTACCTTCGGCCTGAAGAAGACGCAGCGGAGCTGGCTGGCCTGGTCCTTGAGGGTGAAGTAGAGGTGTCCCGCCGTTGACTGGGTGTAGTTGGAGATCTCGCCGCCGACCCAGATGTCGGCCAGAAGGCTGTCGGCCTCGAGAGTCTCCCTGAGGTATCGATTGACCTCGGCTACCGAGTATATCTTCACCTAGCCTGCTCGTTCAAGGTATTGGCCGGTGCGGGTATCGACGCGAATGATTTCACCATTGTCGACGAAAAGGGGGACCTGTACCGTGATCCCCGTTTCCAGCTTGGCCGGTTTACTGGCTGCGGTCGCCGTATTGCCCTTGAAGCCCGGGTCGGTCTCCACAATCTGAAGCTCCACCGAAGTGGGAAGCTCCACGCTCAGCGGCTCCTCTTTGTAGGTAAGTACGTCCAGGGACATGCCTTCCTTGAGGTAGCCGAGGCCATCGCCGATCTGCTCACCGGACAGCGTGGACTGCTCGAAGGTCTCCGAGTCCATGAAGTAGTACACGTCGCCATCGTTGTACAGGAACTGCACTGTGTGGCGGTCCAACCTGGCTCGAATGAACTTCTCTCCCGCCTGAAACGTGCGGTCAATGGTGTGCCCCCCCCGAATGTCGCGGAGCTTGAGCCGTACCTGGGCGCTGCCTCTGCCGACCTTGATGTGCTGCCAGTCGAGAATCTGGTAGAGGTCGCCGTCGAGTTCAATGGTAAGCCCCTTCTTCAAGTCACCAGTGCTGATCATCGCTCCATCCTGCTCCTTGACGTTATTCCGAAGCCGCGTTAGTGCAGCTTCCTCGCTGCGGAGAGCACCCTCGCTTTGCCCCCCTCCATGACCGCCGTGTCCTCGATCCTCACCCCGCCCCATCCGGTGATGTAGATGCCCGGCTCGATGGTGAAGACCATGCCATCGGTCAGTGTGTCCTGAGACCCCTTTCCCAGGCGGGGCTGTTCATGCGGGGCGAGGCCGACCCCATGTCCCAGTCCATGACCGAAGTCTTCCCCGTGGCCACCCTCCTGGATAACCGTCCTGGCAAGCGCGTCCGCCTGCTCTCCGCTCATCCCCGCCGCAATACCGTCCGCGGCGGCAAGCTGGGCCTGCAGGACGAGATGGTATATTCTATCAAAAACCGCATCACCTTTGCGAAGATAGACGGTCCTGGTGAGGTCGCTGGAGTAGCCGCCCACACGCGCTCCCATGTCGATGACCACCGGCTCGCCTTCGCCTATGGGGCGCTCGGATGGTGCGTGATGGGCCAGGGCGGCGTTGGGCCCTGAGGCCACGATGATGTGGAATGGCATCGACTCGCTGCCCTTCTCTCTCATCGTTCTCTCCAGCGCCCATGCCACCTCTCTCTCGGTGACACCGGGGCGGATCGTCGGTTCGACCTCATCGAAGGCGGCGTCGGACAGCTCCACCGCCCTCATGATGGACTCCAGCTCCGCTTCGTCCTTCACGGCCCGCAGTGACTCGACGAGCCCGTCGGTGGGCACCAGTTCCTTCTCGCCCGCCGCCGCCACGACCTGCAGGTACGTCTGAAACGTGAGGCCGTTTGACTCGAACCCGACCCTCTTCGCCTCCACGGAGCCTATGAGTTCCGCCAGCCACCTCTGCATCTCCCCTTCAACGCGGTGGATGTGAAAGTCGGGCGCCTGGTTCGCCGCCTGTTCGGTGTAGCGGGAGTCGGTGGCCAGAATGGCGCTCTGCGGTGAAATGAGGAGGAATCCCGCCGAACCGGTGAAGCCGCTGAGATAGCGGCGGTTCTCCGCCTGAGAGATGAGAATTGCGTCGAGTTGCTCCTCGGCAAGGCGGCGGCGCAGCCTCTGCAGGCGCTGGGTCATTGGGGTGCCTTCTCCGCGGCGAGCACCTCGAGAGCGGCGATATACCCCCGCCAGCCCAGGCCGGCTATCTGGCCCGTGGCGATGGGCGCCACCACTGACTTGTGACGCCACTCCTCGCGGGCGTAGATGTTCGACAGGTGCACCTCGATCACCGGCAGCGCGCTGTCGACGAGGGCCTCACGAAGCGAGTGGCCGTAGTGGGTGAGGGCCCCGGGGTTAATGATGATTGCGTCCGCCTTTCCCAGTTCGGACTGGATGAAGTCTATCAGCGCTCCCTCGCTGTTGGACTGGAAGGCGACGACCTGCACTCCCAGCTCGCCGGCCCTCTTCTGCACCAGCGAGTCTATCTCAGCAAGGCTCTTGTCCCCGTACAGAGCGGCGTCTCTCCTGCCCAGCATGTTCAGATTCGGCCCATTCATCAGCAGGATTCTCATCGGTCATCGTCTCCTTCCTCTTTCTCCGCCCTGGGGTGGGCTGCCAGGTACACCTTCCGTGCCTGGCTTTGCGACACATGGGTGTATATCTGGGTCGACGAAAGCCTCGCGTGACCGAGCAGCTCCTGCACCACCCGAAGGTCGGCGCCACCATCGAGCAGGTGAGTGGCGAAGCTGTGACGCACCAGGTGCGGGTGAACTCGCCTGTCGAGGCCGGCCCGGGTGCTGTACTTGCCCAGCGCTTTCTGCAAAGAGCGCTGCGAGAGCCTTCTCCCGTACCGATTGAGGAAGAGCGCGTCAGTCGCCGACCTGCCGACGAGTTGGGGACGTCCCTGGCGAAGGTAGACGTCAAGGGCTGATGCCGCCGGCTTGCCCATGAGCACCATTCGCTCTTTGTTGCCTTTGCCCCATACGCGGACCTCGCGTGCCTCCAGATTGACGTCGGCGATGTCGAGGCCCACGACCTCGCTTACCCTGAGTCCCGAGGCGTACAGCAGCTCCAGCATCGCCCTGTCTCGCTGTCCCAGTGGTGTCTCTGGGTCAGGCGCCTCGACAAGGTGGACGGCCTCTTCGCCGGAGAGAAAGGAAGGCAGTCTGCGGTCCAGCTTGGGCGATGAAACGCTGGCCAGCGGGTTTGACGAGACCAGGTTCTCCCTGATGAGGTAGCGATAGAAGGAGCGCAGGGCACTCAGCTTGCGCGCCACGCTTGTCTTCTCGTAGCCGCGCTCGAGGAGGGAGGCGATGTAGCGGCGCACCATGTGGCGGTCCACATCCTCGAAGGTTGTCACCTTCTGCTTGCGGAGGAAATCGATGAAGTGACGCAGGTCACGGTCGTAGTTGCGCACGGTGTAGGCGGAGGCGTTGCGCTCCGCCTGAAGGTAGCGAACGTAGCTGTGGAGCAGTGCCTCGGTACTCTCCTTGCTCTGGACGAAGGGGATCATACCTTAACGGCCTCCCTCTCCACGTCCTCAAGATTCACGCTCACCTCGCACTGGAGGCACTTCGCCTTCTTCTGGCCGCGCCTCACCAGCAGGCCGCCACAGTCCGGGCAGGGCTGGGGGATGGGCTTCTGACGGGTGGCGAAATCACACACGGGGTAGTTGGAGCACCCGTAGAAGATGCGCCTCTTCTTGGTCTGCTTCTGCACCATGTCGTGGCCGCACTTGGGACACTTCACGCCGATCTTGATTAGAAGCGGCTTGGTGTGCTTGCACTCCGGGTAGCCGGAGCAGGCGACGAACTTGCCGTAGCGCCCCCACTTGATGACCATTGGTTTGCCGCACATCGGGCACAGCTCGTCAGTGGGTTCGTCGGCCACGGTGACCTTCTCCAGTCGCTGGTCGGCTACCTTCAACGTGTCTTCAAACGGGGCGTAGAACTCGTGAAGGAAAGGGACCCATCCCCGGTCCCCTTGCGCGATCTGGTCCAGCTCCCCTTCCATCTGGGCGGTGAATCCGAGGTCGACGATGTTGGGGAAATGCTCGGTCAGAATGTCGCTCACCAGGAAGCCAAGCTCCACGGGGTGAAGCCGCCCGGTAACCTTCTCCACATACCCTCTGTCCTGAATTGTGGACAGGGTAGGCGCGTAGGTGCTGGGACGGCCTATGCCTCTCTCCTCCAGCGCTTTGACCAGCGTCGCCTCACTGTAGCGAGGCGGCGGCTGGGTGAATTTCTGTTCCGGCATCAACTCAAGCAAACCTAGGGCTTCACCGCGCACCAGCTCGGGTAGCGGGGCCTCCGCCCCTTCCTCGTCTGAATCGTCCTTGCCCTCGCTGTAGAGGACGGCGAAGCCGGGGAACTTGACCACGGAGCTTGTCGCTCTGAGCAGATAGGTCCGGTCGGCTTTCGCCTCGATGTCCACGGTGGTGGTGTCGAGAATGGTGGGGGCCATCTGACTGGACACCATTCGCTTCCAGATGAGTTCATACAGCTTGAACTGGTTCCGGTTGAGGTAACCCTTGACGGACTGTGGCTCGCGCCAGACGGACGTGGGGCGGATCGCCTCATGCGCTTCCTGAGCTCCTTTCGCCTTCCGCGTGAAGACACGGGGTCTGGCGGGAAGGAACTTGTCTCCGTACTTCTCCTTGACATAGCGGCGAGTCTCCTCCACAGCCGACGAAGCGACCCTGACCGAGTCGGTACGCATATAGGTTATCAGCCCTACCGAGCCCTCATCGCCGATGGGCAAGCCTTCGTACAGTTGCTGGGCGAGGGCCATGGTCTGTTTGGCGCTGAAGCGCAGCTTGCGCCATCCCTCCTGCTGAAGAGTGCTCGTGGTGAAGGGTGGCGCTGACTGGCGGGACACGTCCTTCTTCCGCACCTGGCCCACGGTGTATGCGGCGTGCTCAAGCTCAGCGACAAGTCCCTTCGCCTGCTCTTCGCTGCCGATCTTGAGCTTCTTGCCGGGGGCGAGGCCGATGAGCGTGGCGACGAAGCTCTCATTCGTGGTGAGCTTCTTCAACCTGGCTTGAATGGACCAGTATTCCTGGGCAATGAAGTCCTCGATCTCGCGCTCACGGTCGACGACCATTCTCAATGCCACCGATTGCACTCTGCCGGCGGAAAGCCCTTTCCTCACCTTGCGCCAGAGGAAGGGGCTGAGCTTGTATCCCACCAGCCGGTCGAGGATGCGCCGCGCCTGCTGGGCATAGACCAGGTCCATGTCGATTTCCCTGGGATGCTTGAAGGCCTGTGTTACCGCCTCCTTGGTCAGTTCATGGAAGACCACCCGCTTGACGGTGGTCGGTGTGGTCGCCTGGACCAGATGCCAGGCAATGGCCTCACCCTCGCGGTCGGGGTCGGTGGCGAGATACACTGAGGAAGCCTTCTTCACCGCCTGTGACAGCTCCTGCACCACCGCCTTCTTCTCCTTGGGCACCTGGTACCGCGGGGTGAAATCATGCCCCGTGTCCACCCCCAGACCCCACCGGGTGAGGTCTCTTACATGGCCAAGAGAGGCCTTGACGCTGTAGCCGGACCCCAGCATACGGCCTACCGTCTTCGCCTTGGCGGGGGATTCCACGATTACCAGTTTTCTGCTCATATGGTGATACTCAGTCTAGCGCTCGAAAGCGTCTCTCTCTTACCTGGGGTCGGGTGCACCTGGCCGCGACGTCGGTTGGGGGGCCGGATGCGGGCAGGGGACCTGAATCGGGCCGCACCGCTGCAACGTAGCTCCATGGACATGTGAAGTCTGAGTATGCGGCTATCTGCATCCTGTTGCCCATTCACTCCACCCTGACCCGATACTCCGCCCTCGTCTCACGGGCGACGGTGTAGTTCATGCCGCCTACCTGTCTCACCATACCCTTGAGTTCCATCACTGCCAGAGTGCTGGACACCGTGGCGATGGGGAGGCCGCACTGGCGTCCCACCTCGTCTATGTGGGTCGGCTCCGACGAAAGGTGTTGTATGATGAGCGATTCAGTCTCAGTGGTGGGAACCGTCTCCAGGAGCAGCGTTCCCTGCTGCGCCGCGAAGGTGAGATTCAATTCCTCGAGGATGTCATAGTAGTCGCTGACCAGCTTCGCTCCCTCCTGGATCAGGCGGTTGGTACCGCGGCTGGACGGGGACAGCACACTGCCGGGGACGGCGAAGACGTCGCGGTTCTGCTCCAGAGCCCACTGCGCCGTGATCAATGCGCCGCTTCTCTCCCTGGCCTCGATGACGAGCACGCCGAGGCTCAGTCCGCTCATAATGCGGTTCCTTCTGGGGAAGTTGTCCGCTCTGGGACGGGTGCCCAGGGGGAACTCGCTTATGAGAGCGCCGCACTCCATAATCTGGCGGGCCAGCTTGGCGTGGTCGCCGGGGTAGACGATATCGAGCCCGCATCCGAAAACCGCGATGGTCCTGCCCCCCGCCTCCAGAGCAGCGTGGTGAGCGGTGGCGTCAATCCCCCTGGCCAGCCCGCTGACGATGGTGACCCTGTTTCGCGCCAGGTCGCCGGCAATCTGCTCGGCGGTCTCCCTGCCGTAGTAGGTCGGGCGGCGGGTCCCCACCACCGCCACGGATACAGCGTCCTCCGGGGCCAGAGTCCCCCTGACGTAGAGGACCGGCGGGAGGTCGTATATCTCTTTCAGCAGCGACGGGTACTCTTCGTCCTTCCACGTGTGCGCTTTCACTTTGAATCGTTCCAGCTTCTCCATCTCGGCATCGAGGGAGATAGCGGAGCGTTTGGCCATGATGGCCTCGACGGACCGATTGTCAAGCCCGGCCGCCTGAAGCTCGCTGGCGCTGGCATACCAGGCCGTCTCCAGGCTGCCGAAGTGCTGCTCCATCAGGGAGAACTTGACGCGGCCGATGCCTGGCACCAGGGTGAACCCTACCCAGTATTTGATATCGCTCATAGGCCAGTGCATTCTACCATAGCGGTTATGGCAAGACAAACGTGGCTACCCGTGGGTTGGAAGGGGGACGCATCACCGTGGCTATACGTGAGGCCTTGCTGAGAGGGGTCAACACATGGAGAGTGGGGTGAGGCCGCGACACCCCAAGGGAAAGGGCTGCCACAGGCCGCTGCGTGGGCTGTGCCGCTGTCGCCGGCGTCCCTCAGGCGGACGAGGCGGACGAATGGTGCGGCGAGACCTGGGCGGCGGTGCTCAGGCGGGCCTGGGCCTGCTTCAGCTTTGCCATGTAGTCCCTGTTCTGCGCCTCCCACCGCTTGATGATGTTGTAGCCCATGAGCCTGATGGCCGAATCCCTGAAGCGTCCGCGAAGGATACACTTCAGGACATTGGGACGGGAGTAGAAGCTCTTCAACGCCCGAATGGTCTGTCGCTGCATCTCCAGCGGTGACATGTTCTCCGGCAGGTGGACCACGTGGCCGCCATCGAAGAGCTCCCAGTCGGTGGGGAATTTCCTCACGATGAGCTGGCTGGCGCTCTTGACCGACGTGTACAGCTTGCTGCCGATGAGGGGGATGAGGATGCTCAGTTGAAGGCTGTCGATGCCCAGCCGGTGATACACGTCGGAGTAGCCTTCCGATATGAACATGCCGTGTACCTTGATGCCGTATCGGTGCAGCACCTGGATGCAGGTCCTGACATCCTCCGGGGTCTGCTTCTTGTTGTAGCGCTTGAGAGTCTCAGCGTCCAGCGACTCGAAGCCGATGCACAGTTGCTCGCAGTTGGCCCTGGCCATGAGTTCGACCAGCTCCTCGTCCTTGGCGACATCCGCTCTCACCTGCGCCGTCCACTTCGGCGTGATTCGATGGTCGATCATCTGCTGGACGAGTCTCTTCGTCCTCGCCCTGTTGGCGGCGAAGTTGTCGTCATAGAAGAAAACCCTCTTGTGTTTCCGGCTTGCCAGCTCCTCGATTATGCTGTCGCTGGTGCGAAACCGGTATTTCCTGCCGAACATGGGGCTCACCGAGCAGAAGGTGCAATCGAAGGGGCAGCCCCGCGACGTCGATATCGGGGTGATGGGCATGCGGCCCTTGAGGCCTTCTACCAGAGAGAAATCGGGGAACGGCAGGTCATCGAGGTTCTCCACCGGCCTACCCTGGACAATCTGCTCGCCGCCGTTGTTGACCAGGTCCGAGATGACCGGCTCGCCCTCACCGACCACCACATGGTCGGCGAAGAGCGCCGCCTCCTCGGGCAGGAAGGTGGCGTGGACGCCGCCGGCGATTATCCTCCCCTTGGGGTTGATCTCTCGGAAACGCTCGGCGATTTCATAGCCGCGCGGGGCGGTGGAGGTCATCACCGAGATGGCCAGAACGTCCGAGTCCTTGATCCTGTCGATGTCCAGCGGCTGGATGTTCTCGTTGTAGATGGTGACGTCGTGTCCGTCGTTCTTCAGTATGGTGCCGATGTACATGGGTCCCATCATGGGAAGGTGCTTCATGAATGCGCTGTAGAAGTTGTAGAAGGGTGCCCTGGGCTCTACGATGGAAACTTTCATGGTTTGTGTTGTCCTCTCCGGGTTGTTTGCAGTTGCACCTATTGTAGCACACTCATCGGGTAAGAGCAAAAGCCGTGCGCCGGCCGGGCTACAGAGGTTGGGTGGGGAAAGCGGAGAGGGTGGGATTCGAACCCACGGTCGCCAAAAGGCGACACGCGCTCTCCAGGCGCGCCTGATCGGCCACTCCAGCACCTCTCCG
>CAYTKL010000074.1:0-8601 GCA_964438305.1 uncultured Dehalococcoidales bacterium | reverse complement strand
TGTCGACTGGCGAGAACTGGCGGTGGGCGGCGTCTACGTCGGATTGATCGAGGTTGGCGTAGCTCCTCAGGACCTCGAGGTCGCGGTGTCCGGTGACGCGGGCAAGCTGGAAGAGGCCACCGCCAGCCCGGAGCCAACCCACGCAGAATGCCCGTCGAAGACCATGAGGGGTGCAGGCCGGCCCGTTGACTCCGGCCTTCGCGGCGTACTTGCGCAGGATGGACTCCACCCGGTTCTTGGTGAGACGCCGACCATCGAAGGTGAGGAAGAGGAAGTCGTCCTGCGGCAGCATCGGTTCGGGCCGGTGCTGACGGAGGTACTTCCACAGGAGCTTCCTCGTCGTCAGCGCGATGGGGACGGTGCGCTCCCGCCTCCCCTTGCCCATGACCCGCAGATGGCCGCCCTTGAGGTCGAGGTCGGCGACCCGGGCGTTGGTAGCCTCGCTGAGACGCAACCCGGTGTCGAAGATGACGCTGAGCAGGGTCAGGTCACGGTAGCCCTGTGGACTCGAGGTGTCGATCGCGGCGAAGAGGGTGTCGAGATGGTCGTCTGACAGGACCGGCTTCTGCCTCTCCGTCGGCCGCGGCAGGGTGAGCCTGGTGAACGGCGACACGTCGACCAGGCCCTCCCTCACCCATCCGTTCCACGCCGCCCGCAGGGACCTCAGATACCCGTGCACCGAAACGTCGCTCAGGGCGTCATCCTGGACATGCGCGTAGGGGTGGTCCTGGAAGCGCCGGCACTGCTGCAAGTGCACGATGAACCGTCGAACGTCATCCGGGGTAACCTGGCTCGCGTCGGTGCTGCGGCCCTCGGCCTCGAGGAAGGCCCTGAGCCGCCGTATCGCTAGTAGCTTCAGTTCGATGGTCTTTTCGCTCTTTCCCTCCGCACGGCCGCAGAAGGCCTCGAACTCCATAAGCTTATCCAAATCCATGGGCCGGCTGATCGGCACCTCCCTCAAAAGGGCCAACGTCGGCACCCCTGTGATTGACGACATCATTCTTCACCTTCCCCCTGCAAAAAAAAATAGGCAGGCACTTCATGCCTGCCTATCCGTTGTCGGCTTCGGACAGTTCCGTAAGAATGGCTATCCCGTGTGGGCTTCGCCGTATTCAGTTACCAGTAATGTATCACATTCTCTGGCACAAAGCAAGTACCTCCAGGCAGGGGACGACAAACGGGTGTTGCCTGGAGGTTCTCCCTCTCCTCACCGGCATTACCAGTGAATCACGGACCGCACCGGCATCGCCGGCCATGCAGTTCGAGAACCCGTCATGAACACCCGGGGCGTCTTCGTCGAACCCCGGTTCACAACGGATGCCCACCGGCACCCTGTGCCTCGACGGCATATGCCTCCCAACCCGGACACTCCCCTTCCCTTGCTACTCAATGACCCCGGTGACGGCAGGAACGGCCCGTCCGCGGCCGGCCCCTGCCCTTGTAGCTGTCCGCCTTCCTCCGCTGCGACCTGAGCCCGGCAAGGCTGAGGTTGTCCACCGGGCTGGCGGTGCCGTGGGCCACCCACACATCGGCATCCGCCAGTTCGCAGTAGTGGCGGGTCATCGCCAGGCTCGAATGACCCAGCAGCCGCTGCAGCGCGAACACGTTCCCCCCGTTCCTCAGAAAACGCACCGCGGCGGTATGGCGCAGGGTATGCGGCGAGCACCGCACCGCCGACAGCCCCGCCCGTTTCCCGTGCCGCGACAGCTGCCGCTGTACACCTCGCGCCGTCAGCGGCCGGCCGTCGCCGGTGAGGAAGAGGGTGCCCCCCCTGTACCCCGCCGGCTCGGGCCGGTAGCAGGTGACGTAGCGCCGCAGCAGGCGCCGCACCTCGCCGCCGACGGGGATGAGCCGCTCCCGGCTCCCCTTGCCCATCACCTTCAGCACCCCCTCGTGGATCTGTGACTCGTCGAGACGCAGGCCGGCCAGCTCGCTCACCCTGAGGCCGGTGTCGAGCAGGGTGAGGATCACGACGTAGTCGCGGAACCCCTCCGGCCGTCCCGTGTCGATGGCGTCGAGGAGCGCCGCGATGTCGGAGTCGGAGAAGGTGGCCACCACCTTGCGCGGCGCGCGGGGCACCCTCACCCGCTCGAAGGGGCTGCGCTCCACCATCCCCTCGGCGACGAGCCAGGACCACAGGGCGCGAAGGGAACGCAGGTAGGTGTTGACCGTGTGCGGCGACAGCGTCCCCTCCTGCGTCCCGGCGAGAGGATGGTCGGCGAAGCGGCGCTTCCCCTGAAGGTGGATGATGAAGGCCCTCAGCTCGTTGGGCCCGATGGCGGCGGCGTCGGTGGTCAGGCCGCACGAGAGGAGGAACCGCTCCAGCTGGCCGGCGGCGTCGGCGACCGTCTGCACCGTCTTGGGGCTCTTGCCCTCGCTCTTGGCGCACAGCCGGTAGCCGGCGATGACGCCGGCAAGATCGGTGGGTGAATGAGTGGATGCCATTGTCTTCCCTCCCCGGGAGGGGAAAGGCAGTGACACCCTATCATGAAAGCAGGCACCCCTGCTATTCGTGACATTTTGAGCGTAGCTACGGCCTGAGGAATGCCTGTTTGGGAAGCAGGAACTCTACCCCTGAGTTACACCCGCTCGTTTCGAAGCCGGCAAGGAACCGCTCACCGCGGAGACATCCCTCTTGCCATGTCCTGCTCGGCGGGCGTCTTGCCGTCACCATGATATAGCGGGCCAAATCGGACGTCAAGACGTAAGTTCAGACGTGCGGCGCAGGTGCCGGTCAGCGCCCGGTTCCGCACAATGGCCTGCCGCCAGCGTCACCCTGCCGCTCCAGCCCCTTCACCTGCGCGGTTGTCGCCGGCGAACTCCTCCTTCACCTTTTGCATCGCCTCCGGCCGGGCGAGCAGGTCAACCACCGTCATCGCCATCGCCTTGGCGCCGTCGACGAGCCCGCGATGTCCCTCTTCCGAGGCGGCAGCCCGGGCGAACTCCGGTGAGTGGGCGGTAACATCCCGAGGCGCGATAGCCACCGCCGGATGAATCGCGGGAACGAGAGCGCTGACATTGCCCATATCGCTGCTCCCCAGCCCCCGCCGCATGGGCGGCAGGACGGTGCGCCCCAGGGTCCCCATGTTCACGGCAAACAGCTCCGCAAGGGCAGCGTTCGGTATCAAGGGCGCGTAGTATGACGACCAGTTGTACTCCAGGCGGGCGCCGGTGGCCAGAGAGGCTGCCTTGAAGCAGTTCAACACCCTCTCCCTCAGTTCGTTGAGCCCGGCCTCCGATTCAGCACGCACGAAGAAGACCCCGGCCGAATAGGCCGGGACGATATTGGCGGCCTCCCCGCCATGAGTGATGACGCCGTGGACGCGGTCCCGCTCCCTGATGTGCTGTCTGAGGGAGTTGATTCCGTTGTAGGCCTGGATAAGGGCCTCCAGCGCGTTGATGCCCCGGTGGGGGTCGCTGGCGGCATGAGCCGCCTTGCCGAAGAACTCGACCTCGAGGCGTATCAGGGCCAGCGTTCGCGTGCTGGCCCTGTCCACCACATGGGGGTGCACTATCATAGCCGCATCCACACCCGCGAAGGCACCCCTTTCCACCAGAAACACCTTCCCGCCGTACGCTTCCTCGGCCGGGGTGCCAACCACCATGACCGTTCCGCCAAGCGCGTCAACGGCTTTGCGGGCGGCACATCCCGCCCCGGCAGCGGCAGTACCGATGATGTTGTGCCCGCAGCCATGTCCAACCTCGGGCAGAGCATCATACTCGGCGAGCAAGGCGATCACCGGCTTGCCCGAACCGTAGGTCGCCCTGAAGGCCGTGGGCAACTGGCAAATCCCCTTCTGAACCTCAAACCCGTGCCCCTCCAGGTACTCAGCCAGCCAGGCGGAAGCCTTCACCTCCTCGAAGGCCACCTCAGGGTTCTGATGAATCCGGAGGCTGAGCTCGACCAGCTCCGCACGCAGTGCATCCACCTCACCGGTAACCGCCGCTTTCAGTTCCTCTATGTCCATCGTTCACCTCCACGTTTGCCCTATGATTTCCTCAGCAGCGGGCCCTTGGCCGGCAACCAGCCAGGCGCTGTGCCTCGCCGCCTTCGTTTCGCACCCGACATGGAGAAGCCGGACCGCTTCGGCCCAATGCACCAGGCATTGAAGAGACAGTCCGGCTTCAGAGATTTGCAGACCCCCTGGGGACACTCTCACGGGACCAGGCGCCCAGGAGCATACGGGCGAGCGGACTTATAGCACCAGGAGACTCCCCATGTCAAGCGAGCCAGGCGTCGGCATCAAGTCAGGGAAGAAGCAGGATAGCTTTCCCGGTGGCGGTCCGCTGGCCGTGCTGGTTGTCCACCCACACCTCACATTCGACGCGCTTGCCATCGGGTTCCTCAGAGACCTTGAGCACCTTTCCCGCGACGGTCAGGGTGTTGCCGGCCACGTCCATGCCACGATGCTGCACGGTGAGCCGCCTGAGAGCGCTGCCGTCGCCCGCCCAGTCCTTGAGCATCTGGGCGATGGTCGCGGTCTTGTAGTACCCCTGAATGATGACGTCGGGAAGGCCCATCGACTGGGCGTAGTCACGGTCGTAGTGGATGTCGGCGAACTCCGAGGTGGCCGTGGCGAACATGGCCAGGTGGCGCACCCTGACCGGCCCCTTGGCCAGGACCGGCAGCTCCAGCCCCTCGCTCACGTCCTGGGCTCTCAATCTCCCGCTAATCGCCTTCCTCCTCGGGCGCCGGCCCACGATACACTATGGTCCCCCGTCGCACCAGCACCAGGTGGCCATGCTGATTGGTGAAGCCCTTCTCTCTGACGACGAAGATGAGATGACCGGAGCGCCCCTGCCTCTCGTAGATGTCAACCACTCTCTCACGGCAGGTCAGCGTATCACCCGGCTCGATGGGCGCGAAGAACTCGAAGTCGTCCCCGGCATACAGGCCTAGCCAACGCGGCGGCACAGGAACGTACACCGCTGAGATCATTCGCGGGTCGTCCGATTTCATGGTGCGTGCGCCGGTTGCCCCGCCGTAGAAGGTGGGCGGGGCCACGACTCGCCCATGCTGCGTGGTCTTGGCGTAGTCTTCGTCCCAGTAGAGCGGGTCGGGGTCCATCAGGGACTCGGCGAAGAACTTGATAGCGCCCGCGTCGATGGAGTACACCACCGGCTTCGATTCGGCGCCGATGTATTCCTTGAGTTCATCCAGCAAAGCACTCATTCAGCGGACTCCCCCGTCCAAATCATGCGTATCGGCTGCGGCGCTATGCTAAGGCCTCTGGTCGCCATCTGTCAAGACGCCCGCCAAGCACCTGCCACGACTCTCCATCGAATCCGTCTTCCCTCGGAGCCACTTGCGCCGCATGCTTCAGCCCAGCGGCCACAATCTTGCCCTATCTTGCCGCTGTCTCCCCGGCAACGCGGGTCAGCCAGAGTATGTTTGGCCACTTCTATTTGCGCCTCCCGCAAGGCTGGGGTATTGACAAACCGTGGCAGGCATGGTAGCATGCGGTATACGGCAAGCGGTCACCGCCTGCCGTATACCGAGGCAAGAGAATGCGCAGGGTGTATGTGAAGGAAGAGGTCTGCATGGGCTGTGGCCTGTGCCGGGTCTACTGTGTGACCGAGCACTCGCACACCAAGGACATCGTCAAGGCATTCAAGAGAGAGACTCCCCGGCCGGTCGCCCGTGTGCGGGTGGAGAGGCTGGGAGAGATGTCCTTTTCCGTCCAATGCCGGCAGTGCGATGAGCCGTGGTGCGTCTACTCCTGTCTGACCGGGGCCATGCGGAAAGACGCTGTCACCGGGCTGGTGACCGTCGACCCGGAGAGGTGCGTCGGTTGCTGGACCTGCATCGTGGCCTGCCCGTACGGCGCCCTGACAAGAGACACGGGGAACCATGTGGTGGCCAAGTGCGACCTCTGTCCTGAACATAGCGTGCCCGTGTGCGTCGCCAATTGTCCCAATGAAGCATTGATGC
The DNA here is from genome assembly GCA_964438305.1 of uncultured Dehalococcoidales bacterium. Taxonomy (GTDB): domain Bacteria; phylum Chloroflexota; class Dehalococcoidia; order E44-bin15; family E44-bin15; genus CAYTKL01. Next base: position 2,669 of record CAYTKL010000074.1, on the reverse strand, counting down.
TGGTGGAGGAGGGCTTGAGCCAGTGATTGCCGTGGTCGACTACGGAGCGGGGAATGTGCGCAGCGTCACCAACGCCCTGGCCAGCCTGGGACACCACGCGACGGTAACGAGCGATCCACGCTACGTGCTCGGGGCGAAGGCGGTTGTCTTCCCAGGCGTTGGAGCGGCCGGCGATACGATGCGGCGTCTCTCGGAGTCGGGAATGGCTGAGGCAATACGTCGTCGCGTCGCCGAGGGCGGGCCCCTTTTCGCCGTCTGCATCGGGATGCAGGTGCTGCTCTCCGGCACAGAGGAAGGGGGCTGGCATGAATGCCTCGGGATCACTCCGGGAATGGTGACTAAACTCCCGCCCGGGCTCAAGGTGCCTCAAATAGGATGGAACCAGGTGAAACAGCGGATCTCCCATCCCATCTTCGCCGGCATCCCCGACGAATCGTACTTCTATTTCGTGCACAGCTACTACGCCCGTCCCGAGAATGGTACCACCGTTGCCGGTACAACGGAGTATGGGGTGTCGCTGTGCAGCGTGCTCATCGACGGCACGCTGGTGGGAACCCAGTTCCACCCCGAAAAGAGCGGTGAGCATGGCCTGAGAATGTACGCCAACTTCCTGAGTATGGCGGGAATAGGATGACGAGGAAGCAGCTATGGCGCGGCAAGGCATAGTCCAAGCGAAGTATCTGATAATCGGGAACTCGGCCGGCGGCATCGGCGCTGTCGAAGCCATCCGTGAGATAGACCGGACCGGCTCCATCGCCATTGTCTCCGATGAGTCCTATCCGGTTTACTCCCGCCCCCTCATATCCAAGTATCTGGCCAGGGAGCGAACCCTAGAGGGGATGCTCTTCCGCACTCCAGACTTCTACCGGCGGAACAGCGTCACCACCCTGCTGGGCGTCAGAGTAGCAAGAGTGTCGACGGAAGACCACACGGCCGAACTGGCGAACGGGCGGCGCATCATGTGGGAGAAGCTCCTGATAGCGACGGGTGGCGCCGCCATCGTGCCGCACATCGAGGGAAAGGACAAACGAGGGGTCTTCACCTTCAACACCCTGGACGACGCCAAGGCGCTCGACTCCTACCTGGAATGTGCCGAGGAAGCAGTAGTAGTCGGTGGTGGGCTGATTGGCGTGAGCGTGACTGAGGCCCTGGTCAAGCGTGGAGTGAGGGTGTCGGTGGTCGAAAAGGAGAGCAGGATCCTCAACACCATCCTCGATGAGCGGGCCTCGCTCATCGCTGAGGAGGTGCTGCGGAGGGCGGGTGTTACCATCCTCAACGGGTGCACCGTCGCCGACATCCTAGGCAGGGAGGCAGTGAGCGGGGTGATATTGGACAGCGTCGACATGGTGCCCTGCAGTCTCGTCGTGGTGGCTGTTGGGGTGACTCCGCGCCTCGATTTAATCGAGGGCACCGGCATCAAGGTGAATCGGGGGATACTGGTGGACCGCACCATGGCGACGAACCGCCCGGACGTCTACGCCTGCGGAGATGTGGTCGAAGCGCATGACGTCGTGTACGGGACGCATCGGGTCGCTCCCACCTGGCCAAATGCCTACATAGGCGGCATGACCGCAGGACACAACATGGCTGGGATCGAGACGGAGTATCCCGGCAGCACACCCATGAACTCCCTCAACTATTTCGGACTGGACATCGCCGCGGCAGGCCTTACGGTGCCGCCGGAGGACAACGGCTACCAGGTCCTCAGCAGGCATAGCGACAGTCAGTATCGGAGTGTGGTTCTCAAGGACGATTGTGTCGTTGGAATGATATGCATAGGCGACATAGAGCGGTCGGGCATCCTGTGCAGTCTCATTCGAGAGGCAGTGCCCCTGCAAGGGCTCGAAGAGGAGCTTCTCGCCGACGACTTCGGCCTGATTACGCTGCCCCGCGCCCGGTGGGAAGGGCGATTGACTGCGCCGGCGGGGAGACCGGTGGCGGAAGAGACCGAACGTCAACATCCAGAGGAGTACGTGAGTGGCGAGTAGCCAGCCGTATGGAGCGTGGACATGAGAGAGCTCAGCAAGGTGAACAACCCACACCACGACGCGAAGGTGATAGACGCCTGTTCCCTGTTCGGTGCCATGGACACCACGGGGAGGCGCTTCTCCGGCAAGGGGGTCATCCAGGCCATCGCCAACATGCATTTCCGCGGGAATGGACTGGGAGGCGGCTTCGCCATCTACGGCCTCTATCCACGGTATGCCGAGCAGTACGCCTTCCATATTATGTACCTTTCACTAGAGGCGAAGTCGGAGGTGGAGTCCTTCCTTGAGCGTACATTCCACGTCGTAGCTGGCGAGGAGGTTCCAACGCAGCCAATACCGGTTATCAAGAACCCGCCGATGGTGTATCGCTACTTCCTCGACGTGAACCCAGACGAATGCGGTTTTCAGTCGGAAGATGACTACGTCGTTGAGAGGGTTATGGAGATCAACGCGGGCATCAGTGACTCGTTCGTCTTCTCCAGCGGCAAGAACATGGCGGTGTTCAAGGGCGTTGGATACCCTGAGGAGATAGCCGAGTACTTCTGCCTCGACCAGTACGAGGGCTATCTGTGGACCGCGCACGGGAGGTTCCCCACCAACACCCCCGGCTGGTGGGGCGGCGCTCACCCCTTCAACATCCTGGACTGGACGGTGGTTCATAACGGCGAGATATCATCCTAC
>CAYTKL010000073.1:3047-8616 GCA_964438305.1 uncultured Dehalococcoidales bacterium | reverse complement strand
TGCGCTACCAGAAGGTCGGTGCAAAGGAGCTTGTTCGCTTCGATGTCTTTGCCGACAACAAGGCGACCCAGCTCATAGCGACATTCTGGGGAACAGGGTACAGGTGGGAATGTGCCCGCCTGTTCGTGCTCTGGGGCGGCAGGATGGTGGCTCAAATCGAGTACGTCGATGTATTCAGATAGAGAGGGGGTGAAATGAAACTCAAGGAGCTTCTCGACCTGGCGGACAAGGCATACGCCAGCGAGGGGATCTTGGATCTCAAGAGCTACTACGACGAAGAGGTGGGCAATCCCGCCAATCTGGACGAGCCAGGGGACACACTTGCTCAATTCATCGTCATAGAGCTCGCTGAGACCTTTGATCCCGAACTGGACGACGAGGGGCAGCTGCAAGAGGCTATGCGGGTGATAGATGCAGCCGAGAAAGACCTGAACCGGGTCTGGATGGCGCTGTTCGAGCGATCGAGCTATCCGACGCCGCAGGTCATCCGGCAGCGTAGCGGCTTTACCTCATCGAGGCTACAGGGCCTATTCCGAAAGAGGGGGTGACCAGTGATCCACTACCACGTGGGGCTAGCAAAGCGAAAGCGCACGCTGATCATCCAGGCGTCTGACAACGTCGATTGCCTCAGCTGCGAGCTCTGTCACTACATGGGAGTTCACAATACAACGAAGGTCCAACTCAGACAGAACCGCTACGAGATCTTGGACCTCGTACAACAGCTCTGGCCCTCAACCTATGGGGGGCTCAAGTATGCCGTGGTGGAATAAGGAGTGATCGAGATGGCAATCATACAAACCGAACGGGGCACACACGCCCTGCCTCCCGAGGCATGGGCGGATCTGCTCCTTGGCTGGTGTCCCTACTGTGACAGGGCGCCAGACTCAGACCCTGAAGGGCGACTGGTCCGCAAAGGAGATCTCATCTACTGCGAGGAGTGCGACACGTACTTCGAGCGGCAATGAAAGGGGGTGAACACGTGGAGCAAAGCCAGCAAGAGGCTCAGGCCAAGAGGTACAGGTCCCTAATGAATGTGACCTCCCAGGTCAACCTGAATCTTGCGTTCGATGAACTGGTGGAGCGCGTTCTGTCGGAGAAGCCCACCGCGTCCATCAATGTGTCGGTCGGGCGCGTGACCGGCAAGTTTGACCCGGAGACACGAAGGTACTCGTTCACCTTGTAGACACTCCGCCTGCGGTGCCGGAAAGTGCCGGCCCCGCTGCGGGCGGTCTACGCCCGGAAAGGAGTGCGTCATGCAGGCAACAGTCAAACGTGGCGCTCTCCTGGAGCTTCTGGGAAAGGTCAAAGTCGCAGTACCATCCCGAAGCCCCCTGCCAATTGCCGAGCTTATCTTGGTGCGGGCGACCAAGAACAGGCTGGAGTTGGCCGCAACAAACCTGGATGTCTGGCTGGTGGGCTCCTGTAAGGCCCAGGTGGCTAAAGACGGGGAGGTCTGTCTCCCGCCAAAGCTGCTTGAGTCCTTCCTGAAGTCCACTAAGACAGACTCCGTGGTGCTGAGCAATGGCACCAAAGGCAAGGCCATTGCCAAGATCGAGGCGGGTTCCGCGTCTGCTCTCTTTGATGCAGGGGTGGCGAAGGACTTCCCCCCCAGGCCCGAAGAGGACGAGAAGGTCGGGACCATCGCCCGTCTCGGCAAAAGCCTGCAAGAAGTCGCCTATGCGATGGCACCCGATGATTCACGCCCAGTCTTGTCCGGGGTCTGCTTCAGGCAGGCCAGGAGAGGCCACCTCGACTTCGTAGCCGCCGATGGCTTCAGGCTGGCGAAGACCGACGCGAGGTTCAAGGGCAATATGGCAGAACCGCTTGTTGTCCCTGCGCCTGCTGTCAACGTCCTCGTGAAGCTCATGCCGGGGGACACGGTTATGAAGCGGGGGCGGGCAAGCCTCTCGTTCGCCTCGGACGGGCTCGAACTCCACTGTCGGGCTGTTCAGGGCACGTATCCTGACTATGAGCAGCTGATCCCGAAGAAGGGAACGGCGCTCGCGGTTCGGACAGCGGACTTGAAGGCCGCTGTCAAGACTGTGAGCTCGACTGTGGGCAAAGACAAGAGCCTGATCCGGCTCCGGTCGAACTCGAAAGGCTTGGTCGTGTCCTCGAAGTCCGACGAGGGGGAAACCAAGAGTGTCATTCAAGCCCGAGGGAAGGTGAAGATGGCCTTCAACCCGAAGTACCTCGGTGACCTCTTGGCAAGATCCGGTGAGGAGATGGTACTGCGCACCACCTCATCCAGCACTCCAGGAGTAGTGCGGAACAACGGGACCACGCACGTGATCATGCCGATGTTCGTCCAGTGGTAGCGGACACTCCGCAGCCGGCGCAGGAGATCCTCCTGCTCCGGTGCGGGAGGTTCGATATGGACTCACTGCAGCATACCCCAGGACCTTGGCTTCCATTTGACGAGCATGGCGACTGTTGTACTGAGACAGGTATCCCCATTGCTCATGTTTACCAGGGAACGCATGAACGGAGCTGTGAGGAAACCAAAGCCAACGCACTCCTGGTTGCCGCAGCTCCAAGGTTGCTGAACGCACTGTCCATGCTTGCCGATTGGCCGCTCAGAAGTCCTACGGTGGGCGGCAGACCCGCCAGGGACGCGGCTGAAGCACTATGCAACGCTAGGCGGTTTGCCAGAGCAGCTATTGTTGAACTCCAAGCGCGAGGAAAGGAGGTGAGACAGTGAAGACCAAACCGTTCCCCTACAAGAGGGGCGACACTGTCCTGGTCCTGGACCTGGGCTATGACGGCGGCTTCAGGGTCGTTGAAGCCCAAGTGACCGCCGTCAGGCGCGACGAGCAGAAGGTCTGGGTCTGGTGGCGGTGCCAGAACGGGTGGGAGGTGAAGCGGTGTTTCGGTGCCAACCCCCATCGTGACTTCGGGCGCGCTGAGGTCCACCCGCTGTGGCAGGTGCGACCCAAGACGCCGGAGGACGATATCGGTGGTCTGGCGAAGCGCGCCAAGCACGCAGCCAGGCTTTACACCGTTCACCGCGAGGAGTGCCGGCGCGTTGAGGACGAGGTGGACAGCCAGGCCCGACAGTGGCGGTATGACGAGACGAAGCGGCGGTTGGCCCAGATCCCGCACGGCCGGGACTACCTGAATCGCGTCATGAACCGTATGGGGTTCAAGGCACCGAAGTCGAACTTTCCGTAGTGCTCTGGTGTAGCCAGCTTCGTGTCACAAAACGGCAACCTCAAACGTATCTGCTAAGAAGCGGGAATGAAAGGAGGTGCAGGTGACCCCACGCAAGAGCTGGTCCGACAAGCTCAAGGACTGGCGGCGCAGCCACGAGGAGGACTATGCGAAGGCCCTGCTGTCTGATCCGAAAAGGACCACGTTGTACCAGGCTATACCGCATCCTGGCCTCGTGCTCCTGCTCGGTGCCCATCGCTCGGGCAAGAGTGCTCTCGGGCACGAGGTGATCAACCAGTTCCACACAAAGAAGAAGCTGCATGGGATTATCCACCTGCCGGCAGCGCCGGCGGTGATCGTCCGGAGGGTGCAGGCGCAGCTCCCCAAATGGGTGAAGGTCACATCCAAGACCTCGGAGTGGCCCGAGAACGCGGTGATCTTCTATGACGAGACTGCGGCTCATCAGCACGCCAGGCGGTCACAGTCAGCGGACGCTGTGGACCTCGAGCGGCTCATGGGCGTGTGTGGACAGATGAACCAGACGATCATCTTCGCCACGCACCACACGCGGAAGCTCGATCCCAACGTGATCAGGGACATCTTCCGCATCATCTACAAGAAGCCGACCTATGCGCACGCCACCTTTGAGAGGGATGAGCTCAGTGACTTCACCCATCGGGCGCGGGAGTGGTTCGCCCAAATCCACGGGGAGAAGAGCAAGAAACGAGCCTGCCTCATGATCAACACCGGGGACGAGTTGGAGTTTCTACAGTTCAACAACTCGACGGCTCCATGGTGGACGGAGCGGCTGTCAAAGCTCTTCCGCGAACTGGAGCTGTTCTCGCGTGATCAGGAACCGAAGAAGAAATCAAAGAAGGGAGGGTCTTGAAGTGAACAGGACCGAGGTACTCGAGAGGCTGGAGTCTCTCAACAATCTGCAGGTGCGGAACATCGACCATAACCCCGGAACGCGGGTGCGTGTCGCAGGCAGCCGCGTGGAGATCAGGCCGAGCCAACACGCAAGGGCCATACCGATATCCCCCGAGGGGGGAGTGGAGAGCATGGCGAAGTTCGCTGGTCTGCCGGCTGATGTCGCGCAGAGGATATCCCCGCAGACCTTCGGCGCCGTGGCCACTGAGATGCTTGCCTACAAGAAGGACTACGGCCTCGTGATCGAGGACGGCCAGGTCGTGGACTTCGGGAAACCGCGGCAGGAGCGCATCGATCCCCAGCGTGTCGTGAGTACGATCGAGAAGGCGATCGGGAACGATGTCGACTTCCACAAGCTGCGCATGCTCCCCAACCATGTTGCCAACCTCGAGGTTGTCGGCGTCGAGGAGAAACCTGTGGTCCGGGGCGACCTGGTCCGTGCCGGTGCAGCCGTGACCTTCTCGCCCATCGGTGGAATCCAACCCTCGGTGGAGGCATACGTGCTGAGGCTCCTCTGCACCAACGGGGTCACATCGAACACCGTGCTCCGTGAGTTCAAGTTCGGGGGAGAGGGAGACAGCATCTGGCAGTGGTTCCGCCACAGCGTCCGTGATGCCTACCGCGCAGTAGGTCCCATTGTCGACCAGTTCCAGAAGATGGGGTATGAGGCCATCGCCCCTGAAGACAGGCCCCTGCTGCTCGAGGGCTTGATCAAGAGCTCCCGGCTGCCGGCAGAGGCTGCGGAGGCGGTCCGGGCCCTGGCGCTACAGGAACCGCCGCAGAACAGCTACCAGATGGCAAACCTTCTGACCTATGCCTCCAGCCACCTCCTGGAGGACCCCGTGAATGTCCGGCGGACGCAGAGGGCTGCGGCTGCCTACATGGCAGAGACCGAACACCGGCGGATCTGTCCCACCTGCCACAGACAGCGGTAGGGTGGTATAATTATCAGGGCCCCCGCCTTCCCTGGGGTTTAGCTCTCCGGTTTCTCCTCGGGGTGGCGGGGGCTTTGCTATGGGAGAGATCATGGATATCTACCGCGTGATGAACCGAAAGACCGGTGTCTTCTGGGAAGGTGCGGCGTCGACTCCGGAGAGGGCCTGCGAGCTCGCCGGCTGGCCGCCGGAGGACTGCTGGATCAGGGTCTGCAGCCCCGATTCGGGGCCCCACCACGGCGGCGGCTGGAAGCAGGTCCCAGGGTATCCGAGAGGCTATTAAGAAGGGAGACGAGATGGCAACAATCATTCGCGTGGACGGCACCGAGGAGCTGCTGCAGGATATAAGCCTCGCGACGCTGCAGGCTGCTGTCGGTGGCCACATCGAGGTCGTCCCGACCAACGACAACCGGTACATCGTCCTCGATGAGGAAGGCAAGCTCAAAGGCAAGCCCGTCAACCGGCGGGCCACGGAGCTGACCCGCGGCGTTCTTGGAGATACTGACCTCATTGTAGGCAACGTCGTGGTCGCCGGCAAGGATGAGATCGCCTAG
>CAYTKL010000073.1:0-2947 GCA_964438305.1 uncultured Dehalococcoidales bacterium | reverse complement strand
ACAAAGGAGGCATAACGTGGAAGGCTATCGAATGATGACTGTAGCCGAGTTCTCGAGGATGGTGAGCCCCGATTGGGATGGCATCTGTCCCGATTGCGGTCATGACTATCTCCGGAACTGCCAGGGCAACTGCGCTTGCCCCGGCTGTAAGGCACAGCGGCGGGCGGATGAGGAGGCAGCATATAGCATGAACTTCCGATTGAGGAGCACATGAGATGAGCCAACTCAAGAGACAGATCGAGCTTATCGAGGCCTCGACGAAGAGGCTGGTCAGGGCCATGGGGCTTGAGAAGAGGGATGAGCCCTGGTGGCGCTTCATCCGGCGGGAGGCGTGGATCCACGTCAAGCTGACGCTGCGGCTCCTGTGGATGGTACGCAGGAGAAAGGAGTGAGTGAGGTGCAGGTACAGTTGCCAGAGACCCATGTGATCACACGCGAGCTTGGCCGGGCTCTCGAGGTCTTGCCAGGGCCACAGGACCTCGTTGCCCGCGTCGAGTTCTGGTCCTGGCTCTACTACGAGCTCAGACAGATGTTCCAGGCGGCAGCCGCGGCAGAGGGCGAGGCCTCGGTTCTCCTAAGACCCATGCGAACCGAACCCTTTGGTAGCGTGGGGAAGCAGTACCTTTGGGAGTTCGAGGTCAACGATGCCGGCAAACCCCGCGACCCGGGTGCCCTGAACTGGCACGGCCACAATTTAAGCCAGTCGCTGTACGCCGGCTGCATCCTCATCCAGAACGGCCGGGTGAGCACACATCACTGAGGGAGGCGTGGATCGCTGACACTGCGGCTCCTCTGGATGACAATCAGGAGAAAGGAGTGACACATGGCAGAGTTGATATTGACCGAAGCAGAGAAGGCAGCCGCGACATGGGCAGAATTGGACGACGAAGCACTTGGCAGGGTTGTTAAGGCCGGGATGTTCGACGTGAAAAAGGTTGCTGACGACGACGATAAACTGTTATCTCTTGCCGCTGCGACCATGCTGTGTTCGATCGCTGCTGAGGCGAACGCAGACAGGTTGTCCGTGACCTTAGAGGGCTTGCGAACCAAGGACGAATCTATGGGCGACTGGGAGGTTATGACGTGCAGGACTCCTCTTCGCCCGCAGGTGACCGTCTCCATCCGCGGCGGCCTGGTCGAGGACGTGCAGCTGCAGAGCCTGCCGTCAAAGACCCGGGTGGAGGTCCATGACTACAGCATCGAGAACTACGAGCCACATCAGCTGACGGAGATGCCCGACGGCAACCAGGCCCGGGTGATAGTTTGGAAGCACTGAGGACCGGCAAAATACGGTGTCCTTACGGGGTTGACAAGGTGAATCGAAGTGTGCTACAGTTGTGCGCACTATGCCAAAACCTACTCTGGACGAGATGCACAAATACTACAGCGCCGGCGCTGCCCGGGCTGAGCTCGGGCTCAGCAAAGAGGCGTTCAACCTCCGGATGAAGCAGGGCATTTTGCCGGCGCCGACCTACATCAATCAGCACGGGCTGCGCTTCTTCGATGAGGCGTGGCTCGAGCGGGCCCGGGCCATCCTCAACGCTCGGCGGACCCCGGTGACCAGTAACTAACCCCACCCTCTTCGGCCTCCACTTGAAAAAGTCATTACATTTTCAAGTCGGAGTCTGAAGATCGGGGGGATTGAAGAGGTGCGGTACATTGACTCGCGGCACCCACGGAATTAACGTAGGCGAACCTCACGGCGACATCTATGGAACCACGCTCGACGACGTACTGAAAAGACTCCCCCCTCCGGACCAGAGATTGGTGCGCGAGCTCGTTTTCCGGCTCGCTGCTCAGAGGGGGGCGTGTGTCCCCCCATCGCAACCACTGGACTTTGCAGCGCATATCGAAGCCTGGGCGAACTTCCTCCTGGTGGAGGGCAAGAGCCCCGGCACTGTCCGCCAGTACCGGCTTTGTGTGCAGAAGCTCCTGCGGGAGCAGGAGCACCCGACCCTCGCCAGCCTGCAGGACTTCCTCGCTGCGAGGGCCCGGGAGGTCGAGGCCGGGGCCGTCGGCAACTACATCTTCGCGCTGAGATCCTTCTTCGGTTTCCTCCACCGACGTGCTGAGATCGAGAGCAACCCCACAGAGCATCTGAAGGCGCCGAGGCGTCCCCACCGTGAGCGCCAGATCCCGACCCCCTACCAGGTCGCGCGCCTGACCAGCGCCCCGTGCGCGACTCCCAAGGACCGCGCCATCGTCCTGGTCCTCGCCGCGTGTGGGCTGCGGGTGTCGGAGCTGCTGACCGCGCGCCGGACCGACGTGCAGCTGGCGGACCCCGCCTCCATCCGGGTGATCGGCAAGGGCAACAAGCAAAGGACCGTTCCCATGGCGCGCGAGGCTGCATATGCCCTCGAGGAGTACCTGCGGACGTTGCCTCTCGGGTGCATGGTCCTGTTTCCGGGAAGAAACCCGCAGCGGGTCATGACCGCACAGGCGATCGATGACCGGTTCAAGAACCTCTGCATGAGCGCGGAGATCCCGCGAATCAGCCCACACCAGCTGAGGCACTATTTCGCCTCGGTACTGCTGTCACGAGGCGTAAACCTCAAAATCGTGTCCCGTCTCATGGGGCATGCCTCGCCGACGACAACAGCTGACGTTTACTGGCACTTAATCGATTCGGGCGAGTTGGTCCGAACGTACCGTGAGGCGAACCCCCTCAAGCAGATACAGGACGAGATGGCCCGCCTGGCCAACGACCAGCTGGGGTTTGATTTTAGAGGCCACGACTTTGGGACCAATGCGTAGGCGCGGCAGGCGAGGCGCGGCGTGGCGGGGATCGGCATGGCGTGGCGAGGCATGGCCTGGCAAGGCGAGGCATGGCCTGGCAAGGCGAGGCAGGCGCGGCCTAGCTGGTCCTGGCGCGGAACCGCGGGGCAAGGCAAGGCGTGGTTTGGCAAGGCAGGCGTGGCACGGTGCGACAAGGCACGTCTAGGCTGGG
>CAYTKL010000072.1:0-8634 GCA_964438305.1 uncultured Dehalococcoidales bacterium | reverse complement strand
CCATGTTGAACTGCACGTGGTCCAGCCCGAGGTCGGCCCACGTCTTCATGTAGGCCTTCCACAGATTGTGTTCCCTGTCCCCTGCGATCATCTCCCCTTCTCCTTTCTGACTGTAGTCTTGCCGCTACGTCAGAACTGTCCCTTCGCTCGCTAGTTGGCTCCGAACGAAGCCAGGCGCTGGCAGTCGAGGCATAGTCCGCGGAACTCCAGGCGGTGCTGGGTAACGGTAAAGCCTGTCTTCCTCGCTACTCTCTCATTCATCCTGCTGTCCACCGGCTCGTCCAGATCGAAGACCCGACCGCATAGCTCACACCTGAAGTGATAGTGGTTCGCTGTGTTCGCGTCGAAGCGGCTCAAGCTTCCGGCCAGGTCCAGTTCCAGTATCTCACCCTCCTGCTTCAGCAGCCTGAGGTTGCGGTAAACCGTTCCCAGGCTGATGTTGGGTATCTCGTGCCTCACCTGCTCGTATATCCAGTCAGCGGTGGGATGCGATGTCGTGCTCCTCAGAACCCTGAGGATAGCCTCTTTCTGTCTGGTTCTTCTGTGCGCTGTTCCCAAACAAACCTCGGTTCGCCGCATTCTGTTAACGATAACTGTTACTAATTATAAAGGGTCATTGGTCTTTTGTCAAGCGAGTTTCGAGCGAATCCGTGCCGCGGTTGCCTGTGTCGCTGGTTGACGGAGCCTGGCTGGGGTCAGGGTTGACGACGGGTCGGGGCGCAGGTATCATCGTTGTTAATGGTGGTGGAAGTGGTTGTTGCCTGGTGGCTGCGTGACATGGTACACCCTACCAATTGCCCGCGCCGTGAAGCCCCGCAGGCGTTCGGGCGGCTTACAGCTTGGAGTGAAGTGTGAGCTTCTATCTGGTTGGCATCTTCATCGGACTTGCATTTCGAGTGCTGCCAATCAAGCTGGGCTACGCGATTGCCCACGTCGTCGGCTATATCGTCTTCTGGGTGTGGCGCCGCGGACGGACCTGTCTCAGGGAGAACATGGGGCATGTTCTGGGCAGCGGTGTCAGCAGGGAAGAGATAGACAGGCTGGCGAAAACGGCGCTGCGCAACTACCTGAAGTACCTTCTGGACTATGTCTGCCAGCCGAGGGTGACGCCGGAAGAGGTGAGAAGAAGGGTGGCCTTCGAAGGGTGGGAGAATATGGTTAAGGGAGTCGAAGGGGGGAAAGGGGCGATCCTCGTCGGCCTGCACCAGGGATACTGGGAGATCACTGGTGGGGCGATGGTTCTCGGTGGCTATCCGCTCAACGTGGTTGTCGAAAGTATGTCATCGCCGAGGCTGGACCGCTTCATGCAGGAGCGCCGTCGCGGCATGTGGATGAACGTCATCCCCATGGAGAACGGGGTCAAGGAGATGCTGAGGGCGCTGCGCCGCAACGAGCACCTGGTGCTTCTGATCGACATTCCCAATTCGGATGGGGGGGTGGAGGTCAGGTTTGGCGATGCTCTCACCACGATGCCCCGCGGTGCGGCAACCCTGGCACTCAAGACCGGGGCCAGCGTCGTCCCCATGGCGTGCGTGCGTCGTCCTGACAATACCTTGCTCACCTCTTTCGCCGAATGCATTGATTTCCAGCCCAGCGGCTCACTGACCAAGGATGTTCAGGCGCTGACGCAGGCGATCATGAATGCCCTCGAGCCGTACATCAGGCGCTACCCGGAACAGTACTACATGTTCCGCCGTATGTGGCCCGAGGAGGCCACGAGGTGCTGCCCGGCGTAGCCATTGGGGAGGTGTCCGGGTTTGGGGCGAGGGGTCGAGTCCTCCGAACGAGAGGTGACGACGGTGAGCATTCGGGTCGTTGTGTTAGTGACAATCACCACTGTGCTGGCTGCAGCGTTGGCGTGCGCCGGGAGCATGGAACCGGTGACAGCGCCCGTCTCCGTGCCCTATCCAGATGGTTTCTCCCAGGCCAGTATCGAGCTGGACTTCGGCGTGGCCCACATAGACGCCGACGCCGCGGGCACCCAGCTCGTCGAGGGCAACATCACCTACAATACGCCGGGGCGTGAGCCCGAGATAACGGTCTCTGACGACAGGGTGCACATCAAGCAGAGTGGCCCGGCCGGCGTTGTTGGCAGCGGCAGCATCAACAACTGGGTGTTGCACTTCGGCGCGGAGATGCCCTTCAGCCTCGAGATAGAGGCAGGGGCGTACACCGGCAACTGGGAGCTTGGCGGCCTGCCGCTGACGGCACTGAACGTTACCGAAGGTGCTGCCAGTAGCACCTACAGCTTCTCGGCGGCGAATCCGGAGGCGATGGCTTGTCTCCATATCGGTGCAGGAGCGGGCAGCATGCGGTTGCTCGACGTGGTCAACGCGAACTTCGAGCGTCTGTCATACGACGGCGGTGCCGGCAGCCTGGTGCTCGACCTGGGTGGCGAGCTTGTCCGTGATGGGGTGGTCGACATCGACGCCGGGGCGGCGTCGGTGACGGTCGTCGTTCCTGAGGACACCCCGGCCCGGGTGGACATCGCGGGAGGCGCTTCCAGCATCGAGGCCGACGCGGGATTCGAGTTGCTCAGCGGCGACTACGTTACGCCTGCCTGGACCGGACACGAGGGCCCGGGACTGGAGATCCAGGTCAACGTGGTTGCCGGCTCACTGACCCTGACTCTGGAGTAGACCCTGCCCACGTATGGTTGAGGCAGCGAGGATAGAGATTCGGCACGGGCGTATGGAGGGACGGAAATGTTGACGGTAACTCACGCGGCGAGGGAGAAACTGGTGGAGGGTCTGCAGGAGCTTACCCAGGACCCGGCAATGGCGGTGAGGATGGCTATGTCCAGTGAGGCGCCCAGGGAACTGGAGTTCAGCCTTGACACGGAAAGGCACGGCGACCAGGTGGTGTTCGACGAAGGCGGGGCAAAGGTGCTGCTCATAGGCGCGGAGCTGTCGCAGGCGATGCTGGGACTGGTGATGGACTACGTGGAGACGCCCGATGGAGCCGGTTTCACCCTGGAAAGGCTCCCGGCCTGAGCGTAGCTCTACCCTACGGTGAACACTCCCCCCGGTCAGCGCCGTCCGCGCCGTTTGCCTCGGGGCATCCTCTGCACGTAAATGTCGGCCTCGTGCTTGATTGCCTCAGGGACGCTCGGCAGCGCGGCAAGCTCAAGGTAAATGGGGTCCGCTTCGTTGGCGTGTTTCCTGAAGAGGTGGACGCGGGCGAGAGCGTGCTTCAGGCGCACGGAGGCTGGTAGCAGTTGACGGCCCTCTTCGAGTGCATCAACCGCTTGGCCCGGCCGGTCGGAGTGGAGCAGAGCGTAGGCAAGATTGATGTAGGATGCCTCGAGCACGTTCGCTGGGTGGAGTTCGTCTCGCTCGAAGAAGGCTTGATGGCTCCGGGCAAGGCGCAGTCTAAGGTACTCAGCGCCAATGGTCTCCCGCCCGAAGCTGAGGAAAAGAGCATCCTCCATGTTCTCAATAGCCGCCGAGTAGTCGCCCCTATCAATGGCGGCAACCGCAAGATTGAGGAGGGTAGTCGGCAGGTTCAGAAAGTGCAGGGCAAGGGCCCTTTCTAAGTCTTTCTGTGCCGCGTCAGACTCTTTCAGTCCGTAACGTATGTAGCCGCGGTCGTTGTAGTATCGTGCCGACTCGGCCCGCGTCGGCCCCTGCGAGAGTCGATGCGTAAGGAGTTCGGCAGCTCCACGAAGGTCACCCTTTCCATACATTTGCACCCACTCGGTACGGTCGCTGCTACTGTTGCCGTTCTGCACGTGACTGGACGCAAGCTCGCTGCCTTCGTCGTCCGCGCTGTGGAGTATGTGCTGAACAGCAGCTACCTGCCACCGTGGGACGGTATCGAGTTCCTCCATGAGTTGCTCAATCGTTGGCACTCCAATGGCATCGAGGAGGTCCGAGAGTTTGGGGAGGTTCGCCACATGAAAGTCATCGAGCTCCTCGATGAGTACCTTAGCCTCGTGGGATTGTTGCTCGACGACCGTGAGAGTAGCTGGCGACACGAGAGGAACCACCTCGACCGGGTCGAAGTACACTTCGACCCGGAGGAGCTCTCGCGGGCTTTCAAGGTTGCGTGCGAGAAGCCACAAGAGGTGATGTGGGCCCGACTCGCTGACGAGCTCGCATATTCCAAGGCATTCGCCGACGATGTCGGCAAGCTCATCTGCGGTAAGGGGCGTCTCTTCTGGCAAGCTGTGCTGGAGCAGCCCTTGAAGAACCACGAAACGCCGCCGCACCTGCTCTGTAAGCTCCAGTACGGCGCCGTCATCCGACATGTGGTTGAATATGCGGATCCGCGGTACCCGTCCGAGGTCCACGGCAAGGGATGTCAGCAGCTTGTCGACTTTCTCTCGAAACGGGGTGCGTGGCGCTCTGCCGAGTTCCAGGCGTCTGGAAAGGTCACCGTACTTGCGGACTTCGTACCAGAACCGGAGGTACAAGTAAAGGAACTCGTCGCCAGCCAAGACGCACCTTCCCGACACGTCGGCCATGAGGCCCCGGGCCACGAACTCCTCTCGCTTGGTCTGCAAGAGGCGCCGACGTCTCTGCTCAGCGAGCGGACTTCGTGTGTGACCGCGGAAGCACTCGTCCAGTTCGACAATGTCCTCCAGCGCCCAGTCGGGATACCGGGTCATGTTGTACAGGGCTTCGAGCTCTACGCTTGTGAGTCGCTGGATGCCGTCCACCTGCTTCCGCAGGTCGTATTCAGTGTAGGTTGAGGCGATCACGTCAAGCAGTTCATCCAAGGTCTGGATGTTTATGTTCAAGTCGGTCTGGTCACCTCTACGGTATCGGGAGTAGATGCAGCTACATATGAGGCGTATCTGGTTCGGCTTGCCCTGGCTGAGACGCGCCAAGTAGTCCACGGTCATTGGGCTCATCAAATGCCGCTCATCCTCGGCGAGCGGAAGCAGCGCGCATTCCGCTATGTCGTCGCTAGTCAGGAAGTTGCCTACTGGTATGACGCGCGCTTGGCCGAACAAAGGACTAGCCGGGTCGTTGAACAGGTGCCCGAGGGGAGGCTGGCCTGCGAAGATGAGGCCACACGCACGTGCACGCTCCGCTGCATACCTCAGCTCCTGCTTGACCTCATTCGATTCCGCGAGCTGCTGGGCCTCGTCAAGGAGCAAGACCAGCCCTCTGTAGTTCTGCTTCTGCAGCACTTGGGTTACCAGACCCAGGTCTTCGTCGAGCATATGGCTGGGTGGGGTGGGTAGACTTAGGGAGCCACGTGTTACGTAAGTCCACGGATACTGGAGCGCGTCTACGCTTTTCGAGGCGTCGTGCACATGCGACTCGGCTTGCGGCCTAAAGCCGAAATCGGCTGGCGCGTTGGCATACTCGAGCACCCCCGCCGCGACGCCAACGCGGAGCACGGCGTCGAAAACCTCCCGCCAGAACTCCCACGGGTCGCTGGCCGTCGCGTCTCTCAGGGACACCCTTGCTGCCAGCACCGCGTGTTCTTGACACAACTCCTCCACGCGCAGGAGTAGGCTTGTCTTGCCGACGCGCCTTTCCCCAACAAGGGCGACAACAGGCGCGATACGGTGCTCGCCAGCGAGCTTGTCGAGCTCTTCCGCTAGCTGCACCAGTTCGTCTGTGCGCCCCGCGAAAATGGCCCTCTCTGCAACCGGAAAGCTGTAGTCAAAGGGATTGGGTCTTCCTTGGTGTACGCTCATGTTCCCTTTCGTGGCGATGGCTTCATGGCCTTGGTTGCCCTCCGCCGCCGTTCATCGACAACGATGGTCTTACGTTAGCTGTCGGCCATGTTAGTGGGCGGCAGGTCTGTTGTCAAGAGATGCTGTCTGTACTTGAGTCTTCTGCAGGGGAGCCCTGCTTGGCGGCGGCCCCCGAGGGGGCTTGGCGGTGCGGTCGTGTTTGTCCCAAGTGCTAACACTAGACCCAGGGTATGGGGGAATCGTATAATCGTCGGGAGGAGGGTGCACTGGCCCCACTCGCTGAGGACGGCAAGACAGAGATATCTTGGGTGACGAGAAAGTGGCGATAGTGGGTGTGGGGAACCTGCTCCTCATGGACGAGGGGGTGGGGGTGCACGTGGTACAGGAGTTGGAGCGGCGCGAGCTGCCCCCGAACGTGCTGGTGATAGACGGGGGGACGTCTCCCGACGCCCTGGCCTACGCCGGCGAGGTGGACAGGCTGGTCATCGTCGACGCGGTGAGAGGCGGAGGTGAACCGGGGACCGTGTACCGGCTGACCCCCGACGACATCGACGAGTCCGATCGAGACCCCCTGTCGCTCCACGAGTGGGACCTGATGGACAGCCTGAAGCTGAGCCGCTACTGGACGGAAGACACGGAGGTGGTCATCATTGGGGTGGAGCCGGCGCAGATGGAGTGGGGCCTGGGGCTGTCGCCCGAGGTGGAGGCGAGGCTGCCGCGCATCATAGAGGTGGTGCTGCAGGAGGCGGGCTAGCCGGTCTATAACGGCGGAATACTTCGGGCGCGACGGCACTGCCATATGCCAACCGTCGCGCCCGTGCTATATCAAGACTTGAGGGGCCCCCGGGGCGTCCCAAAGGAAGCCGCCCTGCTCAGGCATGGGGCCTGTCCCTGGCTGGTGCTGCTCCAGCCTGTGCTACGCCGATGCTACCACGCTCTCCAGGCGGGGGACTAGCTGTTTCGCCCCCTCGACGATCTCGTCTATGACCTCCTTGACGCTGACCACATTGTCGATGATGCCTACGATCTGCCCGGCCATTCCCACGCCGGCGTCAAGCTTGCCCTCCTTGAGCACATCCGCCGAATGGGTGCCGCCGATTATGGTCACCAGCTCCTCAAGGGGTGCGTTGCGAGCCTCCATCTCCAGCAGTCTGGTGACGGTGGGGCTCTTGAGGGCGCGATGGGTGTTGCCGATGGAGCGCATCACGATGGCCGTCTCGGTCTCGTTGGCCCTCACCAGCCACTGCTTGAAGTTGGGGTGCAGCGGCGCCTCGTGCGTGGCCATGAACTTGGTGCCGATCACCACTCCCTCGGCGCCAAGCGCCAGAGCGGCGACAAAGCCGCGGGCATCGGCGATACCTCCCCCGGCAATGAGTGGCACCGTGAGGGCTTTGGCCGCTGCCTGAACGAGGACGAAGGTGCCTACGTCGAGCAGCCCGGTGGCGCCGCCGTTCTCCATGCCCACCACAGCCACGGCGTCCGCTCCCGCCTGCTCCGCTGACCTGGCGTGTTTGACGCCGGCGCACTTGTGGATGATCGTGACGTTCCCCTCTTTGAGGCGGGGCACGTACTCGGTGGGGGCGCGGTGACCGGAGGTCTCGACGACGGGGACCCCTTCCTCAATTATCGCCTCGATGTACTCCTCGTTCGCCAGTGGCCGCATGGACGGGAACAGGCTGATGTTCACTCCGAAGGGCTTGTCGGTGAGGCTCTTGGTCTTCCTGATCTCCTCTCGAAGCTCCTCCTTGTCGGCGCACATAGCGGACACGAGGAGGCCCAGGCCCCCGGCGTTGGACACCGCTGCCACCAGCTCGGGGCAGGAGACCCACGCCATGCCACCCTGAATGATGGGGTACTCGATGCCAAGCATCTCAGTGATTCTGGTCTTGAACATAGCTGATTCCTCCGTATACTAGGCCAGTCTGGCGTTTGATGCCCGTATGATTTGCTCCGCTTCGGCGATGGTCCGCTGGATGACCTCGGCGACGGTGGGGATATCCTCTATATGGCCGGCGCCCTGGCCGCACATGAGGATTCCGTTCACCGGGTCGCCATCTATGGTAGCCTTGGAGAACAGCCGCGAGCCGACGGCGAACCGCATCGTCGAGGCCCAGCTCCGCTTGCCGCCGCCAACTCCAGATTCCTGGTTCTTGATGGCCAAAGCGGTGCGGAACACTTCGGGGTACGACATGTTGAGCGTCCTCTTCATGTGCAGGCCGGCCTGAAGGGCGTCAATCGCGGCCCAGCGATTGCTCTTCAGCAGGTCTTCAGCCGCCTTGTTTCTCAGCACGCGACAGTTTATTCCGTCAAATGCAGGGTCGATAACCGTATCCTCAATGGTAGCCTTGAGCCAGGCCTCTCGCACCGCGTCGGCAACATCGGCTTCCTGAGTAGCCGCCAGCCGGGTGCCCATGGCTATGCCCTCGGCCCCCAGCGCCAGAGCCGCCGCCAGCCCTTTGCCGTCGGTGTAGCCGCCGGCGGCGATGCAGGGGACCTTGACCGCGCTGGAAACGCTGGGTACCAGCACCAGAGCGCCGACATTGCCGGAGTGCGATGCAGCCTCGTAGCCGGTGATTATGACGGCATCTGCTCCCAGTTGCTCGGAGCGCATTGCGTGTCTGACGAAGGCTATGGTCCCGATAACCTTGCCGCCATACTCGTGGACCGCCTCTATGAGGGGCTGGATCTGAGGCGGCCTTCCCAATGCGTAGTTCAGCACGGGCACCTTCTCTTCGATGACTGCCGGGATCAACTCTCGCGTGCCCACGCCAAGCGTCAGATTGATGCCAAAGGGTTTGTCGGTAAGCTCTTTGATCTCCCTGATGGCTTCTCTGATGGTGTCCTTGTTGTAGTGGCTGCCGGCCAGCACACCGAGCCCGCCGGCGTTGGAGACGGCGGCGGCCAGCTTGGGCGTGGTGAGCCAGTTCATCCCCGAGAGCATGATGGGGTGCTCGATTCCGAACAGCTCGGTCATCCTTGTT
>CAYTKL010000071.1:0-8661 GCA_964438305.1 uncultured Dehalococcoidales bacterium | reverse complement strand
CACCTGGGGGTGCCAGCGAAAGCCGAAGGTCGGGTTGGACACGCGGACCTGCCGCGCCGCTTGAAGGAAGGCCACAGTGAGGTCGGTGCAGGCATCGCTGCCGTCCTTGTTCACCCCCCCGAGAGTCCACACCCACGTGCCGACAATGCCCTGTATCCCCTCGGCGCCGAACCTGCCGAAGAAGTGGCCCATTTCGTAGGCCCGGATGATGAACTCGCCCACCAGGTCAATGGCCTCTTGCCTGGTGAGGCTCTTGTCTATGTTCACATCATTGTTGAAGTAGGGCCATCCGTAGTAGTCGGGACGGGTGGGCCAGGCTGCCTCCAGGTCCTCGAGTCTGGTCCATACCTGTATGAAGTGCTGCAGTTGAAGGTACTGCTGAAAGGTCTGGGGTGCCTTGCCTGGGATATGCTCACACGTTTCGGCAATCTTCAGCAGCTCATCTCTCCGCTTGGGGTCCGACTCGATGTTCTCGGCAATAATGCGCGCCAGCCTGGCGTAGCGCTTCGCGCTCTTGATGCAGGCCTCCAGGACTATCTGCATCGCCTCCCAGTTGGGCAGCTTCTCGTAGAGCCCCGTCTCACTGCCGTTGGGCGTGGCGTCCAACTGGGCCTCAGCCGCGTCGATCTTCTCCTGTATCTCCTCAATGATGTTCTCGAACCCTTGCCCGCCGCCAACCTCCTGGTTCGGACCGAAGATGTACTCGTAGTCCTTGCCCGAGTAGCCGAAGCTGCCGCCATTGGGAAAACCCCACATAAGGACGACCTTTATGAATCTCACCGCATCCTCGGGCCTGACCAGGGTGAAGTACTGTGATATGCAGTCACGAGTGGCCCAGTAGTTGTGGATATCGGACAGTACCTCGAGTGACGCCTGCTTGGGTTCCGGAATGATCATGGGGTCGTTGTACACCTCGTCGTTGCTGAACCTGCTGGAAGCCGGCTGGTGGTACAGCGCATTGGGTCGGTTGCCTTCGGTGCCCACGATCTGTGCATGGTCGGTGATGAAGATGGTCACATTGTCCATCAAATAGTCCAGCGCCTTGGCCCGGCGCAGCATGATGGGCTCACCTTCGAGGGCCTTCCAGCCCTCGGTGAACAACTGTGGGCTCTCGATATCCACCACCACGCCCGGTTCATACTCTCCCCCGCGGCGCCCCTTCTTCCACACCGCCTTCCTCAGGTAGTCGAGTCGTGGTGACCTCTTCTTCTCCGCCGCCCACCACCACGCCCTCTCCTTCTCGAGTTCCTCAAGCGGTTTGTCCTTGTCCGGCTGCTCGTACCGTCTCGCTGCCTTCACGTCTGCCATTTCCCGTTCCCCCCTCTCAGTGGATTCGTCTCCCGAAAGACGCCGTGGGCGTCCGCCCGAAAGCCACCTCCCCGGTGCGAGGCTCCAGGTGGCGAGGGCGGACTAGTCCATCATCTGCCTTTGATAGCGGCTGTAGCGCGGATCGAAGGCCTCCGAGATGTCCTTGTCCACAATCTCCATTTGCTCGAAGTAGCTGCACCTGCCCGCATCCATCCTGATCTCGGTCTGCAGGTTGGTGTCACCCTCCAGCACGAAGACAGGCGGATCGACCGATATGTCGGAACCCGTCTTCAGTTTGAGGCAGTCGCCGCCGGTAACGCCGAGGATGGACGCGAGGTAGAAGTGCTTGCACTTGCCGCATGCCTTTGCCGGCATGTGCTCCCGCTCCTCGACGGTTCGTTCTTTGCCCTGGATACCCAGGAAGGCGGCTCTGGCGTCCTCCCACTCACCCTTTTTTCTTGGCACCATCCACCTCCTTGCTCGTCACGTAGACGAAGCTCATAAGCGCATCAGTGTTGGTATTGAAGCGGTTGGCACGGGTTTTGTCAATATGCTCTGTTATGGATATTTGGCATATACGTGTGGAATTTGGCGGATTTTTGCCGCCAACAAACAGCACAAGGCGGCGTTTGGGCCTGGGGGTCAGTGGTTGTTCGGGAGGGTAGGGGGGCATGTCCATAGCGGGAACACGTCGCGGCAAGAGGGGCCCACGGTTGTCCGAGAGCTCTCATTGGCCGGTGGCTTTGCCTTTTCGTACTCGGTACAATGGTCTGGCGAATACGATATGGAGGCGAAGCGATAGATGGATTACGTCAAAGTCCTGGCAGATCTCATTTCCATAGACACGTCGGTGCCGCCGGGCCGCAACTATGACAGGGCGGTGGACTACCTGCAGCCTTTGTTCAACCAGGTCGGCTTCGAGACCGAGAAGGTCGACATTCCCAGCGAACACGCCGATGGAGAAGAGGGCAGGGTAGCGTTGGTGGCCCATCGGCGTGACCCGGGGAAGCCGCGGCTCCTCATCTACGGGCATGTCGATGTCGTTCCCGCCGAAGGATGGGACGCCTTCAACCCCAGGGTGGAGGACGGCAAGGTCTACGGTCGGGGGGCGGCTGACATGAAAGGGGCAATCGTCGCCCTCATCCTTGGCCTTGAGGCTGTCGCCGACAGGCCGCTCAAGTACGACGTGTCGGTCATGGTGACAACCGACGAAGAGGTGGGGCAGGCTGGCCAGTTGCGCTATCTAGCCCGCTGTTTGCAGCCGCTCTCAGGCGCGCATATTCTCAGCCTCGACGCCAGCTTCGGTCACGTGGCGGTGGCCAGTCTCGGCGTGCTGCAGATGGACATCAAGGTGCAGGGGAGGTCGGTCCACTCCGGGCTGTCGCACCTGGGAGAGAACGCGGTGGAGAAGGCGATACCGCTGACCCAGGCCCTGCTCGGCCTCAAGGACGAGGTAGTGAAGAGAGAATCGAGCGTGGAGGTGCACCCCGACACCGGACTGGAGCATATGGTGGCGAGGCTCAACATCAACATGATGAGAGGGGGCCTGAAGGTCAACGTTGTGCCTGACGAGTGCCTGGTCTCTATCGACCGGCGGCTGATCCCGGAGGAGAACCTGGAAGATGCGAAGACGGAACTGGTCGGTGTGCTGTCGGCGGTGCCGCAGGTGAAATGGGAGGTGGACAGGGTCTTCGCCATTCCTACGGTGCCGCCGTGTGAGGGCTCCATCGTGGATGAACTGGCGCGAACAATAGAGGAGGTAACCGGCAGAAGCGGGAAGTTCGGCGAGATGGGTTCGGGCGACCTGCCCCACATCGCCGCCGAGTGGGGTGCCAGGGAGTTCGGCCTCGGTGTAATCAGGACGGAATGCAACATCCACGGCAAAGAGGAGTTCGTCTATCAGAGGGACATTGAAGACCTGGCGGAGATAATCGCCCGGTTCGTTCGAGCGCCGGTGTAGACCGAGCGACGCCGGCATAGCCCTGCATCCTGTGCGCCACCGCTCCGTCGGCCTCGAGAGCCGGCTTGATGGACCTTCGCCTCTCGCCTCCACGCGGTATGGGTGGGCGCTTCTGGTGATGAAAGGTAATCCTCCCGGCAACTCATCCGGCCGCTCGACTCGCGGGTTGACAGGAAGCAGTGACGTGGTGCACTCTTGGCGGGACGTGGCAGACGATACACGCGCAGATGCGAAGCGCCTTGTGCGGGCCTTCACTCTCTGCGCTCTGGCCTACGTCCTTGCCCTGTGCGTGGCCCTTGCCGTGGGATATGCGCTCGCGGGCTGGCATCCCATATGGGTGGTGCTTGGCGCGGACATCGCGGCAACGCTGGTCGTCTACACGTTCAGTAGGGTGTTCAAGAATGCGAGCTTCTACGACCCCTACTGGAGCCTCGCCCCCGTTGCGATTGCCCTCTACTGGACATTGGCAACGTCATCGGGAAACGCAGTCCTCCTGCGACAGGTGGTGGTTGTCACTCTGGTGTTCCTCTGGTCGGTGCGGTTGACCTACAACTGGGCCAGGCGATGGCGGGGACTGCGCCATGAGGACTGGCGCTACGCCGACCTGAGGGCCAGGTGGGGGCGGCTGTTCTGGCTCGTTGAGCTGTCCGGAATCGAGATGATGCCGACAACGGTCGTTTTCCTCGGTTGTCTCTCCCTCTATCCCGCCCTCTCCTCGGGGACGAACGCGTTTGGAGCGCTTGACGTGGTGGCCGCTGTGGTGATGGTCGGTGCCATCGTGATCGAGGCACTGGCGGACGAACAACTCGAGCGCTTCGTGCGAACGCAGCGGCAACCGGGACAGACCATGGTGAGCGGACTGTGGGCATTCTCCAGGCATCCCAACTACTTCGGCGAGGTGATGTTCTGGTGGGGACTGTACCTGTTCGCGCTGGCCGCTGGGCCCTCGTACTGGTGGGCGGTTGCCGGCCCGGTGGCGCTCACCCTGCTGTTTCTCTTCGTCAGCGTGCCAATGATGGACAGGAGAAGCCTGCAGAGAAGGCCGGCGTACCACGAGCATATGAGAAGGGTCTCTGCGCTCGTTCCGTGGTTCCGCAGGAGTGGCCGGTAGTGCCATTGCGGACCAGGGGCGCGGCGGTGGTGATGGTGCACGGCAGTGGTGACCGGGCGTTCTGCCTGGAGTGGGGGCGGGGCCTCTATCCGGGCTGCCCTACTCCATGCGGCCGAACAGCGACAGCCTTTCCCTGAGTATCTTGAGGTTGGTGACGTCCTCGCTGTTGTATCTCAGGAGCAACGAGAGGGCATTCCGGTCAGCATATCGCTCGTACCTGCGCCACAGGATGACCGCATCACGCCCGTTGATGTCGGCTAGCTGCCGTGGAATGCCCAGGGTGCGTTCCACCGCTTTCAGGCCTCCCGTCAGGTTCCTCCGCCAGCAGTCGTACATGAGGTCGTGGTGGTTGAACATGGTCGTCAGGTCCACGTCGAGACGGGTGCGTATGAAGGGAAGGTCGAAGCGGCTGCCGTTGTAGGTGAAGATCATTCTGACGCCCTGCAGAGCCTGGAGCAGGGCCTGTTCGCTCACCCCATCCCCCACAAGCTGGACCAGGCTGCTGGCTCTGCGGTCGACAAGGTATATACCGATCACGGTTATCTGATGGTACCAGCGCGACAGGCCGGTGGTCTCGATATCGAGGTAGGCATCAATCACCGGCCCCCCCTGACTTGGAGCGAACGCCCTGCTTGAAGGCGTGTTCGACCCAGCCCATCATCTCCCCGGTGGTGGGCAACAGACTCTCATGAATGGTTTGGCGGCTCATCATTGCAGAGGTAGAGAGCGGTTTCGGCGGTCCGTCTGGCCGTTGACCCCACGGCACCCGGTCGCTCGCCCCCAGGCTACACCCGAGCGCCCGCACCCTTGCGAGGCAAGGGGCCAGACCCCGCTGTCGAGTGTACAAGACTGTGATGGGGTCCGGCCCCACGGGCCAGACCACTAACTCCGAGCGCGCTCACCTGAACAGGCGCACGAGCGGACATATAGCACAGGTGATGTGTTCGTGTCAACCTTCCTGGCGGCACCGGCTGCGCCGCGCAAGCGAAGACATCAAGCCTTGCGAGGTGCTTCCTGCCCGGCAAAGCCATGCCCGGCGGACCCCGCCGCGGCAACCTCGTCCATTGGGGTGTCGGGCAGTGTCTTCTCCCGCAATTGCCGGGGACTACCTGGCAGTGGCCTCCGCCCGTGCTTCCTGAGACATCTCCGCCAGGCGCTCAACCTCTTTCACGTCGAGCCCCAATCCTTCGGCGACACGGCGGCCATACTCCGGTTCAGCCTTGTAGAACACGGCGCTCTGGCGTAGCTGAATCCGCTTCTGCGCATTGCACCGATGCGAGGTGATGTTGCCGACGAGATTGGCCCGGTCCTGGTCGGTCATCAGACGCCGGACGAGCTCACCGGTCTGGAAGAAGTCATCGTTGGGATGGGTATAGGGGTGACGGTCCGCCATCCCGGAGACTTCGAACGGCGGGTCGCTGGCATCCGGTTGCGGTTGGGGACCGCCGAAGCTGTTGGGATAGTAGTTGGGCCCGCTGCCGCCACCGTCATCCACACGCATGGACCCGTCTCGCTGGTAGTTGACCATGGCGGCCGCCTTGGGCTGATTGATGGGGATAAGGTGGTAGTTGGGTCCCAGGCGATGCCGGTGGGTGTCGTGATAGCTGAAGAGCCGCCCCTGGAGCAGCTTGTCCGGCGAGGCTGCGATGCCGGGGACGAAGTTGGCCGGTGAGAAAGCCGCCTGTTCCACCTCGGCGAAGTAGTTCTCCGGATTGCGGTTCAGCACCATGCGGCCGATGGTGATTGGCGGGTAGTCAGCGTGGAACCACACCTTGGTGATATCGAATGGGTCGAAGCGATACTCCTTGGCTTGCTCCGGGGTCATGATCTGGACCTCCAGCCGCCACGAGGGATGCTGCCCCGACTCGATGGCCTGCCGCAGGTCGCGCGTGGCATGGTCGGGGTCCTCGGCCTTCATCTTGGTGGCTTCTTCGCGGGTGAGGTTCTGAATGCCCTGCTCGGTCTTCCAGTGGTACTGCACCCAGCAGTACTCGCCCTTGTCGTTGTACCACTCGAAGGTATGGCTGCTGTAGCCGTGCATGTTGCGATACGTGCGGGGCGTCCCGCGGTCCGAGAAGAGAATGGTCACCTGGTGAATTGACTCGGGAGTGAGCGAGAGGAAATCCCAGAACATGTCGGCGTCTTTGAGGTTGGTGCCCGGGTTTCGCTTCTGCGTGTGGATGAAGTCGGGGAACTTGAGCGGGTCCCGAATGAAGAACACCGGGGTGTTGTTGCCCACCAGGTCGTAGTTGCCGTCCTCGGTGTAGAATCTCACGGCGAAGCCGCGCGGGTCACGCTCGGCATCCGCCGACCCCTTCTCACCACCGACCGTGGAAAACCGGACGAACACGTCAGTGCGTTTGCCGACCTGCGACAGGAACTTCGCCTTGGTGTATCGGGTGACGTCCGCCGTCACCTCGAAGTAGCCGTGAGCGCCGGCGCCTTTGGCGTGGACCACCCGTTCCGGGATGCGCTCGCGGTCGAAATGAGCCAGCTTCTCCATCAGGTGGATGTCCTGGATCAGAGCCGGGCCGTAGGGGCCAGCGGTGATTGTGCGCTGGTCATCCTCTACCGGCTTGCCGAAATTGGTGGTGTACTTGTCTTCATGGTGTGTCATGGAAACCTCCATCTCTCCGTTTCAGAAAGGGGCTGCATCAGCCATGCCGGGCTGTTCCCCGACACTATGGCGGCTGACGCGAGCCACCGATCGCCGCGTCGCTTGAACCTCGGGCGTTGGCCCTGAGGTTTCATTGGAAGTCCCTCTTGCTTCTCCATGCGATTGCGGCATACGCGTCTCAGTTGAACCTGCCGATTTCGTATCACCCCCGTTTCGTCAGCTCTGGCCTGTGCGACCTCGTTGTCGAGGTCCGGCGACTCAAGCCCTGGGTTCTCCTGGATAGCCTGCACGCCAGTCAACGACGATGTGTGGCGTTCGGGTCGCACGGCCTGAATCGGCCTCAGACCTGCCTGACCATGTCGAACGCCTTGTCGCGACGGTGGTGCCAGGTCGCCACGCAATGGGCCTGTTGCCGTGCGATTGCCCTCCAGGAGACTAGGAAGTTATCCTGTTAGTCCGCGGTTGTCAACCCCCCTGGGGGACGGGGTGGGGAGCTGTCGTGCGGCAGACCGACGAAGAAGGCGCGTCGGCCGGGTCGGGAAGGTTGATGCCCTTGCACTCGTTGGCCTCCAGCAGTGCGCTGGCTATTCGAGCGAGAACTGGTGTGCGCAATTGGAGGAAGAGGGATAGACAGAACGATGTCCGTGAGCCCGCCGTTGTAGCAGGCTGTGCCACAACGTGACCCAGGCCCTTCTATCGGCCCGTCAGAAGCCTGTACAGACCAACGACAATGGCAATCGCGCCAGCGATGAAGAGCCCTGTCGTGACCAAGTAGTATCCGCCTCCGGAAGCAGCCGCGTACGTGACTCCGGTGACAATCGCACCCACCGCGAGCATAAGTACGCCACAACCGATGCCCTTAAGCGCCCCTCTTCGCTTCAGTGCTTTGATGTAGTTGTCCACATCTACTGTGATTTGAATAGCTATCTCGCGCGGGACACCCCTGGCCCGCAGGCTCTTGAACACCTGACGTTTGGATGCACCCTGGGCGAACTTCTCCGCTGCAGCCACGTACAGCTCGGTGACGAGTTCTTCTGCAGAGTACCTTGGCTCTGGTTCTTGGATTGGCGCGGAAGGCACCCGGGCAGCATCAAGGCGGGCATCATACTGTTGCCGCCTACGGAGATCGGAGAGGACTTCGTAAGCCTTGTTCACCTTCTTGAGTTCTTCTTCGGCTCGATACCGCACTTGCTCCGGCATTCGGGCCAGCCGGTCTGGGTGCAGGATATTGGCTTTGTACCTGTAGGCTGCCTTGATTTGCCTGGGCTCGGCGTGCGGGGCAACACCGAGTATGCCGTAGTAGTCATCGACGTCTTCCACAGTTCGCCCCCTGTTGTGATGCCAATCAATGACACGGTTGGTGGTCAACCGAATGCTGTGCGTCGCTGCATGCTCACAATGCCAGCCACACGCTCAGTCTCAGGGCGTCGCCGCGAACCCACGGCCATCCCCATTGCTGGCGTCGGGCAAGAAGCTCAAGCTGCACAGGCAGGAGCATCCAACGACGAATCAGATGGTGATTCGGCGGCCCTTGGCCAGTCGCCTCTGTTTGCGCGAGTTCACAACTACACTGCCTATGTACAGCACGGCTAGCCCTCCGCCGATGATGACATAGAGGTATGTGTAGTCGTCCCGCCACTGTGCTGTCACGCTTCTGGGCCCGTC
>CAYTKL010000070.1:0-8755 GCA_964438305.1 uncultured Dehalococcoidales bacterium | reverse complement strand
GTCCGACGGCGGTGCTGAAGTCGTGCGGGAAGATCAACCACATCAGCGACGGGCGGGCGTTCCTGCTCAACCAGCGTCTGTCGCCGACGCAGCTTGCCGGCGAGAAGGGCTACCAGCTCTGGAAGGCATACATGAAGACGTGGGCCGACCTGGGGCTGGACCATGTCCAGTTCAACATGGTCGACGACGCCACGCTGCGGGCGGCGCAGCGGGAGCCGGAGAAGTACCAGGAGCTGATAGTGCGGGTAGCGGGGTACAGCGCGCACTTCGTGGATATCAGCCGCAAGACGCAGGACAACATTATTCAGAGGACGGTCCAGGGACTGGGCTAGGCCAAAAGTAACCTGGACGACGAGAAACGGTTCGGGCCCCCTGGCTGTTCCAGGGGGCCCGAACATCTCTTCCCACCGCAAGGCTGGGCTGAATCCCGCCCGGAGCACGGGGGCGCTAAATCGAACAAATTTGAGAATTGACCCCGATATGGGATTGACAAGGCAAAATCAGTGTAGTATTCTAGGCGCAAATAAAGCTAAAAATAGTTAGCGGTCTGATACGATTCGTTAGGCCTTTGTTAACCTTGGCACTGCAGGTTGACAGGCTGTCCCAACAGAGCATCAGGCCGCGACGCATGTTCGAGGGGTGATGTTCATATGAGAGTTTCTTGAAAGTTTATCGACTGGAACCGAGAAGGCAGAATGCTGTGCAGGTTGCATGTTGGAGGAAGAGTATAAGTCATGAGAAAAGGAACACAGGTTGCACTAGCCATATTGATGATTGTATTGGTGGCAGCCGGCCTGGTCTCGGCCGGCTGCGGCGGCAACGGCGGCCCGGTGGGCAACCAGACCATCGTCCTCAAGTACTCCCAGCCGCACCCCAACATTCCCGGCTATCACGGCGGACCCGCCTCCGAGGGCACCGGCGGTTACTGGGAGGAGGCGATCGAGACGGTCACCGAGGGGCGCGTCGATATCGAGATTTACACCTCGGAGACCCTCAACAAGCAGGAGCTGGCCTATGACGCCATCTCATCGGGCATCGCCGACATAGCGTGGTGCATCGCCAGCTACTCCCCCGAGTGGGTCCCCCTGGAGCTGGTGTTCTACCTGCCGATCGACATGGGAAGCCTCGAGATGAACTACGAGGTCCACTCCAAGCTCTACGAGGAGTACCTCCTTCCCGACTACCAGAACCGGGGCCTCATCAACATAACCACCCTGGGCCGAGAGGCCTATATCGTCTATTCCCCGTACAAGCCCGTCCACAAGATTGAGGACTTCCAGGGCATGACCATCATGACCTCGGGCAAGTCCATGGAGCAGCTCATCTCCAGGCTGGGAGCGCTTTCCATCACCCTCGCCTGGAACGACTGCTATGAGGCGCTGGAGAAGGGCACCCTCGATTGCTCCGCCCTGGACATCACCCTCCCCATCTCCTTCCGCTGGTATGAGGTGGGCGACCCCGGCTACATCATCGACGTCGGCGGCATCGGCAACGCCCAGCCGCACTACAACGCCAGGGAAGACCTCATGAGCCGGATGCGGCCCGAGGACGCCTACGCGGTGCTCAAGCTCACCGACGTCTGGTACGGCGCCAGAGGCTCCATGTGGGGCGACGCCGGCAACATCCTCTACTGGGACGAAGTGGCAAACGTGGGCATGGAGTTCATCGACTGGCCCGAGTCGGAGAAGCAGAAGCTCCGCGACATGAAGGAGGACATCTACTGGAACTGGTTCCTCCAGTGGATGGAGGACGAGTATCAGCGCGGCGACGAGGCGGAGGCCCTGCTGACCGCAGTTCTGGAGGAGATGGACAACTTCGTGCCCTGCCCCGTCGACCAGAGGCCCCCGGGCAACCCCGCTTCCTACCCCCACCAGGAGGACCGCGACAACCTCGCCGACTTCGGCTGGTACTTCGACGAGTGGGACGAGTGGTGCGGCCCCGACGGCCACTGGGGCATGGACTGGCAGTACCCCGGCGACTATACGCCGTGGTACGAGACGTGGTGGGAGGAACAGGGCCTCGGCGAGCACCCGTGGTACGCCAACTGGAAGGCCCAGCACGGCGAGTAAGCTAGAGGAAACGTGAGAATCAGGTGATACGCAAGACACGGCTCGGCTACGGGGGAAACCATAGCCGAGCCGTGTCATGAGATAGAAAGTAAGAGGGGAGGGCCTATGCACTAATGAAACGAGTGTTGCACCTGGCAAACAAGGGCTTCTCAGAGTACTTCCTGTTCCATGGCTCCAAGGTTCTCGCCTTCTGTGGCGGGGGCTTCCTCATCGGCCTGATGCTGGTGACCTTCATCACCGTGATCTTCCGCCTCCTCCCCATCAGGTCGGACTGGCTCGTCGGCGGCTACGAGTTCTCCGAGATGTTCATGTCCATGCTCACTCCCTTTGCCATGGCCTACGCCTGGTACCGCGCCGGCCATGTGCGTATCGGGCTCGTCAGAGACAGGCTCCCCACCGGCCCCAAGGCCTTGCTCGATGCCATCTCGGCACTATGCGGAGCCATCTTCTGCCTGTCCATCGCCTGGGGAGTGTGGGAACTCAGCGAGACCAGCTTCGCCATCGGCAGATCCAGCAACCTGAGGGACATTCCCATTGGCCCCTTCCAGATTCTCTTCGTCGTTGTGATAGGCCATTTCTTGCTCGTCTTGCTCAGGTCCCTCGTCGGTCTCATCGCCAAAGGGTTCGGCAGCAGATTCGCCAATGAACCCTATCTCGAGGGGCAGTGACCATGTCTTCACCGCTTTTGCACTGCCTGACACATACTGGCTACTCAAGAAAGGGGGTGAGAGCCATTGATTGACGCAACCCCAATCCTGGGCATCATCGAGATCGTGCTCCTCGTCATCCTGTGTGTGATCGGCTTCCACATCTTCGTCGCCGTTGGCATACTCGGCACCGTCTTCAGTATCCTCTACCTCGGATGGGGCACAGGCGTTCAGCAGATCGGACAGTTTACCTGGGCCTATAGCTGGCACTACATCATGACAATGGTGCCCCTCTTCATTCTCATGGGCGCTTTCGTCGCCGAGAGCGGACTGGGCAAGGACGCCTACGACGCCTTCGGTAAGTGGCTATCCAAGCTCAGGGGCAGCCTTGCTATCGTCTCTACCTTCGCCTGCGCCGCCTTCGGCGCCGTCACCGGCTCCAGCGCCGCCAACATCGTCACCATCGGCGGCATCGCCATCCCGGAGATGAAGAGGTATGGCTATAGCAAGACCCTCAGGACAGGTACCATCGCCAGCGCCTCCATTCTGGCCAACCTCATCCCTCCCAGCATGTCCTGCATCGTCTACTCCGTGCTCACCCGCGTCTCCATCGGCCAGCTCTTCATGGCCATCATCATCCCCGGCCTCATCCTCACAACCATGTACGTCGGCACCATCTACGTATGGGCCAGGATCAGGCCCGGCGCCGCACCACCTGTACAGATCCAGTACTCCTGGGGCGAACGCTTCAAGGCCCTCAGATTCCCCATCCCCATTGCCGTCATCTTCCTCGTCATGATCATGGGTATCTACGAGGGCTGGTTCAGCCCCACTGAGGCCGGCGGCATCGGCGCCGCCACCGTGTTCATCGTCGTCCTGGCGATGCGCAGAATGAACCGCGGCGTCTTCATCCGCGGCATGGCCAACGCCCTCAGAATGACCGGCATGATCATGATCATCGTCATCGGCGCCTTTACCATCATGTACACCATGACCATGACCCGCATTGCCGACGTCATGGGCGATGTGGTCCTCGGCTGGGGCCTCGGTCCCGTCTTCATCGTCGTCTTCGTCGCCGTCCTCTTCATCATCGGTGGCTTCGCCCTCCAGTCTCTCCCACTCGTCGTCCTCTTCCTCCCCCTCTTCTTCCCACTCGTCACCGAGGCGGGCTGGAACGAGGTCTGGTTCGGTGTGTTCATCGTCATCCTCATGGAGATCTCCCTCGTCACACCACCGATGGCAACCAACATCTACATTACCGACTTATTGGACGATGAAGCGAGTACGGCCGACATCATCAAGGGCGTCATCCCCTTCTACATCGCCGCAATGGTGCTCCTCGCCCTGATGATAGCCTTCCCGTCCATTGCCACCTGGCTGCCCGGCACCATGCGTTGATGCACCCGGTCTATACAACCGACCACCATAGCGTCAACAGGGGGCCGGAGGTTAGAACCTCCGGCCCCCTTCCTTTGCGGCATAACCCCCTGGCAGCGCCACCACCGCACCTGCCGATGCAATCCCCTCTGTAGTCCCATACCCCCAAGTCAGAAGAAGGCAATGTGGGGGCCTTTCGCACCGGATCAGGACCGGCATCCGGTGCAGTGCGGTCATGATGATACATCATCACCGACTAAGGCACAAACGATGATATCATCCTATATCTGCTATTGACTTTATATACTGCAACTGCATTATAATGAGAATCACTCAAATAACGTGATATACTGACACTGACCTGCAGGGAGGTGATGTCGTCGTGAGCGTGTATTGACAGGGCCCGCTTTCTCGAAGCACAGCGATATTGCGAATCGCAGAGGGGGTTTAAATTGACAGGGACTAGAAAGAAAGGTATACACATTGCTCTGGCAATCCTCATGATCATATTGGTGGCGGCCGGTCTGGTCTCGGCCGGCTGCGGGGGGGGCGGCGGGCCGGCTGGCAACAAGACCCTCGTGATCAAGTACTCCCAGCCACACCCCAACGTCCCCGGCTACTTCGGGTCACCCATCTCCGAGGCCACCGGCAACTACTGGGAGGAGGCGATCGAGACGGTCACCGAGGGGCGCATCGACATCGAGATCTACACCTCGGAGACCCTCAACAAGCAGGAGCTGGCCTATGACGCCCTCTCATCGGGCATCGCCGACATAGCGTGGTGCATCGCCAGCTACTCCCCCGAGTGGGTCCCCCTGGAGCTGGTGTTCTACCTGCCGATCGACATGGGAAGCCTCGAGATGAACTACGAGGTCCACTCCAAGCTCTACGAGGAGTACCTCCTTCCCGACTACCAGAACCGGGGCCTCATCAACATAACCACCCTGGGCCGAGAGGCCTATATCGTCTATTCCCCGTACAAGCCCGTCCACAAGATTGAGGACTTCCAGGGCATGACCATCATGACCTCGGGCAAGTCCATGGAGCAGCTCATCTCCAGGCTGGGAGCGCTTTCCATCACCCTCGCCTGGAACGACTGCTATGAGGCGCTGGAGAAGGGCACCCTCGATTGCTCCGCCCTGGACATCACCCTCCCCATCTCCTTCCGCTGGTATGAGGTGGGCGACCCCGGCTACATCATCGACGTCGGCGGCATCGGCAACGCCCAGCCGCACTACAACGCCAGGGAAGACCTCATGAGCCGGATGCGGCCCGAGGACGCCTACGCGGTGCTCAAGCTCACCGACGTCTGGTACGGCGCCAGAGGCTCCATGTGGGGCGACGCCGGCAACATCCTCTACTGGGACGAAGTGGCAAACGTGGGCATGGAGTTCATCGACTGGCCCGAGTCGGAGAAGCAGAAGCTCCGCGACATGAAGGAGGACATCTACTGGAACTGGTTCCTCCAGTGGATGGAGGACGAGTATCAGCGCGGCGACGAGGCGGAGGCCCTGCTGACCGCAGTTCTGGAGGAGATGGACAACTTCGTGCCCTGCCCCGTCGACCAGAGGCCCCCGGGCAACCCCGCTTCCTACCCCCACCAGGAGGACCGCGACAACCTCGCCGACTTCGGCTGGTACTTCGACGAGTGGGACGAGTGGTGCGGCCCCGACGGCCACTGGGGCATGGACTGGCAGTACCCCGGCGACTATACGCCGTGGTACGAGACGTGGTGGGAGGAACAGGGCCTCGGCGAGCACCCGTGGTACGCCAACTGGAAGGCCCAGCACGGCGAGTAAGCTAGAGGAAACGTGAGAATCAGGTGATACGCAAGACACGGCTCGGCTACGGGGGAAACCATAGCCGAGCCGTGTCATGAGATAGAAAGTAAGAGGGGAGGGCCTATGCACTAATGAAACGAGTGTTGCACCTGGCAAACAAGGGCTTCTCAGAGTACTTCCTGTTCCATGGCTCCAAGGTTCTCGCCTTCTGTGGCGGGGGCTTCCTCATCGGCCTGATGCTGGTGACCTTCATCACCGTGATCTTCCGCCTCCTCCCCATCAGGTCGGACTGGCTCGTCGGCGGCTACGAGTTCTCCGAGATGTTCATGTCCATGCTCACTCCCTTTGCCATGGCCTACGCCTGGTACCGCGCCGGCCATGTGCGTATCGGGCTCGTCAGAGACAGGCTCCCCACCGGCCCCAAGGCCTTGCTCGATGCCATCTCGGCACTATGCGGAGCCATCTTCTGCCTGTCCATCGCCTGGGGAGTGTGGGAACTCAGCGAGACCAGCTTCGCCATCGGCAGATCCAGCAACCTGAGGGACATTCCCATTGGCCCCTTCCAGATTCTCTTCGTCGTTGTGATAGGCCATTTCTTGCTCGTCTTGCTCAGGTCCCTCGTCGGTCTCATCGCCAAAGGGTTCGGCAGCAGATTCGCCAATGAACCCTATCTCGAGGGGCAGTGACCATGTCTTCACCGCTTTTGCACTGCCTGACACATACTGGCTACTCAAGAAAGGGGGTGAGAGCCATTGATTGACGCAACCCCAATCCTGGGCATCATCGAGATCGTGCTCCTCGTCATCCTGTGTGTGATCGGCTTCCACATCTTCGTCGCCGTTGGCATACTCGGCACCGTCTTCAGTATCCTCTACCTCGGATGGGGCACAGGCGTTCAGCAGATCGGACAGTTTACCTGGGCCTATAGCTGGCACTACATCATGACAATGGTGCCCCTCTTCATTCTCATGGGCGCTTTCGTCGCCGAGAGCGGACTGGGCAAGGACGCCTACGACGCCTTCGGTAAGTGGCTATCCAAGCTCAGGGGCAGCCTTGCTATCGTCTCTACCTTCGCCTGCGCCGCCTTCGGCGCCGTCACCGGCTCCAGCGCCGCCAACATCGTCACCATCGGCGGCATCGCCATCCCGGAGATGAAGAGGTATGGCTATAGCAAGACCCTCAGGACAGGTACCATCGCCAGCGCCTCCATTCTGGCCAACCTCATCCCTCCCAGCATGTCCTGCATCGTCTACTCCGTGCTCACCCGCGTCTCCATCGGCCAGCTCTTCATGGCCATCATCATCCCCGGCCTCATCCTCACAACCATGTACGTCGGCACCATCTACGTATGGGCCAGGATCAGGCCCGGCGCCGCACCACCTGTACAGATCCAGTACTCCTGGGGCGAACGCTTCAAGGCCCTCAGATTCCCCATCCCCATTGCCGTCATCTTCCTCGTCATGATCATGGGTATCTACGAGGGCTGGTTCAGCCCCACTGA
The DNA here is from genome assembly GCA_964438305.1 of uncultured Dehalococcoidales bacterium. GTDB lineage: Bacteria > Chloroflexota > Dehalococcoidia > E44-bin15 > E44-bin15 > CAYTKL01. The sequence continues at coordinate 1,380 of CAYTKL010000070.1, read as the reverse complement.
GGCCGGCGGCATCGGCGCCGCCACCGTGTTCATCGTCGTCCTGGCGATGCGCAGAATGAACCGCGGCGTCTTCATCCGCGGCATGGCCAACGCCCTCAGAATGACCGGCATGATCATGATCATCGTCATCGGCGCCTTTACCATCATGTACACCATGACCATGACCCGCATTGCCGACGTCATGGGCGATGTGGTCCTCGGCTGGGGCCTCGGTCCCGTCTTCATCGTCGTCTTCGTCGCCGTCCTCTTCATCATCGGTGGCTTCGCCCTCCAGTCTCTCCCACTCGTCGTCCTCTTCCTCCCCCTCTTCTTCCCACTCGTCACCGAGGCGGGCTGGAACGAGGTCTGGTTCGGTGTGTTCATCGTCATCCTCATGGAGATCTCCCTCGTCACACCACCGATGGCAACCAACATCTACATTACCGACTTATTGGACGATGAAGCGAGTACGGCCGACATCATCAAGGGCGTCATCCCCTTCTACATCGCCGCAATGGTGCTCCTCGCCCTGATGATAGCCTTCCCGTCCATTGCCACCTGGCTGCCCGGCACCATGCGTTGATGCACCCGGTCTATACAACCGACCACCATAGCGTCAACAGGGGGCCGGAGGTTAGAACCTCCGGCCCCCTTCCTTTGCGGCATAATCGTATACTACTACTCAGCTAAAGACATCCTCTTATATGTAATATTGACTTTGCAGAATATATGTCTATTATAGCAAGAATTACTGAAATAAACTCATGTAATGATACTAGCACGGGGAGGTGACAGCGTTATGAGAGTGCAGTAGCGGTACCCGCCTGTTCAGAGCATAGCGATGCTGGTTATCGCAGAGGGAGGACCAAGTGACAGGGACAAAGAAAGGAATACAGATTGCTCTGGCAATCCTCATGATCGTATTGGTGGCGGCCGGTCTGACTTCGGCCGGCTGCGGGGGTGGTGATGGCGGCGGGCCTGTGGGGAACCAGACGCACAAGGTCAAGCTGTCGATCCCACACCCCATCACACCCACGTATCTCGGCGCGCCCGCTTCGGATTCGACGTACTACTGGTACGAGAAGGCGGTCGAGACCGTCACCGAGGGTCGCATCGACATGGAGATCTACGCCTCGGAGACCCTCAACAAGCAGGAGTTGGCCTACGACGCGGCGGCCTCCGGCATCACCGACATAGCCTGGGTCATCACCTCCTACCAACCGGCGTGGGTGCCTGAGGACCTGGTGTTCTACCTCCCGCTGGACATGAACAGTGCCGAAAAGAACTACCAGGTGAAGATGTTGCTGCACGATGAGTATGCGGCGGACGCATACGCGGCAAGGGACCTGTTGCACGTGACATCCCTGGGCGTTGGAGCGTACACCATCTTCTCGCCGAGAA
>CAYTKL010000069.1:4871-8843 GCA_964438305.1 uncultured Dehalococcoidales bacterium | reverse complement strand
CACCCTGGCCAACTTGACCCGATGGCCCCGTCCGGTCGTCGACGCCCTTCGCCGGCTTGAAGAGGAGCTCGCCCACCGCAAGGCGCACAGCCTGAGAGAGGGCAGGACGCTTCGTCTGCACCGGCTGGGTGAGCTGTTTGACCTCACGCAATTCGATGTCGATGCCCTGCTCGTCTGCCTGCTGCCCGAGATGGACCTGAGGTATGAACGGCTCTACGCGTATCTGCAGGACGATGTCACCAAGAAGAGGCCGAGCATCGACCTGGTCCTGCGGCTGCTCTGCCCCTCCTTCGCCGAGAGACTGACGGCCCGGAATGCCTTCTCGGCGCAGGCTCCGTTGGTGAAACACGAGCTTCTGCGACTCGACAGCGATCCCCACACCCGCGTCTCTTCCTATCTGGCAAAGTCCCTCAAGGTCGATGAACACATCATCGATTACCTCCTGGGCTCGGACCAGATCGACTCCCGGCTCTTGCCCTTTGCCGAGCTGGTCAATCCCCGCGTCCAATGGGATGACCTGGTGCTGCCTGACGAGTTCAAGCACCAACTGTGCCAGCTCTTCAGCAACGGCCAGAGCAACGTTGTCTGCCACCTCCAGGGGACCTACGGAGTGGGCCGGCGGAGTGCTGCTGAGGCCCTGTGCCGGGGATTGGGCATCTCCCTGCTCGCCATCGACTTCGTCCGCCTTCTGACGGACGAGACCCCTGCTGAGCAGGCGGTCGGCCTGGCGATGCGTGAGGCCAGCATTCAGGGGGCGGCCCTGTACTGGGATGGCCTCGACCTGTGCTGTCGGAGAACAAGCCCGTCGCCGACGCCATCACTCGTAGAATAGCTGGCTGGTCCGGTATCACCTTCCTCAGCGGGGAAGCACCCTGGGCAGTGAAAGGCTGGCAACCGGACAAGCCCGTTGTCGCCATTCAGTTCCCCTTGCCCTCGCATGCGCTGCGAAAGCGGCTGTGGCGGATGTACCTCGACGGCATCGCTCCCACGGACGATGAGTTGAGCGCTCTGGCCGACAAGTTCCGCTTCACCGGGGGCCAGATTCGCGATGCAGTGGCCACGGCAAACAACCTCGCCCTGACGCAGGGGCGGCAAGGCGAGCAGGTCACCCTGGACGACCTGTACCAGGCGTGCCGAACGCAGTCGAACCAGAACCTGGCCAAGCTGGCGCGCAAGATCCAGCCCAAGTACGACTGGGACGACATCGTTCTGCCCCGAGACCAGATGGCGCAGCTTCACGAAATCTGCAGCCAGCTCAAGTACCGTCACGTCGTTTTTGACGAATGGAGCTTCGACCGCAAGGTCTCGCTGGGAAAGGGGCTGAACGTGCTCTTCGCCGGCCCGTCGGGCACAGGGAAGACCATGGCCAGCGAGATCATCGCCGGTCAATTGGGGCTTGACCTCTACAAGGTCGACCTTTCGTCCATCGTGAGCAAGTACATCGGGGAGACGGAGAAGAACCTCGACAGGATCTTCAAGGAGGGACGCGATTCCAATGCCATTCTTCTCTTCGACGAGGCCGATGCTCTCTTTGGCAAACGTTCCGAGGTGCGCGACTCGCACGACCGCTATGCCAACATAGAGATCGCCTATCTGCTGCAGAAGATGGAGGAGTATGAGGGCATGGCCATCCTGGCCACCAACCTGCGCAAGAACGTGGATGAAGCCTTTGCCCGACGTATGCACTTCGCCGTCGAGTTCCCTTTCCCCGAAGAGCAGGACCGCTACGAGATATGGCGGCGCATCTTCCCCCCGGAGGCACCTGTGGCCACGGACGTTGACCTCGCTTTTTTGGCGCGGCAGTTCAAGGTGACCGGAGGGAACATCAAGAACATAGCGCTGACCGCTGCTTTCCTCGCCGCGGCGGACTCAGGAATCATCAACGTGGAACATATCATCAGAGGGACGAAACGGGAGTACCAGAAGATAGGCAAGCTCTGCACCGATACCGATTTCGCCCAGTATTTCGACCTGGTGAAGGGCTAGAGGACGGCTGAGATGGCGAAGCGACACGCGAAGCGCCAGAAGAGGAGCCCGGCTGGAGCCCGGCCAACTGGAGGAGTGCATCGGGAACGTAAGACACGTCCGTCCCCGACCGGCGGGCACGAGAGGGAAGACAGTGACCTGCGTGCCTTCTCCGCCATCCACCAGAGACCGCCGACCGAAGGTGCCGAACAGAGCTACGGGGCTATGTTGAGAGACAGCCGCCTTTCTCACCCAGCCAACGCCGGGCAGAAGGCAGACCTGCTCAGCGGGCTGCAGCACGACTACGGCAATGCCTACGTACAGCGGGTTGTCGACCATGCCCAGGAAGGACGGGACGGCAAGCCGTCGGAGCAGGATACCTCTCGCGACATCAAGCAGTCCATCGCTGGCGGGAGAGGGTCAGGCCAGCCATTGGAGCCCGGGGTTCGCTCAGAGATGGGTGAGCATTTTGGCCACAGCTTCGGCAACGTCCGGGTACACGATGATGCCGAAGCGGACGCCTTGACCAAGGGGCTGGGGGCGCGAGCCTTCACCACCGGCAACGACGTGTTCTTCCGTCAGGGCACATACGACCCCGACTCCCCCCAGGGACACAAACTGCTCTCCCATGAGCTGGCTCACGTGGTGCAGCAGACAGGAGGCAAAGGCGGAGGTCAGGCCCCGATACAGTTCATGCCCGACGTTGCTCCGGACGTTGACAAGGCCATACGGAGGTTTCTCAACACAGAACCAGCCGTCACGATTCTGAAGCCGGAGGCGCTCGCGTCGCGGATACGGAGCGCCGTCCCCGAGGCAGGCGGCCTTTCCGATGAGGAACTCCAGGGGGTGTATCACCGATGGAAGCTGGCGCAGAGCCTGACGAAGCCCGTGCTGCCAATGGGCCCTGCACCGAAGCCACCGGAGAAGGAGCCTGTGGGCGGTTCGGCGTTGGCCGACACTCTGAAGAAGGTCACCGACGTCTTCAAGAGTATACCGACCCAGGTGAAGATCGGCGTGAAAGGCGGTGCGGTGGTTGTCGACACCAGTGGGGCCTCGGCCAAGCTCAAGGTAGACAAGGCGACGCTCACAGCCGTTGCCGGATGGAATGGGCAGTTCAAGATAGGAGCGAGCTACAAGGGCTCGGGGTCGCTGGCCGCCGGTCAGAAGGTCAATCTGTCGGCAAGCGTGAGCGCCAAGAAGTACTCCATAAGCCTGCGCATCGGCCCCAGCGTGACCGCGATCGACAAGCTGCCCGACATCGTTCAGAAGGCCGAGGAAGGACTGGGAGACCTGCTCTCGGACATAGGCTCACTGAACCTGGAGAGTCTGGACGACGTCAAGGCGAGTGCCGGACGAATCGCCGACCACGTGAAGTCGATAAAGACGGCGGTTGACGCCTGCTCCAAGCTCGAAGGGGCGAGAACGGGGACGGTGCCGCCCATATTCCTGAGCTTGAAGGCGCAATTCCCCACAGCCAAAGGTAAGGAAGAAGGCGTGCCCACCAGTGTTTTGGGCATGATAACCATACCGTTCTAGCTGCAGCATAGCAGCGCGGCGGAACAATGGCGGGAGGTCAAGATGGCAGAGCGTGAAAGCAAACAGGCCGAAGAGGACAGAACCCAGCGGAGGCAGAAGGCGAGCCAGTCGCCGTCGAAGCAGCTTGAGGCACGTGACCCGGGCTCTGAGACGACAGCGGACGTACCGTCCCTGGAAAGCCCCGGGCTCCTCCACGACGGGAGGTTCAGCCATCCGGCCAACATCGGCCAGAAGGCGCGGGTGGTGAGCCAGCTTCAGCACAGCCACGGTAACGCCTATGTTCAACGCCTGCTGGACTCCAAGGTCGTACAGGCCAAACTCGTGGTCAACCCGGTCAACGACCAGTACGAACGGGAAGCCGACAGGGTAGCCGAAGCGATTGTGCCAGCTTCAGGTGCTGCAGTACAGCGCCAAGCAGAGGAGGAGAAGGAAGAGGAGGTCTTCACCAAGCCAGCCAGCGGTGCCCCTGGG
>CAYTKL010000069.1:0-4771 GCA_964438305.1 uncultured Dehalococcoidales bacterium | reverse complement strand
CCAGCCCTTCAGCGGCAGGTGGAGGAGGAAGAGGAGGGAGAGGAAGAAGAGGTCTTCACCAAGCCAGCCAGCGGTGCCCCTGGGCCAGCCCTTCAGCGGCAGGTGGAGGAGGAAGAGGAGGGAGAGGAAGAAGAGGTCTCCACCAAACCGGCTGGCGGCCGACGGCCCGTGGCCTCCGCGGACCTGGAGGCGCGGGTGGAGGCACAGCGAGGTGGGGGACAGCCAGTCGGCGAGTCGGCGAGGGCTTCGCTGGAGCCGCACTTTGGAGTCGACCTCAGTGACGTGCGCATCCATGCCGACGCCGAAGCGGACGAGATGTCGAGACAACTGAATGCCAAAGCCTTCACCACCGGCAAGGACGTCTTCTTCCGCAGTGGCGACTATCAGCCGGGTACCACCGAAGGCCAGAAGCTTCTCGCTCACGAAATGACCCACGTGGCACAGCAGTCGGAGGGTGCACCGGCACCTGCCGCAAGAGACACGTCAACTCCCACTTCAACGCGGGCCGTGGGCAAAGCCCCAACGGCGGCCACCGGTGGCAAAGGCACCTCCGTCGCCCGCCAGGAAGATACGGATGTGAGGGTGGCCCGTCAGCCCGTTGAAGTGAAGGGGGGAGCGGGACCTGCCACGCCACCGCCGGCAACGCCGGCGCCGCCTCTAATGACCAGTGCCCAGGCTACGCTGTTTAGTCTAACGGTCATCACGAAGATCGAGGAGGCGCAGCGAGAGGCGCGGCGCAGGCGCCCAAGATGGGACCGTGTGGCGAAGGCAGCGATGGCCGGCAGAGATGCCATACCGGCGCTTATCGAAGCGACGGGGGTGCCAGCGTCCACGGCCGGACAGATGCGCGCTGTAGAGAAGTACCTCATAAGCGCCAGCACTGCGGCTCACTCCATGGCGGCCGGTGGGGGAGACGTCCCCTACTACCTCGAGGGGGCGCTAAAAGAAGCCGAGAAGGTCACGACTGGCGGAGCGCCTGCGCCTGCGCCCGCGCCGGCGCCAACGCCATAGCACCATCGGCGCTGCATGCTTCACGAATGGCAAGTAAAGGTTGCCTCGACAAAGGGAGGCACACGTAGAGATGGCAGAAAAAGCTACGAGAGCCACAACGCACTCTCGCGACGCCCAGAAGGTTGACGAGAGGAAGAGGCGTGCTGAACCCGACCTGGGTCACGCCGGTGACCTGGCAGGCGCTCTGAGCGTGTTCGACAGCCTTCTGGCCGAGCCGGGGATGGAACTGCCGGTGGAGAAGCACGCCGCCGTCCTCGGCGATGCCCGCTTCGCCCATCCCGCCAACGCCAGCCAGAAGGCCCGGATGGTAGGCCGGCTGCAGAACGACTACGGCAACGCTCATGTACAGCGCGTGGTGCAGTCGATCGGCGTGCAGCCGAAACTCGTTGTCAGCCCGCCCGACGACCAGTTTGAGAGGGAAGCCGACCGAGTAGCTGATGTGGCAGCGAAGCCTGCCGATTTCCATCTACAGCGCCAGGCGGAGGAAGGGGAAGAGGAGACCCTGGCCACAAAGGCATTGGCCAGTGCCCCTGAGCTGGCGCTTGCGCCACAGAAAGAGGAAGCCAATGCCGGGACGCCAACGGTGACGGTGGCGCAGAGAGTAGAGACGGCAGCAGAGGTGCCCGATGTCTCTCCCACAGCCACCGTCCTGCAGAGGCAGGCAGCCCCAGGCGCAGGGCCGGGACCCAGCACTCTCAAGCTCAAGAGGGCCTTCCCGGTTGAACGTCGAACAAAGGGGTTGAAACTCGGACCGGTCGTGCTGGGCAAGACAATCAAGGGTGAGGTGTCAGTTGAGGGCGCCCTGAAGGCCGGCGGTGGGGCAGGTCCTGAGGCGGAAGCTACCATTAGCCTGGGAGCAGAGAAGAAAGCGGCGCTGGAGTTGAAGAACGAAATCACCAAGGGCCTGGAGTTCAAGGGAGGCGTTGAAATCGGCGAGGACTCCCAGAAGATTGGCTCCGGGCTGGACCTGCAGTTGTACAGTTCAGGCGGAACGACCTTCAAGGCGGTTCTGGACGCCACTATTTGGGAGAGGCAAGGCAGTGACATTACCGTCCTCGCCGTCGATGTAGGCGTGAGCGGCTCAACCAAGGCGGTTATCCCACTGCCAAGGTCAGGCCTTACATTCGAAGGCGAGCTGGGGCTCAAGGTCACCGCCAGTGTCGAGCCACATTGGCCCACGATAAGCAGGCTGGCATCGAGAGTGGGTGCGAGATTCGTTGGCCCGGCCGCGTCGGCAGCGGCGAAATTCGGAGCGGTGGCACTGCCATACCTGGTGGTTGCCGCGATTGCTGTCGCGTACATTGCCGCAATAGGCGGCGGCCTGTACATGGTCGCCGAAGCACACAGAACAGGGAGGCGCTTGGGCATGCGGCGCACCTTCGCCTACGGGTACGCTGCCGTATTGGCCGAGCTGATCAGGGCGGGCAAGGGAGACACCACCGAGATGACTCGGGAAGAGGCAGCGGCCCTGCTGAAGGTAGACGCGAAGGCCTACTTCGAGCAAGCCATGAAGTGGAGAAGTGAGGGCTACCTCATTGCAGCATTGGACCGCGCCGAGATGGCCGGGAAGGCTGCCGCCATGCAGTACCTCAACGAGTTGATCAAGGCTCACGGTTATGACGCGTGGAAAGAGTGGTGCCGACATCGCAAGCCCAACGAGTACCGCAGCATGGTGCGCGCCCAGGCCGAACGTGACGTGCCGATAGGCATCACCATAACCCTGAGGAGAGCTCCCAGCCGCGCGGCAGCGAAGCCCCGTCATTTTCGTCTACAGCGCCAGACGCAGGGATACGAAGAGCATGAAGGGAGCCTGGCGACGGAGGCGCCGGGCACCACCCTGCAGCAAGTCGTTCAGCGACGGACAAAGGAAAGGGAAAAAGACGAAGCGCAGCAAACCAGGATGGCAGGCGCGAAAGCCCTGGAAGCGTCCGAGAGTCTGGAAAGGCGCATCAACGCCGCCCGTGACGGCGGCCGAGCGCTTGCCGACCCGGTGCGCGCCGAGTTTGAACCCCAATTGGGACGCGACCTGGCTCACGTCCGCATTCACACCGATGCTGAGGCCGACCAGCTCTCCCGCGAACTGAATGCCAAGGCCTTCACCACCGGCGGAGATGTCTTCTTCCGCAGTGGCGACTATCAGCCGGCTTCGTTTGAAGGAAAGCGGCTCCTTGCCCATGAGCTGGCCCACGTGGCGCAGCAAGACCAGCCTCCTGCTTCAGGTAACCCCGGTGGCATTGCCAGGCAGGCCTCGGCTGAAGTTGAGGAGCCTTCGGCGGCTACCGCAGCGCGGCCCCCAGGATACGAAGACGTCACCTCGCCGGCCGGGGCCCTGGGCAAAGAAGCCGCACACCAGATTCTCATCCCGATATGGAACAACGCCGAGCTTGTCCAACAAGCGAAGACGAAGGACGCCTACCTGCGTGGCTACAGCGACGACCTCGGCCCGGATGCGCAGTCGGCCATAGCGACGACTCTTCTCCTCATGTTCGCGGAAATGGACAGGCGGGTGAAGGCTCTCCCGCTGAAGTTCGGCCCGGACGGCCTGATACTGCCCCCCGAAGGAGTGCGGTGGAAGTCCGCGGAGTTCGCCGGGGTTGTCGAGGGTATCGACCCATTCCACATGGCAGACCCTTTCTGGCAGACCTACAGTCGCAAGGCCCCGGCGGGCAAACGTCCCACCGGGCGGCCAAAGAGAGGCCCCTCCACGACCAGGCACACGTTCGAAGAAGGCACGACTGTCACCGGTGAGCTGCCATCATGGGCCACGGGGGGCGCTCCACCCCCCGGCTCGGAAAGCGCGCGCCCAGGGAAGGAGATTGGCCCCGCGCCAGAGCCGAAGCTTCCAAAGGGCATTCCAATCAAGCCCAGGATATCCCTCAATCCTCTCCAGTCCCCACCGATCACCATAGCCTGGGATCTCCTGAAGAACTGGATTGGCGCGCGGGAGGAAGGCGTAGTGGTAAGTGCGCGCGACATCTCAATTGAGGTCACCGCTGCCTGCATCGCAACGATGGCGTCACAAATCCCCTACCGGCGGAACCCTCCGATTCCTCCGCCCACCTACGATTTCATCAAGCCCATCCTGGACCAGCGCCTCAAGGAAGCCGGCGGGGCGAAGAACCTGAGTGCCGCGCAGGCGCACGCCAGAGGCAGGAGAATGGGAGCTACATACGCCAAGAGGTTCATCGCTGACCTCCAGAAGTCGAAGCTGAACACGGGTTGGGGAGAGGCGCCAGTGGAAAAGGGGGGCGCAGTCTACCTGTGGTGGCTGAAGTACAAGTACAAAGAACGAGCCGCAATCTATGGCTATGTGCTCACCCTACTGCCGAAGCCACGCATAGTCTCCGTGAAGGAACGGTACCGCAAGAAGAGGGGGAGATAGCTTCGTGAAACGGGCTGACGAACGAGAAGGAGTCGCCTTTGGGTTGTCACTCGGCGCACGGGATGGCGATGAAGGTGAGCGTTATCACTGAATCCGCAAATCGACAGCAGAGGAAGGAGATCCGTCCAGCCACGACGGAGGCGTACGTTTCCCCGCACAGACCAGGACGGTTGTAGAAATGGCAGAGACAGGAGCTAAGGCCGCCACACGTGTGCACGCCACAGAGAGGGCTGACGAAAGGAAAAGAGACTCCGTGGTAGAGCCGGGGTACGTCACTGAACTTGTGGCTGAACCGGTCCTGTTTGACAGCCTCTTTCGTGATCCCGCAATGGAGCTGCCGGTCGAGCGCCGCGCCGCCATCCTTGGCGACGCCCGCTT
>CAYTKL010000068.1:0-8857 GCA_964438305.1 uncultured Dehalococcoidales bacterium | reverse complement strand
GAGGGGGAAGGGATATCGGTATCCAGACTGAGTCCGGACCTCTCGACCTGCGGGCGAAGCCGCTGAACCACACTTTCTATGACGTCACCTATCTCGACGGGCTCGATGTTGAAGGCGACGTCGCCGCTCTCGATCCTCGATAACTGGCTCAGCTCATGCACCGTCTGAGCCAGCTTGTCCACCTCGACGTTCACCCTGTCGAGGAAGTCGTGTGCAACAGCCTGGTCGGAGATGGCCCCGTCTTGCAGAGTCTCGGCCAGCGCCTTGATGGAGGCCAGAGGCGTGCGCAGCTCGTGCGAGACGTTGCTCACGAAGTCACGGCGCATCGTTTCCAGGCGGCGGAGTTCAGTCAGGTCCTGGAGTATGATCAGACTCCCTACCTCCCCCTCAGTCTCAATTGGAGTGGCGATCATTCTCAGGAATCTGCGGTCAGGCTCGGTCTCCACCTGCCCGCTCTGCTGCTGGCCGCTCTGCAAGCAACGTTTGAGGACGTCACCCAACTCGTGGTCACGCGCGACCTCCATGAAGGAGCGCGACAGCATATCCCGCTCGGCAAGTCCAAGCATTCTCTGCGCGGCGGCATTGGCCATGGCCACCCTTTCCTGCTCGTCGATTATCAGAGCTCCGTCAGCCATGTTGGACAGGATGGCCGCCATCTTGTCCCGCTCACCCGAAACGGTGCTCACCATGTCTTTCAGCTTCGAGGCCATGTGGTTGAAGGCCTCGGCCAGGTCGCCGACTTCGTCTCTTGACGATATCTGAATCCTGTGGTCGAGCTCCCCCGCCGCTATGCTGGCGCACATCTGGGTCAGCTTCCTCACGGGGTTGGTGGTGACTCTGGCGATCAGGATCGCCAGTACCACGGCGACCGCCGATGCTATGCCGGCTGCAATGGCCACTGCACGGGTGACACTGGCTGTGTAGGCGTTCACCTGCGAAAGAGGGAGGGCGAGCCGAGCGACCCCGATCACCATGCCGCCACTTTCTATCGGAGCGGCGACGTACATCATATGATAGCCGAGAGTCAGGCTGTAGCGAGTGCTTACGCCTACGGTGCCCGACAGCCCTTCGACAACCTCGGGCCTGTCTGCGTGGTTCTCCATTGTTGCCGGGTCGGTATCGGAGTCGCCCAGCACCCGTCCGTCCCTGTCAATGATGGTGACCCTGGCTTCAATCTCCTGGCCCACCTCCTTGGCCAGTGTGTCGAGGCCCTGTGCATCGTCCTCGACGTAGGGGACAGCCATCTTGCTGGCGAGCCGAGCCTGGTTGGTAAGATGAGAGCGCAGGTTGGTGACATAGGTATCTGCGATGAAGTCGGACAGGTAGAAGCCGAGCGCCCAGATCGACGCCAGAATCAACAGCAACAATGGTATAGCTATTCTCCATCTCATGCTGCTAAACATGCGCCTACCCCTCGAATCTGTAGCCTACGCCCCGCACCGTCAGCAGGTACGTGGGATTGCTGGGGTCTGTCTCGATCTTCTGCCGCAGCCAGCGGATGTGGACGTCGACGGTGCGGGTGTCGCCGACATACTCATAGCCCCATACCCTGTCGAGCAACACATCTCGACTGAACACCTGCCCCCGGTTGCTCGCCAGGAACGACAACAGCTCAAACTCCTTTGGACTCAGGGCGATGGGAACGCCGCTGAGCGAAACGCGATGCCGGCCCGTGTCTATCTCGAGGTCGCCGACGGCTATCGGAGGCGGAGCCTCGTGGCCTGAGGCAGCCTCACGCTGTGCCATCTCCACGCGGCGCAGCATGGCCCGCACCCGCGCCAGTAGCTCCCTCATGCTGAAGGGCTTGGTCATGTAGTCGTCGGCGCCCAGCTCCAGTCCCATCAGCTTGTCAACCTCATCGGTTCTGGCGGTGAGCATGAGAATGGGCACGGTCATCCCTTTCTTGCGCAGGATGCGGCACACCTCCAGGCCGTCGAGACTGGGGAGCATGATGTCGAGGATGACCAGGTCGGGTCTGTGGAGTTCGGCAGCATCCAGAGCCTGAGCGCCATCGACGGCGGTGATGACGTCATAGCCCTCTCTGGCGAGGTTGTACTTGAGCACCTCGAGCAGGGTCTGGTCGTCCTCAACGATGAGTATCTTGCTGCCAGCCATTGACGCGCTCCTCCGGCAGTATGTAGCCTGGCGACTGCCAACCAGGAACAGCACTGTCTACTGCGTTTCGACGATCAGCGCGGCGAGTTCCGGGTTTTCGTCCACACAGAGCTTGCAGGCGAAAGCCATGCCGCACGACCTTCTGTCGAACCACACGTGCCCGCAGTTCTCCACATCAGCGTCGACCGACCACGCGATGTGAAACCTCCGACCGCATAGCCGGCACTGCGACGTATTCTGCTCATCGAGCGGCTTTCCGCAAACGTGGCACACTTCCTCCAATGCTGACTCCTCAGTTATGTCTCAGCCGCTGGCGAACCAGGGCCTCTTCTTCCTTCCTGGTATTCACCTTGCCATCCAGCTTCGCCCGGAGAAGCGCCTGGAGCATCCTTCCCAGTGGCGGCCCGGGCTGCAGTCCGAGCTTCTTCAGATCGTCGCCGTCAAGGCACGGCTTCACATGGCGCAGCTCGTCAAGATAGAGCTTGAGGCGCGATCGGGCCACGGGAGAGTCACAGGCCAGGGCGCATGCTGTGACCGCCGCCGGGGAATACGCCTTGAGAAGGCGGTGTATCCCGCTGCGGGGGAGGTCCGGCTCAGTCAGGGCGTCCAGTCCTTGCTTGAGTCGCTGTACCTGCCGCATGTTTCGCTTCACCAGCCCGGAGATGTTTAGGCGGGCGGCGAGCTGTTCAAGCTCCTCGTCACTGAGATGGTACACGACTAGCATGAGGTAAAGGGTCGGGTCTGGCGGCCCCAACTGGCGGGCATGCTGGAATCTCTGGGCCAGCCAGTCGTTGCCGCGCAGTGACGGGTGTATGGCTTGCAGCACGCCAAGCTCTTCAGCGCGGCGCAGGATTCGCTCGGGGTAGTCTTCCGTGAGGTTGAGCTCCAACTCGTGCCTGATTCTGTCGCCGCTGATGGTATCCAGCATGGTTGCATGTTGCCGCAGCAGCTCCTCGGTCCTCTCCTCGAGCCTGAACCGCAGCCTCTGCTCATAGCGAAGCGCCCTCAGTATTCGCGTGGCGTCATCCACGAAGCTCCCGTCGTGCAGTATGCGAATCAAGCGCCGCTCCAGGTCGCTCCTTCCGCCGAAGGGGTCCAGTAGCCGGCCGAATGAGGTGACGCCGAGGTCGATGGCCATGGCGTTTATGGAGAAGTCCCTTCTCCGCAGATCGTCCTCAATGGTCGCCGGCGTCACCACGGGCAGTGCTCCGGGCCGTGGATACGTCTCGGAGCGCGCTGTAGCCATGTCAACGCTCAGGCTCCCGTGGTGAAACTTCACCGTGCCGAATCGATGGTGCACCGTCGCCTTCTCGCCGCTGGCTCTCGCCAGAAGCCGGGCAAGCCTGGGGGCATCGCCCTGCACCACCAGGTCGAGGTCGAGGTTGGGGCGACCCAGCAGCAGGTCACGCACCACTCCTCCCACAAGATACAGCCGCTGCCCCTCACGCTGCGCCAGTTCACCGGCGGTGCGGAGCAGGCCCACGACCTCCGGCGGAAGCTGAGCCTGAGTTGTCGACAGCAGATTGTCCATGTCGTGCCTGGGCTGATTATAGCATTCCCACCTTGACAAAACGAGGGAGCCCAACTATGCTGGCTTCATAGGGGGTTTGAGCTTGACTGATCTTGCCACGCTGCAAGAAATACTGGGTGTTACCTTCGAAAACGTGTCTCTGCTCGAGCAATCCCTGGTCCACCGCTCCTATCTCAACGAGAACCCCGATTTCCACCTGCCTTCCAACGAGCGTCTGGAGTTCCTCGGAGATTCGCTACTCGGTTTCGTCGTCGCGGAGAAGCTGTACACGGAGTCACCTGACCTGTCTGAGGGCAAGATGACCAAGCTTCGAGCCTCGGTCGTGCGAGGGGAAACCCTGGCTCGTGTGGCTACCTCACTGGGTCTTGGCGAATGCCTCTACCTGGGACATGGAGAGGAGGCAAGCGGCGGCCGGCAGAGGAGGTCCAACCTGGCAGGGCTTCTCGAGGCAGTGCTCGGCGCTGTGCTGGTGGACAAGGGCTTCCTCGTGGCAAAGGACTTCGTGCTCAGGCTCTTTGATGCCGAGATCGCTGGCGCCATTGAGGGGCGGGTCACGGCTGACCACAAGTCCCGGCTTCAGGAGGTCGTCCAGGCACGGCATCAGTTGACTCCCGTCTACAGGACCGCCAGTGAAGAAGGCCCTGACCATGCCAAGGAGTTCACGGTGCAGGTGCTCATCGGTGACGACGTTGTCGGCACCGGCCACGGCAAGAGCAAGCGCAGGGCGGAAGTGGAGGCGGCCAGGCGAGCGCTGGAAAGCCTGGAAGAACAGTAGCCCCGGCACCCGGGGGAATCGTCTCTCGTGAGCCTTTTTGTGCTAAAATAGAAAGTTGCGGTTCAGTCGGGGACCGTCACCAGTCAGCACCTCGCCGGGTACACTCTACCGCCTCGCACGAGGGAAGAATGATGTTGACGAGATGACACTTTGAGAAGGGGTGACCTGTGATTGACGAACTGAAGGTTTTTACCGGCAATACTCATCCTTCCTTGGCTCAAGGCATCTGTGACTACCTGGGAATCCCGCTGGGCAAAGCTGAGGTATTCGAATTCACCAATGGGAATACGTTTGTGCGCATTCTGGAGAATGTGCGTGAGAGGGATGTGTTTGCCATCCAGCCGATCTCGGCACCGGTCAACAAGAGCGTGATGGAGCTTCTGATAATGCTCGACGCCTTGAGGCGGGCTTCGGCGGGGAGAATCACTGCGGTCATCCCCTACTTCGGCTACGGGCGCACCGACAAGAAGGACCAGCCGAGAGTGCCCATAACCGCCCGGCTTCTCGCTGACATGATAACGGTAGCCGGCGCGAATCGCCTGCTCACCGTCGACCTTCACGCCGGGCAGATTCAGGGCTTCTTCACCATCCCGGTGGATGAACTCACGGCACTCTACCTGTTCAGCAAGTACCACGAGGAAAAAGGAGCGGAGAACCTGGTAGTGGTGGCCACCGATATCGGCATCTCCAAGCGGTCGCGCGACCTTGCCCAGAGGCTCAATACCCCGCTGGCGATCATCGAGAAGCGGCGGGTGGGCAACGTTGACCGGGCCGAAACGTTGAACATCATCGGTGACGTGAGGGGCAAGCGCGCCCTGTTGTTCGATGACGAGATCTCTACGGCGGGTTCCCTTGTGTCTGGGGTGACTGCGTTGCAGAAAGGCGGGGCTGTTGAGGTCAGCGCGTGCGCCACCCATCCCGGCTTCTGTGGGCCGGCGCTGGAGAGGATCGCGGCAAGCGCGGTTGGCGAGGTAGTGGTCACCGATACCGTACCTGTTGCTGAGAGCAACGGGCTGGGCAAGATGGTGGTGCTCTCGGTGGCGCCCCTGCTTGGCGAAGCCATCCACCGTATCCACAGCGGCCTGTCGATAGGGGCTATGTTCGAGTGATGTCGTGGAGTTATGCGCAAGAAGGAGAAGCTGGTCGACGTATATCGGGCCTCGGGGGAGCTGGAGGCTCAGGTCATAAAGGGCCTGCTGGAGAGCAATGGCATACCCTGTGTCTTGAAATCGGACGCTGCCTCTTCGGTACATGCCTTCACCGTGGACGGCATGGGTGAGTTCAAGGTCGCAGTCCTGGAAGCGATGGCTGATAGAGCACGACAGATAATTGAAGGTAGATGAATATGGTCAGGTTTTTTGGCGGGCTCATGGATTCCAACGAGAAGCAGTTGAAGCGGCTCGAGCCGGTTGTCGGACGCATCAACGGGCTTGAGCCGCAGTTCGAGGCGCTATCCGACGATGAGCTTCGCGAGAAGACTGATGAGTTTCGGGCTCGCCTGGAGAAGGGTGAGTCCCTCGACGGCATTCTGCCCGAGGCGTTTGCTGCGGTTCGCGAGGCTGCCCGGCGGACCTTGGGTCAACGTCACTTCGATGTCCAGCTCATGGGAGGGATCGTTCTCCATCAGGGCAAGATAGCTGAGATGAAGACCGGCGAAGGCAAGACGCTGGTGGCGACGCTGCCCGTCTACCTGAATGCCCTTGCCGGGCGGGGAACTCACGTCGTTACGGTGAACGACTACCTGGCCAAGCGCGACTGTCTGTGGATGGGGCCGGTATATCATCTCCTCGGCCTCAGCATCGCCAGCATCCAGCATGAAGCGTCCTTCCTCTTCGACCCGGACTATGAGTCCGACGACCGTGCCTGGTCGCACCTCAAGCCCGTTGTGCGCCGCGAGGCCTATGAGGCCGACATCACCTATGGCACCAACAACGAGTTTGGCTTCGATTACCTCAGGGACAACCTGGTGGACAACCTCACCCGCTGCGTGCAGCGCGAGCTGCACTATGCCATTGTCGATGAGGTGGACAGCCTCCTTGTCGATGAGGCGCGTACTCCCCTCATCATCAGCGGACCGGCGACGGAGGCGGCGCAGCGGTACCAGACATTTGCCAGGTTGGTGCCGCACCTGCGCCCGGACGAGGACTACGAGCTCGACGAGAAAGACCGTGTGGTAACCCTCACCGACGAGGGCATCTCCAAGGTAGAGAAGATGCTGGCGAAGGAGGAACTGCTCAAGGCACCTAGCCTGTACGACCCTTCCAACTACCTGCTCACCCATTACCTTGAGAGTGCGCTCAAGGCGCACGTGCTCTTCAAGAGAGACCGGGACTATGTGGTGAAGGACGGGCAGGTGATAATAGTCGATGAGTTCACCGGGCGGATGATGCACGGACGGCGCTATTCGGAGGGTCTTCATCAATCAATCGAAGCGAAGGAGGGGGTTGAGGTCCAGCGGGAGAATGTCACGGTAGCGACAATAACCTTTCAGAACTACTTCCGCCTCTACGAGAAGCTTGCCGGAATGACCGGGACCGCCGTCACTGAGGCTGAGGAGTTCCACAAGATATACGACCTTGAGGTGGTGGTCATCCCCACGCACATGCCGATGGTCCGCGTTGACAGTGCCGACCAGGTGTACCAGAACGAGGACGCCAAATTCCGCGCCGTGGCGCGCGACATCGAAGGGCTTCATGGGGCAGGGCGTCCGGTGCTGGTGGGTACGGTGTCGATCGAAAAATCGGAGAAGCTGAGCGAGCTTCTCAAGCGCAACGGCGTACCGCACCAGGTCCTGAATGCCAAGCAGCATGAGAAGGAGGCGAACATCATCAAGCACGCCGGTGAGCCGGGTGCGGTCACTGTAGCCACCAATATGGCGGGTCGTGGTGTTGACATAATCCTGGGAGGCACCCCCGAGGGCCAGAGTCGAGAGGAGTGGCAGGAGAAACACAGCCAGGTGGTGGGACTGGGTGGGCTCCACGTTGTTGGCACTGAGCGTCACGAGGCAAGGCGCATCGACAATCAGTTGAGGGGACGTTCCGGGCGCCAGGGTGACCCGGGGAGCTCCCGCTTCTATGTGTCGCTTGAGGACGACGTGGTGCGACGCTTCGGCGGCGACCGCGTCAAGGGCATTCTGGAGCGAATACGGTTTGACGAAGACGTCCCTATCGAGCATTCCATGGTGAGCAAGGCCATCGAAAGCGCCCAGACCAAGGTGGAGGGCTACAACTTCGATATCAGGAAGCACCTCGTTGAATATGACGATGTGGTGAACAAGCATCGCGAGGTTATCTACGGCGAGAGGCGGAAGATCCTGGCTGGTGCCGACCTCAAGGGCAACATCCAGACGATGGTTGCCGATGAGCTTCGCGACCTTGTTACCTCCCGTCTGGTTGGCGAACGCTCGGAGGAGTGGGACCTCGAGGGTCTGCTCGCCGAGTTGGGCACCTTCATGCCGTTGTCGCCGGAGTTGAGCGCCAGCGGGTTGTCGCAGATGAGCCGGGGCGAGATCGAAGAGGCTCTCGTCCAGCACGCGAGTACATTGTACGAGGCCAGGGAACAGGAGTTCGGCGAGGACAACATGAGGGTCCTCGAGCGGTTCGTCATGCTGCGCACCATCGACCGCCTGTGGATGGACCATCTCACGGTCATGGACGAGATGCGACGTGGCATCGGGCTGGAGGCCACGGCGCAGCGGGACCCGCTGGTCATCTACAAGCGGCGGGGCCATGAGATGTTCCAGAGCCTGCTGGCCGGCATCGCTCACGATGTGGCCCACACCATCTTTCGCGTGGGCATCACCAGGGAGAAGTCGCCCTCCCCCGCGCCGATGGTAGAGGCGGCGAAGCGGAGGGAAGCGGTCACCGCGGGGAAGAAGAAGGTGGGGCGGAACGAGCCCTGCCCCTGCGGCTCGGGCAAGAAATACAAGCACTGCTGCGGCAGATGATGTTATCCGTGTCGAAGTGTTGTAGCCATGAAGAACGCCGATGTCGCCAAGGTGTTCCAGGATATCGCCGACCTGCTCGAGATCAAGGGCGAGAATGCCTTCAAGATCAGGGCCTATCAGCGGGCGGCGCGGGCCATAGAGCACTCCCCGCGAGACATCGAGCAGATGGTGAGGGAAGGGGCTGACCTCAAAGCAATCCCCGGCGTTGGCGACGCCATCGCCAAGAAGACCGTCGAGCTGGTCACCACGGGACGTCTCCACTACTACGATGAGCTGCGCGCTGAGTTCCCCGAGGGCATAAGCAGCTTCCTTGACATCCCCGGCATCGGCCCCAAGACCGCCATGCGTCTGGCGGACGAGCTTGGTGTCACCACCGTAGACGCCCTTGAGACGGCTATCCGCGACGGTCGCGTTGCTACATTGCCCCGGCTGGGGGACAAGGTAGCGGAGAACATCCTGCACCAGATCGAGGCGATGCGCTCCAAGGAGC
>CAYTKL010000067.1:0-8921 GCA_964438305.1 uncultured Dehalococcoidales bacterium | reverse complement strand
TCCAGATTCCTGTCGATGTCGGCCACGATGTACTTGAATCCTCGGGGATACCACCCGTAGTCCTTGTTGGAGTAGCCGGCGGGAACGGGAGCACCCCAGCACAGAGAGCCGCTCTGCTGCTTGACCAGGTCCTCCATGTCGAAGTAGTCGAGGAATGCCCTCTCCATCTGCCTCGACTGCTGCATCTCCTTGTGCCAGTACTCCTGGATCTCCATCACGTATTGCTTTGACTCTTCCTCCGGCTCGGGCAGGATCCCCGGTACGGCGAGAGCGATATCGGCACCCCCTCCATCCCCGGTAAAGAACAGCGTATGCGGGAGCTGGCCGTAGTACCCCACAAGCTGAGAATGATCGGTAATGAAGATAGTCTTGTTCTCCAGGATGTGGGCCGTCGCCATGGCCCGCCTCTTCATCTCGCACTCGCCGCGGCTCACCTCCCATGACTCGCGGTACAGCTCCGCCGCTTCGAGTTCGATCTTCAGGCCCTCAGGGTGTTTCCCCCCTGATTGGCCCTTCTTCCATATCGCCTTCCTCAGGTAGTCCAGCCGCGGCGACCTCCGCTTCTCCGCCGCCCACCACCACGCCCGGTCCTTCTCCAGTTCGCCAACGGACTTATCGGGCGCAGTACTCGTTCTTGCCGCTACTTCTGTCATTCTGTTCAACTCCTCTCGGGCACGCCCTCCGCTTCTTTTATCTGTTCCAGCAGCGGAAGCCGCTCTTCATAATTGCCGCATGCATCCATCCCAGCAGCCACCTCCTTGGTGTCCCAATAAAGGGGACCGACGGAGCTGTCCCGCTTCTGGAACAGGCAGACTCCCTTGCTCTCGTCCTCTTCATCTACGTAGAACTTGGCGCAGCTCTCACACTTGGCCAATTTTTCACCCCCTACTTTCGTAGCTATCTACTGTATCCTCGTCTCAAGCTCTGTGGCCCCTCTGTGGTTTCTTTGCTCAACCACCCCCTTGACCTGAACGACACCGTGCCTGCGGGAGTCACTTCATGGTCGCTCTCTGTCCCCGCGTGTAGCGCGGGTCAGCACACTCAGAGATGTCGTGGTCAGCGAACTCCATCTGGTCATAGTGTGTGCACTTGCTGGCATCCACATTGAAGTAGGTGAAGTAGGACACCTCACCCTCGGTGACGAACTTCGGTGGGTCGCTCACTATGTCCGAGCCGGCCCTGAGCACGCCGCAGTACCCCTCGCCGATCTCTGAGGCGCCGCTTTCAATGAAATGCTTGCACCTGGTGCAAGCCTTCTCTGGAATAGTGTCCTTCTCGTCAGCACTCCTGCCCATTTGCCGGGCTACATCGCTATCACCCAGTTGTGTCCGCCTGATGGCGCCCCAATCAACCGTGTCCCTCTTCTTGGCCATACTATCATCTCCCTGATGTCACGATTTACTTCATCGACGCCCGTTGCCCTCGTGTATAGCGAGGGTCGGCGCACTCAGAGATGTCGTGGTCAACGAACTCCATCTGGTCATAGTAGGTACACTTGCTGGCATCCATATTGAAGTAGCTGAAATAGGACACCTCGCCCTCCAGGACGAACTTGGGAGGGTGGCTCAATATGTCGGAGCCATCCCTGAGAACCCCGCAATTGCCGTCCCCCTTCTCCCTGGCACCACTCTCAATGAAATGCCTGCACCTGGTGCAGGCCTTCTGTGGGATAGCATCCTTCTCGTCAGCGCTCTTGCCCATCTGCCGCTCTACGTTGGCAGCGCCACGCATCGTGGTGATGATGCCTACCCAATCAGCCTCTTGCCGCTTCTTGGCCAATGCGCCAGCCTCTTCCCTCGCGGGCATCACTTCATGGTCGCTCTCTGTCCTCGCGTATATCGTGGGTCGGCGCACTCAGAGATGTCGTGGTCGGCGAACTCCATCTGGTCATAGTGCGTGCACTTGCTGGCATCCCTGTTGAAGAAGGTGAAGTACGACACCTCACCCTCCAGGACGAACTTGGGAGGGTCGCTCAGTATGTCCGAGCCGGCCCGCAATACACCGCAGTAGCCCTCGCCTTTCTCAGATGCTCCGCTCTCAATGAAGTGCTTGCACCTGGTGCAGGCTTTCTCCGGCACCGCGTCCTTCTCATCCGCACTCTTGCCCGCATGCTGCGCTAACTCAGCGTCACCCAGTTGTGTCCGCCTGATGGAGCCCCAATCAACGGAATCACGCTTCTTGGCCATCTGGCACTCCTCCTTTGATGCTGCCTGAAATCGCGTGTTCTACACGTGATAATTCTATTACACAGGCGTGCTGGTGTCAAGCCTTACTCGCTTCCGACGACCAGCGCATAGGCCGTTTACGATTCCCTGTAGCATCCTCACCGCGCCTGCCGTGCAGTATTGCCGCAGAGGCACTGCAGCCAGCGGGGTTCCGCTTGACATGCACCGCGACCAGATGGTTAAATGAAGTGTTGGATTGCCCTTGGCGGGGCATTATTCTTGCCAGTAACTTTAGGAAGGAGGGTGTTATGCCCAATATGATTGTCTGTGTAAAACAGATAGCCGATCCGGAGGCACCTGCCGGGAGTTTCAGGGTTGATGAGGCAGCCAACAAGGTTGTTCCCGCCGCTGGGGTATCGCAGGTAGTCAGCCCCTTTGACGAGCAGGCGGTGGAGGCAGCGCTGAGGATCAAGGACGCCCAGGGCGGAAAGGTCACCGCGGTCAGCCTGGGCAAAGACTTCGTCATGGATGTGATCAAGAAGCCATTGTCCATGGGGGGTGACGACCTGGTGCTGCTCGAAGACTCCGCCTTCGAAGGCGGTGACAGCCGTGCCACGGCTTACGCGCTGGCAATGGCAATCAAGAAAGTAGGCGAGTTTGACATCGTCTTCTGTGGCCGACAGGCGGCTGACTGGGATGCCGGGCAGGTGGGTTCCGGTATCGCCGAGTTCCTCGGGGTACCCAGTGTGACCGTGGCCAAGAAGGTGGAGGCGATGGACGGCAAGGTCAGAGTTGAGAGGGTCACCGGCGATGGCTATGAGGTTATCGAGGTGTCCACTCCCGTGGTTATCACAGTGTCCAACGAGCTCGGCGAGCCCCGCTATCCAAAGCTCAAGGGCATTATGGCGGCAGCGAAGAAGGAGCCGATCAGGTGGAGTGCCCAGGATATTGGCGCTGAAGCCTCGCAGCTTGGCACCGCTGGGGCACGCATTAAGCTGCTCAAGGTGTTCCAGCCGGTGAAAGAGGGCAAGTGCGAGATCATCGAGGGCGAAAGCCCAGAGGAGGCGGCGGTCAATCTGGCGCTGAAACTCAGAGAGGCCAAGCTCATATAGTCTGAGGATCGTGACTTCGAAGGAGGTAAGCAGAGTGGCTGATAACAAAGGCGTTATGATAATTGGCGAGATAGTCGAAGGCAAGCTCGCCCCAACCACCACGGAGCTACTTGGCGGCGGCAGGAAGCTCGCTGATGCCTTGGGCGAGGAGCTGTCGGCGGTCTTGCTGGGAAGCGGCATCGGCGATCTCGCCAAAGACGCCGTCGCATTTGGGGCCGACAAGGTCTATGTCGTGGATGACCCCCTGTTGAAGGACTACCAGACGGACAGCTACGTGGCGGTCATGGAGAATGTGGTCAAGCAGGTTGCGCCGAACATCGTGCTCATGGGACAGACAGCCGTTGGCCGGGACCTTGCTCCCAGGCTTGCTTTCCGGCTGGACACAGCGGCATCGATGGACTGCCTCGAACTGAGCATTGACCCCGACTCCAAGCTGCTGTTGCAGACCCGTAGTGTATACGGGGGGAACGCCATGGGCACCTACGTCTGTGAGGGGACCAAGCCCCAGATAGCGACGGTAAGGTCCAAAGCGATGGACCCCATGGAGAGAGATGACTCGAAGAGCGGAGAGATCGTCAATATCGAGGCTGGTCTTGACGCGTCGGCGATCAGGACAGCCGTTGTCGAGAAGGTAAAGGAAGAGGTGGAAGGGATCAAGCTGGAGGATGCCGAGGTCATTGTGACTGGAGGACGGGGCATGGGCGGTGGCGAGGCCTTCGCCGAACTCGAGGCTCTGGCCAAGGCGCTCGGCGGCGCGGTGGGAGCCACCCGACCGCCCTGCGACAACGGATGGGTTCCAGCGGCGATGCAGGTGGGCCTCACCGGCAAGATCGTCAGCCCCACCGTCTACATCGCCGTCGCCGTATCCGGCGCCAGCCAGCACATGGCGGGGTGCTCCGGCTCGAAGAACATCATCGCCATAAACAAGGACCCCGAGGCCAACATATTCAACGAAGCTCGGTTCGGAGTTGTCGGGGACTACAAGAAGGTGCTCCCCGCCTTCGCCGCCAAGGTCAAGGAGCTGCTCGCAGGTTAGGGCAAGTACCCTGTCAAATATGAAGCACCGCCTCGCTGAGTCAGCGAGGCGGTGCCTTGTTTAAACAGGCCTGGCTCTTTCTTCTAGCCCTTCGCCTTTTCCCTCTCGGCAACGATACGCTGCGCTATATGAGCAGGCACCTCCTCGTAGTGGCTCAACTCCATTTCGAATCTCCCTCTGGCTTGAGTCATGGCGCGAAGGTCAATGGCATACCGCTGAACCTCGGCAAGCGGCGCCTGAGCTTCTATGACGTTTGACCCCCCTTCCGGATTCATGCCGAGCACCTTGGCCCGTTTGCCGTTCAGGTCACTGATAATATCCCCGGTGTAGCTCTCCGGAACAGTGATCTTCATATTCACCATGGGTTCCAGTATGACAGACTGGCCCTGTGACAGACCCTTCCTCGTGGCGTGACTGCCGGCGATCTTGAAGGCGATGTCGGAGGAATCCACACTGTGATAGCTCCCGTCATAGAGAGTCACCTTTATGTCAACCACCGGGAAGCCCGCCAGTATCCCTTCATGAAGCCCCTCCGCCACCCCTTTCTCCACCGACGGAATGTAGTTCTTCGGCACCACGCCGCCGACTATCTTGTCGCCAAACTCATATCCCTCGCCTCTCGGCTTGGGCTCCAGCTCGAGGTAGACATGTCCGTACTGACCGTGCCCCCCTGTCTGTTTCTTATGCTTGTATTCGGCCCTGGTGGTGGTGGAGATGGTCTCCTTGTAAGGGACCTTGGGGGGCTCCATGCGCACATCGACGCCGAACTTGCGCAGCATCTTCTCGGAAGCTACATCAAGCTGGGTGTCACCCACACCGGAGAGGATGGTCTCCATCGTGTCGCTATCGCGGTGAACCCGAAGGGAGGGGTCCTCTTCCACCAGCCTCGACAAGGAGGAGCCCAGCTTGTCAAGGTCCGCCTTGGTCTTGGGCTGAACCGCGAGGCTCATAGTGGGGCGAGGGAATTCAATCGCCGGCATAGCCAGGGGATGCTCCCGAGTACACAAGGTGTCTCCGGTGGTGGTCTCCGCCAGCTTGGCCACAGCTCCGATGTCTCCGGCGACGAGATGAGGCACAGCTTCCTGATTCTTGCCCCGCAACACGTATAGCTGCCCGATTCTCTCCTGGCGCTCCTTGGCGCTGTTCCACACCGTGGAATCGCTGTGCAGAGTCCCGGCGTAGACGCGCAGGTAGGTAAGCTTGCCGACGTACGGGTCGGCGCTGGTCTTGAACACCAGGGCCGCCAGAGGACCGGTAGGGTCGGCTTCGATAGCCTCCTCTTCTTTAGTGGCGAGGTTCGTCGCTGAGACAGCGTCGCGCTCCTGCGGCGAAGGAAGATACTGACAGATCGCATCCATGAGGCCCGTCACACCCAGATTGCGAAGAGCCGAGCCCACCACGATGGGGACTACCTGGCCCGCACCGACACCGGTCCGCAGACCCTGAACGACCTCCTCCTCGGTCAGTTCCTCGCCTTCCAGGTACTTGTTGATCAGCGCGTCATCGGTCTCCGCCACCGCCTCAACCAGCTTCTCGCGGAAGGCATCAGCCTGCGCCTTCAACTCGTCAGGGATGGCACCCTCCTGCCCCTGAGGACCGCTGTAGGCCTTCATCTTGACCAGGTCCACCACCCCATCGAACTGGTCCTGGGACCCGATTGGAATCCCTACGGGCACACACTTGGTGCCGAACCTGGCCGCGATTTCCTCCGCTACTTTGAAGAAGTCGGCATTCTCCCGGTCCATCTTGTTGACGAAGATCAGACGGGGAATCTCCTGCTCGTCAGCAAAGCCCCACACCAGCTCCGTACCCACCTCTACCCCGGAAGCGGCACAAACGACGATGACCGCGCCGTCCGCGACCCGCACGGCTGACCTGGCGTCAGCGACGAAATCGGCATAGCCCGGGGTATCGATGAAGTTGATCTTGAACGTCTGCCACTCACAGGGAAGCAAGGTAAGGTATATGCTGATCTGGCGTTTCACCTCATCAGGGTCATAGTCTGAGGTGGTGTTACCCTGGTCGACCCTTCCCAAACGTGTAATCGCTCCCGAATCGAAAAGCGCGGCCTCCGAGAGAGACGTCTTGCCTGCACCGCCATGAGAAAGCAGCACCACGTTACGCATCTGCTCGGTGGTGTATTGCTGCATAGACCTTCCCCCTTCTATTACTCGACCTTGATCTTGGTTCTTCGCGTCGCCTTGGGCTTCTCTCCCTCATCCGCATGCTTTATGGCCTGGTCCACCGCGCTCCTCAGAGCGAGAAGGAACTCCTTTCGCGCGCCAAGCAAGTGCTTCCTGGTCTCATCTGGCAGCCAGTTAAGTCCGGCTGGCTTGAAGCGCACCACCCACTCCTCGCCGGGCGTATGCTCAACCTCCAGTATCCTGTCACCCATTATCTTGCCCCTCCCTCTGTCTATTGATTAGCTGTTCTCCGCCGACAGGTCAAACCGGATACGCAGCCTGTCCCTGTCGAACTTGGCGTCCTTGACCGGCAGCCGGGTCAGAGTCCTGGGCAGGATGATGTTCCTCTTGTGGTTGCCAACCCGGACAACCAGCTCATCGCCATTCCTCGTGAGAGAGATGTCTTCCTTGCTGCTAAACGGCAAATCGAACGTCAGCACGTAGTAGCCATTCTCCTTCTCAATCTCATGAGCATGCCCGCGAAAGAAGATCTCAGTCGGGTCCCTTTCGCCGTAGATGGCCTCAGCCATGCGCTCCAGCATGGGGATACCCACCACCTCCTCACCCATGAGCGGGACCGGCAGAATGGGGATCGGGGCAAACGCCTCCTCCGTCATCTTGAGATACTTGCTCTGGCTTTCCTTCCACGCGTGGAAGTAGGGGTCGACCACATCCTCCGGGATAAGGCGGTTGCACACCACCAGGTCTGTCGCATACCCGTACAGGCTGAAGTAGGTGAAGGAGCGCTGTGCTTCCTTGATCACCATCTTCTCCGGGTTCACCACCAGCCTCACCGACGACTTGTCAGGGTCAGTCAACAGAGCACGCATGTTGTTGAGGTGGGAGTAGAGCCTCTCCACGGAGTCAAAGACCCTGTCATCGGGCACAGGCATACCCACCACCCGTCTCACAAAAGGCCTGGTGACCGTCACCGCGGTGCGCCCAATGGGAAACATCTTGTCCATCCACCAGCCCAGCACCTCGGGGAAACTGAGCAATCGCAGCGTATCTCCCGTCGGGGCACAATCGACGATGACCATATCGTAGTCGCCGCCGTAGTAGTAGTTGCTTATGTAAAGAAGATTGGCCAGCTCTTCCATCCCGGGCAGGATCGCCAGCTCGTCGGCCACTATTCGCTCCATGCCTCGCCACGCCATGAGCGCCGACATCCAGTCCTCGATGTCGCCCCAGTAGGCCTCCATGGTATCGCTGATGTCGGTCTCCTGGCCCCACAGATTGGCTGCGATGGGAACGGCCTCGCCCGACAGGGACATGTCGAAGGAATCCGACAGACTGTGCGCAGCATCGGTACTCAGCACAATGGTCCTGTGGCCGAGTTGGGCTGCACGCACCGCCGTCGCAGCGGCAACGGTCGTCTTGCCCACCCCACCTTTGCCCGTGTACAGTACAACCCTCATTTCGCTCACTACCTTTGGTGCTCCTATTATAAGCTCGGCGCTGGTTGGTAGCAACCTCCGACGCACGCTGACCGGGTTACCACGACCCCGACAGCGCCACTGGTCATCGCCCTGCCGTCGGTGCACACATGTCTTACACGTACATTGCCTGGCTGGTGTCCTGGTGCTATAATTTCAGACTCAGGGGGAACTATGGTCAAGCTGAGCCGCGAGGAAGTACTGCACATCAGCACTCTGTGCCGCATGAGTCTGTCGGAGGCCGAACTGGAGAGGTTTCAGGAGCAGCTTTCCGATGTGTTGGAGAACTTCGAGGTCCTGAAGGAGCTTGACACCACCGATGTCCCACCCACGGCATACCCCATACACCTGGAGAACGTGGTGCGCCAAGACGTGACGGCACCCAGCTTGCCCCAGGAGGACATCCTGGCCAACGCCCCTCGCCCTGAGGAAGGCTTTTTCCGAGTCAAAGCGGTACTGGATTAGATGCGGGACGGATTGAACCTCTACGACACGACTATTCATCAAGCTCACGAACTGCTGACAAGCGGGGAGTTCTCCTCCGTAGAATTGACGAAGGCCCTCTTGGAGCGGATCGCCCGGGTCGAAGAGAAGCTGCACGCCATCGTCACGGTGACTGAGGATGTTGCGCTGCGTCAGGCGGAGGAGGCTGACAGGGTACTCCGTGGCGGCAGTCCCACCCCCCTGACCGGCATACCGGTCGTAATCAAGGACAACATGTGCACCAGAGGCATTCGCACTACCTGTTCATCGCACATGCTGGAGGGTTTTGTTCCTCCCTATGATGCCACAGTGGTGGAGAAGCTGACCGATGCCGGCATGGTGATGGTGGGCAAGGGGAACATGGACGAGTTCGCCATGGGCTCCTCGAACGAGCACTCCGCCTTCTTCATCACCTGCAACCCGTGGGACCTGAGCACCGTTCCCGGCGGGTCGAGCGGCGGGCCGGCGGTATCGGTGGCCAGCGGGGAGGCTGTCTACGCCCTCGG
>CAYTKL010000066.1:0-8973 GCA_964438305.1 uncultured Dehalococcoidales bacterium | reverse complement strand
GCTGCTGCCTGTCGACACAGGCGGGATGCCCAATTGGTTGCGCCTTTTGTGCTTCCGGCCGGGGTGGGTTTGTTCGCAACCTCATGCCGGGAGAGATCGTGGACCAGGCGTTGACGGTGCAGGAAACACTGCAATCCGGGACTGTGCCGATTGACAACCGCAGTCATCGGGTCGACCATCTTGCCATCATGGGCATGGGCGAACCACTTCTTGACTATGTATCAACCGTCAAGGCAATACGCCTTCTGAACAAAGAGTTGGGCATCGGCATGAGGAGTATCACAGTCAGTACCGTTGGCCCTCCTCCGGGCATTCTGAGACTAGCTCAGGAGAAACTGCAGATAACGCTGGCAGTATCACTCCATGCCCCTACCGACGGACTGCGGCGGCAGCTCGTACCTGGCATGACCAGGTGGAGTGTCGCCGAGATTGTAGACGCCAGCCGGGAGTATGTGCGCCATACCGGTCGGCGGGTTACATTCGAGTATTGTATGCTCGACGGAGTAAACGATGGTGAAGTAGAGGCCCGTGAGCTAGCGAGGCTACTCAGTGGCTTGAACTGCCATGTCAACCTGATTCCATACAACCCCGTATCCGGCCTGCCGTTTCGTGCTTCTTCACCGGCACGGCTGCGAGTCTTTCGTGAGACCTTGCGTGGAGCAGGCATCCAGACAACGCAGCGGGTTCGGAGGGGAGTCGACATTGACGCTGCCTGTGGACAGCTGCGACGACAGATGGAGAAGGTTCGCAAGTAGAAAGCTACAGTTGGCCCGTGACTATCGAGGCGATGACAGTCCTGGAACGAAGAAGGACAAGTCAACAGGCAGACCCTCAGCGGCACTTCGGACTCGCCGCTACGAAATCGCTGCACTAGCTCTGGGCTACGCTGGCGATTGGGGTCAGCCAGGATTATACCTGAGAAACGGCGAAGTGGGCAACGGTCTCCCGCGGGAGATGGTTGACCCGCTCAGGTGAGTGTGCTATCGTCGCTGCAGCGAATGTCATAGAGCCTGGAGGTCGATGCGTGGGCAAGTCAACTTCGTTTGTGGGTCGGATGTACAGGGCGGCGAGGCTGGAGTCCGCTATCTACGAGGAGGTCGAGGCTGATACCAGCGCCACGTGGCAGGCGCTGGCGGTGGTCTTGCTCTACAGCATCTGCGCCGGGATTGGCTCCGGCCTTGGCACGCTGCCTGACATAACGGTGGGAGGGTTCTTCTGGAGCCTGTTCGTGGGGTTGCTGAGTGCTCTCGCTTTCTGGCTCATATGGTCGCTAATCACCTACATCATCGGCACCACATTGCTCAAGGGTCCGGAGACTTCGGCCACCTACGGCGAGTTGCTGCGCACAATCGGTTTCTCAGCAACGCCCGGCGTGCTCATGCTGTTCTCCTTCGTCCCCTTTGTCGGCTGGGCCATATCCCTTGTCGCGCTGGCGTGGATGCTCGCCGCGATGATCCTGGCGGTGCGGCAGGCCCTGGACTTCGACACCGGGCGAGCCATCGCTACCTGCCTCGTCGGAGCGATTGTCTACGTGATCTTCGCTGTGATTCTTGGCCTGATAGCTGGGTTGGGGATGTGGGTGTTTCGCTGGTGAGCCGGGTGCGGTAGCGTGCTTGCATATACGGTAGTGCCAGCTTGGAGGTCTCGGTCCGACCGCGGCGCGGTGTGACGGTCCCCCAACCGTGTTGTCGCGCCGGGCCCTGCACCTGAGTCAGCACCCCTGTCCCGTCGCGAGTAGCATCCCCTTCCCTATGCTATAATCTATGCAGCCCCCACAGGGAGGACGAACATCGATACTGAGCGCCTGCGCGAGATGCTGTCGAAGGTGAAGGCCGGGGAGATGGCCATCGATGATGCTATAACCCGGCTCATCGGCTTGCCCTATGAGGAGATAGGCTTCGCCAAGGTTGACCATCATCGGGAACTGCGATGCGGTTTCCCTGAGGTAGTCTTCGGTCAGGGGAAAGCGGCGGAACAGGTTGCCGCCATCGTTCAGCAGCTCGCGTCCACTTCCGACCGGGTGCTGGTCACCAAGGCTGGCGAGGACTGCTTCGAGGCAGTTCGCCGGCTCGTGCCGGAGGCGTCATATCACCCGGTTGCGCGGGCGATCACCGTGCGTCGAGGGGGCGAGGAGGCGCTGCGCCCGGGGATCATGGTGGTCTCCGGCGGCACCTCGGACATATCGGTTGCCGAAGAGGCAGCGATTACAGCGGAGATCATGGGGAACGAGGTGGAGCGGTGCTATGATGTTGGCGTGGCCGGCGTTCACCGTCTGCTTGATCATCTGCCCCGGCTGCAGCAGGCAAAGGTGGTGGTAGCGGTGGCCGGCATGGAGGGGGCACTGCCCAGCGTGGTCGGCGGCCTGGTAGCCGTTCCGGTAATCGCGGTTCCCACCAGCGTGGGCTATGGGGCCAGCTTCGGCGGCCTGGCGGCGCTGCTCACCATGCTCAATAGCTGCGCCGCGGGGGTGTCGGTGGTCAACATCGACAACGGCTTTGGCGCCGGCTACCTCGCCGCGCTAATCAACCGCTAGTCTTCGTCCCCGGTCGCTTCTTCCTCGGCCTGCGGAACGGACTCGTCCTTGATTTCCTCAGAGGCTGTCGCCTCCTGGGCCTGCGGGAGAGACTCGCCCTCGTCCGTGGCTTCCTCATCAACCGCTGCTTCCTGGGCCTGCGGTGGGGACTCGTCCTCGTCCGGGGCTTGCTCAGAGACCGTTGCTTCCTCAGCCTGCGGGAGAGACTCGTCCTCGTCCGTGGTCTCCTCAGCAACTGTTGCTTCCTGGGCCTGCGGTGGGGACTCGTCCTCGTCCGTGGCTTCCTCAGCAACCGTTGCTTCCTGGGCCTGCGGCTGGGGCTCGACCTCGTCCGTGGTCTCCTCAGCGACTGTTGCCTCCTGGGCCTGCGGCTGGGGCTCGACCTGGTCCGTGGTCTCCTCAGCAACTGTTGCTTCCTGGGCCTGCGGCTGGGGCTCGCCCTCGTCCGTGGTCTCCTCAGAGACCGTTGCTTCCTCAGCCTGCGGCTGGGGCTCGCCCTCGTCCGTGGTCTCGCGCGGGCCGGACGACTCCAGAGCCCGCAGCAGCGCCAGGGCCTCCGGGTCATCTGATACTGCTTCGAGGGCCAGGGCTTCCGCGCCTTCAGCAGGCGCCTCCATCTCCGGCAGAACCTGAGCTTCCAGCGTGACACTGGAGTAGGCCGGGATCAGTTTGCCGATGATAACGTTCTCTTTCAGGCCGCGCAGCCTGTCCGTCTTCCCCGCCAGGGCCGCTTCGGTGAGCACCCGCGTCGTTTCCTGGAATGAGGCTGCGGAGAGGAAGCTGTCGGTATTGAGCGATGCCTTGGTAATGCCAAGCAGCACCGGCTGAGCCGTGGCCGGGTCTCCCCCCTCTGCCAGAACCTTGGCATTGATGTCATCGTAGACGAAGCGGTCCACCAGTTCCTCCGGCAGGAGCTCGGTGTCGCCGGGAGAATCGATACGGACCTTGCGCAGCATCTGGCGGACGATAACCTCGACGTGTTTGTCGTTGATGCTCACGCCTTGAGACCGATAGACTCTCTGCACCTCGCCCAGGAGGTACTCCTGAACCGCCTCCTTCCCCATAATGCGCAGAAGGTCCTGGGGGTCTATCTGGCCTCCGGTCAGCTGCTGACCGGCCTTGACCAAGGCGCCCTGTTCCACGCTGATATGGGATGAAGGAGGCACGGGGTACTCTCGCTCCTCCCTCTCTTCATACCAGACGGTTATCTGTTCGTCTTCGACATTGACGGTACCGGCAACCCTGGCGACAAGGGGGTTTGGCTCCGCAGCCACGGCAACATCCGTCTCTGCCGATTCCGAAGGCTCGGCCAGTGACTCACCCACGTCCACCCGTTGGCCGCTTTCGACTATGGACTTCCACCCGGGAAGCAGGGGGTACTCATCGGAGTAGAGCTGTGAGTTCGACACCCTTATGCGGCGCTCCTCCTCGTTGTCGACAACCTCCACCTCGCCATCGATCTCAGAGATGATGGAGTGGACCTTTGGTGAGCGAGCTTCAAAGATCTCTTCGACGCGAGGGAGTCCGCTGGTAATGTCGACGCCGGCGACGCCTCCTGTGTGGAAGGTGCGCAGGGTTAGCTGCGTTCCCGGCTCGCCGATGCTCTGAGCGGCTATGATTCCCACTGCCTCTCCCACGTCGACGATGTGTCCTCGAGCGAGACTCCACCCGTAGCATCGCTGGCAGACTCCGTGCCTCGACTGACAGGTCAGGGCCGACCTGACGAAGACACGGGTGATACCTGCCGATACAATCTCGTTGGCCTTCTCCTCGTCGATAACGTCGTTTCTCTCGACGATCGACTCGCCGGTGTCGGGATGAACGACTCTGGCGGCGGCAAACCGCCCCAGCAAACGCTGAAAGAGCGGAGGGGCTATACTGCCCTCGGGCGCTTCATGTACCCAGATGCCGGCTGTGGTGCCGCAATCCTCATCGCCGACGATTACCTCCTGGGAAACGTCAATAAGCCGCCTCGTCAGATAGCCGCTGCCCGAAGTCCTCAGCGCTGTGTCGGCCAGCCCCTTCCTGGCGCCGTGGGTGGAGATGAAGTACTCCAGTACTGACAGTCCCTCTCGGAAGCTCGACTTGATGGGCAGCTCGATGATCATCCCCGACGGATCGCTCATCAGCCCTCGCATACCCGCCATCTGCCTGATCTGCGCAATGTTCCCTTTGGCGCCGGAAACCGTCATGAGGTAGATAGGGCCGTAGCGGTCGAGTGACTCGGCCAGAGCGTCAGAGACGTGGTCCGTGGTCTCCAGCCAGGTCTCGACCGTGCTGTTGTAGCGCTCCTCGTCGGTTATGAGGCCCTGCTGGTACTGTCTGTCGATCTCGGCGACTCTCCTGTCACCCTCCTCGAGCAGTTCTCGTTTAGACTGGGGAGCCTCGACGTCGTGCATGGCGATGGTTGTCCCCGACCTGGTGGCGTATTCAAACCCCAGCTTCTTGATGTTGTCGGTCACCTCGGCAGCCTTCTCGCTTCCGTACAGCTTGTAGCATCTGGCGATTACCTGCTTCAATGCCTGCTTGTCCATCACGTCGTTGATGAAGCGGAGCTCCTCGGGAAGCACCTCGTTGAAGATCAGGCGGCCGACAGTGGTCTTCATTCGCTCCCCGTTGTCGCCGTTCCTCACCTGGATTTCCGCCTGCGTATCTATGGCCCCAAGCTCGTGGGCAAGCATGGCCTCCTCGGCGCTGTTGAAGCGCTGGTTCTCCCCTTTGGCCTGCGGCTTGAGCAGGGTAAGGTAATAGCAGCCCAGCACCATGTCCAGGGTTGGGGCCACTACGGGTTCTCCGGAGGCGGGCAAGAGCATATTGTGGCTTGCCAGCATTATCTCTTTGGCTTCTCTCACCGCGTTCTGAGAGAGGGGCACGTGTACCGCCATCTGGTCGCCGTCGAAGTCAGCATTGAACGCGGCACACACCAGGGGGTGAATCTGTATGGCGCTGCCGTCGATGAGAACCGGCTCGAAGGCCTGGATGCCGAGACGGTGCAGCGTCGGGGCGCGGTTGAGCAGCACCGGCCTTCCCTTGATCACCACCTCCAAGGCATCCCAAACCTCGGGTCTTTCCCGCTCCACCAGCCTCTTGGCGCTCTTGATATTGTGAGCGTAGCCCTGGAGGATAAGACGGTGCATCACGAAAGGCTTGAACAGCTCCAGGCCCATCTTCTTGGGGAGGCCGCACTGGTGCAGCTTGAGTTCCGGACCTACCACTATCACCGAGCGCCCGCTGTAGTCGACTCGCTTGCCCAGCAGGTTCTGGCGGAAGCGCCCCTGCTTTCCACGAAGCATGTCTGACAGCGACTTCAGCTTGTGGTTCCTCGAGGTAGTGATGGGGCGTCCCCTCCTGCCATTGTCGATGAGGGCGTCCACCGCTTCCTGGAGCATTCTCTTCTCATTGCGCACTATGATCTCAGGGGCGCCAAGCTCCAGCAGACGTCGCAGCCTGTTATTGCGATTGATGACCCGCCGATACAGGTCATTGAGGTCTGAGGTAGCGAATCTTCCGCCATCCAACTGCACCATCGGGCGCAGCTCAGGAGGCAGAATGGGCAGCACGGTGAGGACCATCCACTCGGGCTTGTTTCCACTTCGTCTCAGCGCTTCGACGACGCGCAGCCTCTTGATGGCCTTCTTCCTCCGCTGCCCCGTGCTGGAGTAGATTTCCTTGTAGAGGGTCTCGCGAAGCTTCTCCAGATTGAGATTGCCCAGTATGTCCAGAACCGCCTCGGCCCCTGTACCGGCTCGAAACACGTCGCCGTGCTTCTTTTCGAGTTCACGACAGTTGATTGGAGAGAGCAGCTCGAAGGGGGTAATCCCCTCCAGCTCGTCGATTTCGGCACTGAGCCCCTCAAGCAGTTGCTTCTGCTGCTCTGCCGCGGCCTGGTGCAGTCGGCTTATCTCCTGCTCCGCTGGCTCTCTGCGCTCTCGGGCCTCATTGTCGATTCTGGCATTCAGCTCGCCAAGGGCCGTGGCGTAGTTGTCCTCAATCTCAGCGGTCTTCTCCTGTGCTGTGCTTCGAAGAAGGCCAATGTGCTCATCAGCGACCTTGGTGCCCTTGGGCACAACGGTGACGTCTCCCAGGGTGATTGCCTGGGTCGCCTTCTTGTCCATCTTCTCCTGGAGCTTGCTCTCCACGGCAGCTACCTGCTCGGTAATGAGGTCAATGGCACTGGCGCGCTCCTCTTCGAGGCGTTTGGCTTCGTCCTGCCTGTCGCCCTCGAAACTGGCGAGCTCCTCGTCGAGACGTCTCTTGACCTCTTCCACCTTCTCTCTGGTCGCGTCTTCTCGATTGGCTACCTCCTGGAGGACATCCTCTCGCACCCGTCTGACTGCCTCGCTCTTGGCCGCCTCGTCCACCTGGGTTACTATGGACTGAGCGAAGTAGATGACACGCTCCAGATTCCGCGGGGAGATATCAAGAAGCAGCCCCAGCCGGCTTGGCGTTCCTCGAACGAACCAGATGTGACTCACCGGGGCGGCTAGGTCGATATGGCCCATCCTCTCGCGGCGGACCTTGGCTCGGGCAACCTCCACCCCGCACTTGTCGCAGACAATGCCACGGTACCGCACCTTCTTGTACTTGCCACAGTAGCATTCGAAGTCCTTTGTCGGGCCGAAGATGCGCTCGCAGAAGAGCCCGTCCTTCTCCGGCTTTAAGGTACGGTAGTTGATGGTCTCGGGCTTGGTCACCTCACCCCAAGACCAGCTTCTGATCTGTTCGGGTGAAGCGAGAGAAATCCGTATTGAGCTGAATTCGTTAACCTCGGGCATAGCTACCTCTCCTGAAATCCGCCTATTCTGGACCTAGGGAAATCCAGTCCTAAATCTTCCACCAGGGACATCTTGTCCTCCTCCTCGTTCAACACCTCCACTGCCAGCCCCAGGCTCTGCAATTCCTTGACCAGCACCTTGAACGATTCCGGCACACCGGGTTGCAGGATGTCCTCGCCCTTGATAATGGACTCGTAGGTTTTCGCTCGGCCTACCACGTCGTCTGACTTGACGGTCAGCAGCTCCTGAAGGATATGGGCGGCCCCGTATGCCTCAAGCGCCCACACCTCCATCTCTCCGAATCGTTGCCCTCCAAACTGCGCCTTCCCCCCCAACGGCTGCTGAGTTATCAGGGAGTAGGGCCCGGTGGAGCGAGCGTGTATCTTGTCCTCGACAAGGTGAATCAGCTTCATCATGTAGATGTCCCCAACGGTGACTGGCTGGTTGAAGGACTCCCCGGAGCGGCCGTCGCAGAGAGTAGTCTTGCCCCACGTCGGCAGCGGCAGCCCGCTCTCCCGGGCCATCTGCTGGGCCGTGGCTGCCACCTCATCATCGCTGAGTTGCCCATGGTCGACACCCCGGTCGTCAAGCCAGATTCTCAGGCAGGCTCTTGTCGCCTCACCCTTCGAGTCATCGCTGAAGATACGCTCGCCGTCATAACCCCGTTCGTCGAGCCACGCCTTTGCCCGCTCCAAGTCCAGCGGCTGCTCCTCCTCGGGATCATGACTGACCGCACCAGAGCGCTGCGCCAGCCACGCCTGGCACAGGCTCTCTTCGATGGCGTCGTTGTCGGCTCCATCAAAAACGGGCGACAGCGCCCTGAATCCCAGAGTATGAGCCGCCCAACCGAGATGGGTCTCCAACACCTGACCCAGATTCATCCTCGAGGGTACCCCGATCGGGTTGAGGATCAGTTCCACCTGCCGGCCGTCGGGCAGGAAGGGCATGTCTTCGTCAGGCAATATGCGGGCGATAACGCCCTTGTTGCCATGCCGACCCGCCATCTTGTCTCCCTCCGATACTTTCCTCCTCTGCGCCACCCAGACCCTCACCAGCCTGTTGACCCCCGGAGGAAGGTCGGCGCCAGATTCCCTGGAGAACTCCTTCACACCGATGACCTTGCCCCACTCCCCATGGGGCACCCGCAACGAGGAGTCCTTCACATCCCGCGCTTTCTCACCGAAGATGGCCCTCAGTAGCTTCTCTTCGGCACTTAGCTCGGTTTCCCCCTTGGGCGTAATCTTGCCCACCAGGATATCTCCCGGCTTCACTTCGGCACCGGAGCGGACAATGCCGTCCTCATCGAGGTTCCTCAGGCTTTCCTCGCCCACGTTGGGTATATCCCTGGTTATCTCCTCGGGACCCAGTTTGGTGTCCCTGGCTTCGGATTCATGTTTCTCGATATGAATCGATGTGAATTTGTCCTGCCGCATCAAGCTCTCGCTGATGACCACTGCATCCTCGAAATTGTGACCC
The DNA here is from genome assembly GCA_964438305.1 of uncultured Dehalococcoidales bacterium. Lineage (GTDB taxonomy): Bacteria > Chloroflexota > Dehalococcoidia > E44-bin15 > E44-bin15 > CAYTKL01. Next base: position 189 of record CAYTKL010000066.1, on the reverse strand, counting down.
TCCCAGCTCATGAAGGCGCACAGTACGTTCTGCCCCAGGGCGAGTTCCCCTGCATCCGTGGCAGGGCCGTCGGCAAGCACCTCGCCTGCTTCGACGCGGTCGCCTTTGGACACCACGGGGCGCTGGTTGATGCAGGTTCCTTGATTGGAGCGGGCGAATTTCCTCTGGGTGTAACCGGTTTCCTCACCG
>CAYTKL010000065.1:0-9049 GCA_964438305.1 uncultured Dehalococcoidales bacterium | reverse complement strand
GGCAGACCTTATTCGCACTTCTGAGGACAAGGAAGACGAAGACGCGTTGGGGCCAGGTGACGCCGAAGCCGTAGCCGAGTTCCTTGCTGTAGTTGACATCGTAGCCGTGGACCGTCAGCACGAAGGGTTTCCTCAGCACCCTCGATACGATTGCCCCGGCGAAGCCGGCGTGGTCGGCGAAATGGGAATGGACGATGTCAAACCCCTCGGCCCTGTGTAGTCGCACCGCTTTCCTCGCGACCCTGGCCGCGAAGGCAAAGGGGAGTAACCGGCCCGGCTTGAAGTCGGCCCGCATGACTCTGTGGACCCGTACTCCCTCAACAGTCTCGTCAGCCGGGCCGTCATCGTCGCCGAGGGCGATCACCTGGACGTTCATCCCCTTTGAGACCATCTCCCGGGCCTGATAGTGGATGAAGATGTCCCGCAGCGGCGCGGACCGGGACGGGTAGCCCGACGCAATCATACACACGTTCATTTCGGCAGCCTGTGTACCAGCTCCTCGTATTGCGTGAGATTCCCGATGGCATGCTTCCGCCGTACCGTCGCCAGAGCGTTGGCCGCCAATCGCTGGCCCAATTGAGCGTCCCGCAGTACCTGTTCCGCCTTTGCACTCAAAGACTCCGCGGTTGGGTCGGCGAACAGAGCAGTGTGGCCGTCCTGAAGGATGTCCGAGGTTGCCCCCACGTCGGTGGCGACGATGGGGATACCGGCACACATGTAGTCAAGCAAGGACCAGGAGTAGTTGTCGTACAGTTGACATGAAATGGCGCAGTGGGCAAGCGACAGGTACTTGAACACTTCTTCGTGCTCCACGGACCCGACGAACACGACCTTGTCTTCGATGTGTTCATTCCTGCAGTATGTCTCCGCCTCTCGACGGAGGACACCGTCACCCACGAGAACCAGCCTGACATCGCTCATGGCCTTCCTCAGTCGATTGAATGCCTCCAGCAGTGTGAGGACGCCCTTCTCCGGGGAGAGCCTGGCTGCGTGAATGACTACTTTGTCCGTGGGAGCAAGAGCGGCAAGGGCGAACGAATCGGCGCGCGCCAGTTGCTGATACCTGTCCACGTCCACCCAGTGCGGGACCACCTCGATTCTGTCCCCAGGCACTCCGGCCTCCACGGCCAGCCTCTTCATGTAGTCATACTTGACCATGAACCTGGCCACCTTTCTCATGGCAAGCCATCTCACCAGTCTCCACCGGACGTACTTCCTTATCCCGCTGCACCGGCGGCACTTGCCGAAAGAGTGCACACAGGGTCGAGGCGCGTGGTCCGGCCACGGGCCGGGACAGTTGAGTTCGAAGAAATGCAGCGAGAAGAGGATCGTTCTTCGTTTCATCATCATGAGGAACGGAAGAACGTCGAAGATCGAATGAATGTCGAAGACGTCCACCGGTCCTTCTCTCTCGATTTTCTCTATCTTCCGTCTGACGTCGATGGCCCATTTCGGGAACCCTCGGTACCAGATGTTATGCACTCTGATGCCCTTGTTGACCGTTTCCGCCGCCCTGGCGACCTCTTCTCTCGATATGGATTGGGGTCTGACAACGATGACGTCCACGTCGTAGCCCTTATGGAGGAGGTACTTCACGAGCGAGTGGTTGTGCGTCTCTATGCCGCCTCCTCCCGGAGGGAACGGGTAGGTTATGTGACAGATTCTCATCGGCGACACCTGTTCAACGAATCCTCCTCGCCATACGGTCGCCCTGGCGCTTCTCGCACGTCCTGCACAATCATGGTCCCGGAGCCAGCAGTTTCAATGCCCCGTTGATGGGGATTTGTGAGCGGACTCGGGAGCATCTGCTGGGTATCGTTGCTTTGAACGCGAGTCTATCGGCATCGCTGAGCTGCAATATGCGCTTCATGTCTTTCAGTTCAACAAGACCTACCCGAAGCCTGTCAAGTACGCAGGCCGCCTGGTATGACAGGCCGAAGGCCCGGCCGTACTTCTCGAGTATTTTCACGTTCTCCGCCCTGTGCAGGTGCCGATTGGAGGAGCTCTTGGCATCCCCGTGGACACGGAAGCCCGCAAGCACTCCGTCCACTTTGGCGAAGCCATACCTTCGTCCCAGCCTCAACCAGTACTCCCAGTCCATTGACCAGTGCAGGTCCCTGTCGAGCGGGTTCGCGGCCACGACGCGCCTTCGGAAGTAGGTCGCTGGTTGGCCTATGTAGTTGCTGCGAAGAAGGCGTCGGTAGCTCCAGTCGGGGACGGTCACCACCTGCATGATCGAGCCATGCTCGTCGATGACGGCGTAGTCGCCATACAGGACTTCCGCGTGTTCCAACCTGTGGAAGGCGCTCACAACACGGGATACGACTGACCTGTCGAAACAGACGTCGTCGGAGTTCAGCCAGCCAACGATCTCCCCTTTGGCCATCCGGAACCCCTTGTTGACTGCGTCTGACTGACCGTCGTCAGGTTCTGAGACCCACTTCAGGTCGTAGTACCGCTCGTACATACTGAGGATGTCGACGGTGTTGTCCGTTGAGCCGCCATCCACCACTATGTGCTCCACCTCGGGGTAAGCCTGGTTCATGACGCTGAGCAGGGTGTCCTCGATGAAGCGCCCCTGGTTGTAGGACGGTGTCACGATCGAGACGAGAGGCCCGCTATCGTGCATGGCTTACCACTCTCCCCACCGTCGGGTCCCTGTTGACCTGCTTCTCTATCCACTCGTACGTCTCTCTCAGACCCTCCTCCAGGGTCACCTGTGGCTGCCAGTGGAGGACCTCCTTCACCAGGGTGAGGTCGGCGTTTCGCCCTCTTACCCCCTGGGGGGCGGACAGGTCGTACTGCCTGTCAATCCTCTTGCCCGAGATGTTGGTGATGATGTCGGCAAGGCCATCTATCGAAACCAGCCTGTCCGAGCCGATATTGAGCGGCCTTTCGAAGTCACTCTCCATCAGCAAGATGGTGCCCCGGATGCAGTCATCGATGTAGCAGTAGGACCTGGTCTGCTTGCCGTCTCCCCAGATCTCTATGACGCCGGGGTCTGAGGCGCGGGCCACCTTTCGGCACAGGGCGGCGGGGGACTTTTCTCTTCCGCCGTCGTATGTCCCTCTTGGCCCATAGATGTTGTGGTACCTGACAACACGCACATCCAGCCCGCAGTCCTTTTTGTAGGCTTCACACGTCTTCTCAGTGAAGAGTTTCTCCCATCCGTAGAAGGCATCGGGATCCGCGGGATAGGCGTCCTCCTCCCTCAGCGCGGTGACCAGTGGGTCGGTCTGTCGATAGGTCGGGTAGACACAGGCCGAGGATGCGAAGAACAGGCGCTTCACGCCAGCGGCTACCGCCGCCTGCAGCATGTGCGTGTTCATGAGCACGTTGTCGTGCATGATCTCAGCGCCCACTTCGGTGATGAACTTGATGCCGCCCATGTTCGCTGCGAAATGGTAGACGTAATCGATGTCTCGCGACACTTCCAGGCAGTTCTGCCAATCCCTCAGGTCCAGGGTGAGCTTGTCGGAGCAGTAGGGCTCATCCATGTAGCCATCCCACTTGACGTCCACCGCCCGCACATAGTTGCCCTCCTGGAAGAGCTTCCTTGCCATGTGGCTTCCAATGAAGCCGCCGGCACCAGTTACCAGGTAGTTGGTCATCGTTGCACCTCCTGTGTTGAGCATTTTTCGTAGAGTTCCTCCAGTCTGTCGGTGACTGCCTGGATAGTGTAGCCATCCCGCAGCAGCGCCCTTCCTGTGCCCGCCACGTCTCTTCTCAGACTGGTGTCGCTCAGAACCTCCACAAGAACGTTACTGAGGCTGGCGTCGTTGTGCTCGGCAACACGCCCGACCTCCTCCACCAACTGGGCGATGCCGCAGCGGTCGGTGACCACCACCGGCGTGCCGCACGCGACTGCCTCCAGTACGGAGACAGGAAACGTCTCGTAGGAAGAGGGCAGTACGAACACATCGGCGTCGACGAGGGCCCGCAGCTTGTCCTCGCCGTAGAGCGGACCGGCGAAGATCACTCCGTGTCGGATGCTGAGGTCCTCCGTCAGTCTGGTGAGCGCCTCCAGGTACCCGTTGTCCGGCCCGGCTATCACCAGTCTCACCTGCCCAATCTGTCCGGAGAGACGGGCAAAGGCCCTTGCCAGCAAATCCGTACCCTTGATCTGGTGGACTCTGCCGAGGAAGAGGATCAATCTCTCGCCGCTGACCAGGCCATGCTGCATTCTAAAGCGCCCTGCCGGTGGGAGGGGAGTGAAATCGGACAGGTCGATGCCGTTGGGTATGATCTCGATTCTCTCCTCGGCCACACCCATGGCTCTGTAGTGCTCGGCCTCAATGGATGTGAGGGCAATGAGACGTGCTGCTCCTTTCAGCAGCTCGCTGCCCCACAGTCGGTCGTAGACTGTCTTGAGCGCTCTCTTGCCCATGATCTTGGGCACGTCGCCGTGTGCCTGGAGCACATAAGGAACGCCGCGACTTGCAGCGCAACGGCCCGTGGCTCCCGCCTGACAGGTCCGGTACTCGTGCAGGTGGACCACGTCGAAGGTGTCCACAGTGTCGCGCAACGCGCGCGCCATCGCCGGGGCGAGCGGAAGATTGGCGTATGCCAGCCTGTTGCTGACGTTCCTGAAGCGGTGGACCGCGACACCGTCCATCATGTCCGGGTTGCGCACTTCCTGCCGGCGGTTTCGCCCATCGTAAGCATCGGTGGTATACACGGCGACCTCGTGGCCTCGCTTGACCAGCTCTCGCGACACGTCATGAGCTACCCTGGCGGGGCCACCGTATGCGTATGCTGGAGGGTACGAGCTTATGACCTGGAGAATCCTCATCCGCTGGGCCCTCCCGGCTGGACTCTCTCCGATACGATGACGCAGCACTGGCCGAAGAGATGAAGCCTTCTGCGCAGAAAACGGCTATTTAGCAGAGGAAAGGCAACCGTCTCCACCGACAGGACGCGGAATCCGTGCTGTGAGATGAGCTTCCTCCACCCGAACGAGGAGTGGGAGGTCAGGTGTGTAGGAGACCTTCGCAAGGCTATTCTCACCTTCTCGAAGACGCCGGGGCCGGTGAATATGAACCTGCCCCCGTTGCGGGCAAGGCTGGCAATCTCTGCCAGTGTTTTCTCACACGTGTCGCCATCAAGATGCTCCAGAACGTCCAGCGCGGTTATCACGTCGAACTGGCCAGGGTGGAAGTGGTTCAGCATCTCACCGACATCAGCCTCAAGGAGTGTGATCGCCCGTTCGCCCTGGAATCTGGCCCGGCACAGTTCCACGGCCTCCGTGTCCAGGTCTATTCCGTAGAGCCTGCCGAACCTGTGTTTCTCCCGCGCGATCAACTCACCCGTTCCCATACCGATGTCCAGCAACGTATCTGCTGCCGGCATGTACGCGTCGACTATCCTCATCTTCCTGCTCGGTTCACTCTCCGGATCGAGGTACTGTCGGGCGAGAGCGCGGTAGTCCTCCCTTGCCGCTCTGTGTCGCACCTCTTCGGGCTCGTCGCGCTTGACAGCCGGTGGGGTGGCCGTTCGCCTGCGTCGGGATGGCCATTTGAGCCTGAGCCTCAGGTAGGTGACGGCGAAGGCGAACGCTCTCGCGCCGACGAACGCAGGGTAGAGTAGCCACGATGTGTCCCGATCCCTGAACAGCCCGAGCATCATCCCTTTGGTGCCCAGCACCACCTGTTCAAAGAACACGTAGCGAAGCGGCAGTTGTATCAGATGGAAGCCCTGCGACGTGGCGAATGTGGCTGCGCCGGTGAATTGCTTTCTGGTGAACTCTCGCAGAGACCTCATGGTGTCATGCCACAGCGGGTCTTTGATGTACACCACCTGGTAGCCCCGGCTCTTCAGTTTCCCCGCCCAGTCATAGTCCTCTCCCCAGTGGACCGAGCTATTGACCCCACCGATCTCATCGATCGCTCTCCTCAGAAACAGCGCATTGCCGCCGCCGCAGAGGCCGCGGCCTTTGCTGACGCGGTGTTCCATGGTGACCTTCCAGAAGTTGAGATACAGCCTGGTGAAGCGCGATGCGCCGGGGGGAGCCACATTGCGGGGCCATACCGTGCTGACACGGTCACTGTAGTTGAAGTACTTCACCGCGTGAGACAGCCATTGGCGGTGGGGGATGGTGACGTCATCATCGAGCAGGGCGAGGATAGGGCCGGTGCTCATGTCGATGGAGAACTGCCGCACCTTGCCCAGTGGCCCGTCACAGTGGAAGACCTTGTCGGTATACTGCCTCGCCACTGCCACGGAGTTGTCGGCCGAGCCGTTGTCCACTACTACGATCTCGGTATCGGGATAGTCCTGTGCTGCAATGCTCCGGAGGCAGTCCCTCAGATTGTCCTCCCTGTTTTTCGTGGGAATGCAGACGGAGACTCTGGGCAACACGCTCAAATCGATGGCGCCGCCGCTGAACGTCTCTTCCGGCGGTTCAGTCACAACATACGCTGTCGATTGACGCGAGTTCTCCATTCGATGCTCCGTCGCCTAGTATCTGGCGGTCTCCTCAATCCGCTCCCGGTTCGCCGATATCCACTCGAAGGTCTTCTTGATGCCGTCTTCGAAATGCGTTCTCGGTTCATAGCCCAGGACCCCCCGGGCTTTCGCGATTGAGGCGCGGCGGCGAACGATCTTGTCCCAGTCCCTTCTCGGCACGAATTGCAGTTGGCTGTCGTTGCCGGTCATCTGGTTCACCGTGGTGGCGACATCCGCAACACGGGTCTCCACTTCAGAGGCGAGATTGAAGGCCTGGCCCACCGCCCTGGGCATGACACCCAGCCGCAGGGTGCCGTCCACGATGTCCTCGACGAAGGTGAAATCCCTGGTCTCCTCACCCGTGCCGGTGATGGTCAGGGCCTGGCCGTGAAGGCCCCACCAGATGAAGTTGGGAATGACATTGCGGTAGGCCCCCGGTACCTCACCAGGGCCGTAGACATTGAAGTAGCGGGCGATGGCCACCGGCACGCCGTAGTGGTTGTAGAAGAAATTGCAGTACAGCTCCCCGAGGAGCTTGGTGATCTGGTAGGGGGTGTCCAGGTGGACGGAGACGAAGTCTTCCTTCAGGGGCAGGGGAGCCTGGCTGCCGTACACCGAGCAGCCGGAGGAGGCGAAGACAAACCTGCCGACGCCGGCCAGGTGGGAGTACTGCAGCACCTTGAGCGTGCCCAGCCCGTTGACTGCGAGGTCGGTCTCGGGGTGGTCAACCGAGTTCTGATTGGCGAAATGAGCGGCGAGATGGAAAACGAAGTGCAGCCTGCCGGAGAACGCTCGCTTCAATACCTCCTCATCGCGGACGCTGCCGTGTATGAAGACGACGTTCGGGGCAACAGGGACATTCCACCTTTCCGCCGCGGACAGGTCGTCGAGCACCACTACTTTCGCCGCCTCCGCATTGGACAGGGCCCTGACGAGGTTGCTGCCAATGCAACCTGCGCCCCCGGTGACGAGGACATTCTTGCCTTTGTATTCACGCAGGTAGTCGTTCACGTTCCGTGTCTCCAATCTTCGATGTCCGTGCGCGGTGCCGGTGGGCACGGCCCTTCTCCCGGGCCAGCCGCTCCAGAACCAGCTCGAACCGGTCCGTTATGCTGTCCCAGGTGCATTGCTCCGCGAAGCGCCTTGCTCTGCGCCCCAGCTCGTCCACTTCGCCGCTGCCGGCCAACTCCACAGCCTTCGTGATGACGTCGTCAGGACTGTCCACGTACACCACGCCGTTGTTGTCCCCGAACTCCTTCACGACGCCGGGCAGCCTGGTGGCGATGACCGGCTTGCTCATAGCCATGTACTCGTACATCTTTATCGGCACGATGTCCTGCATGATCTGTTCATCGGTGTAGGCCGGGAGCAGGCAGATGTCCGCCGCGGCGATCAGTGCCGGGATCTCTTTGTACGGCCTTCTGCCGGTGAGGATGAGCCTGTCCCGCAGGCCGTCGGCCTCCGCCATGCCGCGAAGCTCGTCGTAGGCGTCGCCGTCACCTACCACCAGGAGCTTCATGCCGTGGTCGCGTGTCCGCGCCAGTTGCAGGGCTACCTCCTTCAGTCCAGAGAAGGTATATATCCAGCCCATGAAGAACAGCACACTCTCGCCCGGCTTGATGCCGTATTCGCTGCGCATTCGGCCGTTGACAGCCTGAGGGTCATACCGCTCGGAATCGATGCCGGCTCTGAGAACCAGCGTCTTGTCAGGGTCGGCCCCCATCGACACGGTGTATTCCCTGAGGCCTTCATTGATTGCAATGACGAGATCGGCGTTCCTGATGTTCCTGGCTTCGATTGCCTTCCCCAGGGATTGGAGGAACCGGAAGGGTACAAGCCGGTGCTCGATGTCTATGGCGTAGAAGACGGTGGGAATACCTCTCTTCGCGGCTGCTCGGTACGCCAGATAGGTTGTCAGGATGTCGTTGCCAATGACGACGTCCGGGCGGAACTCCCGAATCTGGCGGTCTATCTCGCTGCGGTAGGTGAAACACATCGAGAGGTAGTCCAGCACCGGTATCTTGAGTATTGGGGGACGGATGACCGTTACATCGCCGCCTTCCACCACTCTCGATACGGTGTGTTCCTGTCTTGTGGAGACCAACTTGTCCCTGCCCTCTGTCCGCCACAGGATCTCGTAGTCAATAGCCCTCACCGTGTGGCCTCTGGTCGCCAGCCTCTCGGCAAGGTGGGTATGCTGGATCGGGTTTCGCCTGATCCAGTCTGTATCCTGTACGTAGAGAATCCTCATTCGGGCACTCCGTTGCTGCCCACGAGCTTCCTCCGGTATCGTTCCAGCACCTCGTCGACCTGCTCCCTGGTGACGTCCAGCTCATCGAGAGAGATCGTCATACTGGGCATTCTCGACGTGTGGTCTGCCATGCACCTGGTCAGTGCGTCCTCCCGAGATATCTGCCCCTCACGAATCATCTTGCTGTACATCTCGTCGTGCTCGGTGAAGCCCACCAGCCGGTAGTACAGGTAGTTGATGAGCGGATAGGCCGAATCGTCTATCCTCCAGGTAGTCGTGGCGTCGGGGGCGCTTTCCCAGCCCAGCTCGCCGGTTATCGTCGAGACGATTTCCTCTTCGTTCCAGCAGACGTAG
>CAYTKL010000064.1:0-9056 GCA_964438305.1 uncultured Dehalococcoidales bacterium | reverse complement strand
CACCTTGCAGCCGATGCTGTTGAGCTGTATGGCGATACCGGTCAGGCCCACAGCGGCGCAGAACCGCCACGCCAAATCGATGACCTCAGCATCGAGCGCCGGGTCGCCGTCGCCGATGGCCTCAGCGCCGAACTGCTGGTGCTGGCGGTATCTCCCCTTCTGCGGTCGTTCGTAGCGGAATATGGAAGCGAGGTAGAACAGCCTCACTGGCTGCGGCAGGTTGTGCATACCGTGCTCGACATAAGCGCGGCAGATGGGGGCGGTCCCCTCGGGGCGCAACGTCATCGCCTGACCGCTGCGGTCGTCAAAGGTGTACGTCTCCTTCTCCACGATGTCCGTGCCCTCACCAATGGTGCGCACGAAAAGACGTGCATCCTCGAACACGGGGGTGTCGATGCGCTCGTAGCCATAGCGCTGGCACAGCCGCGCCGCCGTCGCCTCGACGTGCCGGTAGTAGCCCTGCTCCGCGGGCAAGATATCCGTTGTCCCGCGCGGCGCTTTGTACACGTAGGCCCCCCTTCCCGCCAGCCTAGCATACCGTAAGGCAAAAGAGCTTGTAAAGGTCAATTGCAGAACCACCAGGGCTGCGCTATACTAGAGAGTTATGCCAAAGCCAACCGACATCAGGGCTCTAATCGACAAGACGCAGATGTACCTGCCCAGCGAGACGCTTGCGCTGATCGAGGATGCCCACGAGTTCGCCGCCGAGGCCTACCAGCTTGTCGAACACGGCGAGCGACGCATGGAGCGGTGCCTGCAGACGGCCATCACGATGGCCGAGCTTCAACTGGATGAGAGCTGCATCGCTGCAGCGCTGCTTCACGACGTAGCCGAACACTGCGACGTTACCCTGGAGGAGATCGACGAGCGCTTTGGCAACGAGGTGGGGAAGCTGGTGGAGGCGCTGGTGAGACTTCGCCGGATGTCAAGGCCCGAGGACGGTACGCCGCGGAAGGGCAGTATTGACGTAGAGGCCCAGGCAGAGAGCATGCGCAAGATGCTCATGGCAATGTCCGAGGACATCCGGGTGGTCTTCATCAAGCTCGCCGACCAGCTCCAGCAGATGCGCACGCTGAGGCAGGTGCCCCCGTCAAAACGGCAGGCGTTGGCTCAGGAAACAAGGCAGATATATGCCCCTATAGCCTACCGGCTGGGTATCTGGCAGATACAGCGGCAGCTTGACGACCTGGCCTTCCGCCATTTGGAGCCCGACAAGTACCGCGAGATCAGCCGATTCGTCACCGCCGGCAGGCAGCAGCGCGAGAGGCATGTTGCCGAGGTCACCCGAATCATCAAGCAAGAGCTGAGCAGAGCGGGGCTGAAGGCTGAGGTCACGGGCAGGCTAAAGCACATGTACAGCATCAAGAGGAAGATGGACAAGTACATCGCGCAGGGGAAGGAACTCAACGAGATATACGACCTCCTCGGCTTCCGCATACTGGTCAACGACGTGAAAGACTGCTATGAAGCCCTTGGGGTAATCCACAGCCTGTGGCATCCCATTCCGGGAGAGTTTAAGGACTACATTGCCAATCCCAGGGAAGGCGTCTACAGCGCGCTTCACACCACGGTGCTGTACATGGGTGGAACGCCACTGGAGGTTCAGATTCGCACTCACGCCATGCATCGCGTAGCCGAATACGGCATCGCCGCCCACTGGCGGTACAAGGAGGGCGCCAGGGAGGACAAGGAGTTCGAGGAGAAGATGACCGTATTGCGTCAGCTTCTCGATTGGTACAAAGACATCGGCGGTGCCGAGTTCATGGAATCGATAGGTGCCGATGTCTTCGGTGACCGCGTGCTGGTGTTCACGCCCAAGGGCGAGATAAAGGAGTTGCCCGCAGGCTCCACGCCTCTGGACTTCGCCTATCGTATCCACACCGACCTGGGACATCGCTGCATCGGGGCGAAGGTCAATGGCAAAATGGTGTCGCTCAACTCGCAGCTTGATAACGGCGACACCGTGGAGATAGTGGCGACCAAGACGGAGAAGGGGCCAAGCCGCGATTGGCTCAACCCGGCTCTGGGCTACCTCAAGACGTCACATGCCAGGGAGAAGGCCCGCCAGTGGTTCCGCAAGCAGGAGCGTGATGAGAACATCCAGCGAGGCAAGGAGCTTCTGGAGAAGGAACTGAGGCGCTTGGGAGTCTCCCTTTCTGAGCAGGAACTCGCCGACCTGTTCAAGCGTGAAAGCGTGGATGAGTTCCTCGCCGCCATCGGCTCCGGCGACTTGAGCACCCATCAGATCGCAGCGAAGCTTACGGTGCAGGAGGAGAAACCGCCTTCTGCTCCGGAGGCGGCTCCGCGGGAGCAGAAGGTCGCCACGGCTATCCAGGTAATGGGGGTCGGGGACCTCCTGACGCATCTTGCACCTTGCTGCAACCCCGTGGCCGGGGATGAGATCATCGGCTATGTCACGCGCACCAAGGGGATAAGCGTGCACCGCAAGGACTGCCCCAACGTGGTCAACATAGATGAGAAGGAGCGGCTCATCAAGGTGGATTGGGGGCCAACGGACCAGCTATGGTCAGTGCCGCTCTTGATTGAAGCCTTTGACCGCGTGGGACTGCTTCGTGATATCACCACCGTGATCGCCGACGAGAAGGTGAACATCGCCACGGTGGACATGGCAAACCATAGTGACCGGACAGCCTCGGTATCGCTCACTCTGGAGACGACGGGGATCAAGCAGTTGAGTCGCCTTATGTCCAGGCTCGAGGGGGTCAAGGGAGTAATCAGCGTCACACGTCACGCACAGGAGGTAAAGCTTGCCAAGTAGAGAATCAGCCCAACGGTCAGCCCGCGCCAAGCAGAGAAAGGCAGAGCGCAACAAGCCAATACGTAGCTCGGTGAAGACCTATGTCACCAGGGCAAGGAAGCTCATAGAGGGCAACGACCTCGATGCCGCGCAGCAGGCGGTGAAACAGGCCACGCAAGCTCTTGACAGGGCAGCTCAGAAAGGGACGATACATCCCAACAATGCTGCTCGCCGCAAGTCCCGCCTCATGAAGAAGCTCAACGACGCACTGGCCACCAGTGGGGAGCAGGGAGCGCAAGAAGCCGAAGCATGAGTTTGCCATGAGCCTACCACACCGAGCCTCACGCACCGAAGTTGCGGCCAAGTGCAAGGGCTGTGGAAGGGAGTCCCCTCTTATCTCTTCAGCCCTGGGTGTCTGCCTCGACTGTCTCCGGTCGCATTTCGACACTGTGCTGCCGCACGTCGAGAAGGCCCACGAGGAGGCAAGGAGACCCTTCAATCTGCCCGCCACTCCTCCACGGGATGAAGAAGGCAGACAATGCCGCCTGTGCGTTAATGAATGCGTTGTTGGCGTGGGGCAGACGGGCTACTGCGGCCTGCGCCGCAATAGCGGGGGCCGGCTCGTCGGAGCCAACGCCGACATGGGAAACGTTGCCTGGTACTACGATCCCCTGCCGACCAATTGCGTTGCCGACTGGGTTTGCCCCGGTGGGACCGGCAGCGGCTACCCCCGCTTCGCCTATCGACCGGGAGCGGAGTATGGCTACAAGAACCTGGCCGTCTTCTACCAGGCGTGCTCTTTTGACTGCCTGTTCTGCCAGAACTGGCACTACCGTTACCACGCGAGCCAACAAGCGAGAACGAGTGCCTCTGTGCTCGCTGACCAGGTGGACGAGGAGACCGCGTGCATATGTTACTTCGGCGGCGACCCCAGCCCCCAGTTTCCCCACTCGCTCCGCACTTCGCGACTGGCCGTGGAGAGAAACAAGGGGCGCATCCTGCGTATCTGTTGGGAGACCAACGGCTCCATGCACCCGTCGCTGCTGCGGCAGGCTGCTCAACTGTCACTTGAGTCGGGCGGCTGCATCAAGTTCGACCTCAAGGCGTGGAGCGAGGGCCTTCATGTCGCCCTGTGCGGTGTAGGCAACAGAAGGACACTGGAGAACTTCAGGTTGCTGGCCAGCTACTGCGCGGAAAGACCGTCGCCCCCGTTCCTCATCGCCAGCACCCTGCTCGTCCCCGGTTACATCGACAGAGAAGAAGTGTTCAGTATTGCGTCCTTTGTCGCCTCACTCAATCCGCATATTCCGTACAGCCTCCTTGCCTTTCATCCGCAGTTCGCCATGAGCGATCTGCCCACCACATCGAGGCAGCTCGCCTATGAGTGTCTTGATGCGGCACAAGAGGCCGGGCTCAGCAACGTCAGGATTGGCAATATTCATCTTCTTGGTGATGCCTAGTACGACGGGCCTGACGGGCCACGCGTAGGGTCATCCACAGGTTCGAGGCTACGGAGGAAGGCGGACGAGATGCCGGGCACGCGGAGAAAGGCGAGGACCATTGCCTTGCAGACGCTGTTTGAGGTGGATTCCGTCGCCCATGACGGGGAGGAGACGCTGCAGCGGTTGGTCAGTGAATCGTTCTTGCCGGAGGAGGGCGTAGTGTTCGCCCGGGATCTGGTCAATGGGGTTTTGACAAACCGAGAGAGAATTGATAGCATGATTCAGAAGCATGCCCCTGCCTGGCCAGTAGCGCAGCTAACGGCCATCGACAGAAACATCCTTAGGATTGCCATCTTCGAGGTTTTGTTGGATAATAGAGTACCCGTCAAGGTCGCCATCAATGAAGCGGTAGACCTTGCCAAGACCTTTGGCAGTGAGAATTCCTCTAAGTTCGTGAACGGAGTCCTGGGGACTGTTAGTGCCCATGTGAGTAAGGAAAGGGGGTGACAAGGTGCCCACGGTTTTCGAGCGGCTCAGAAAGATAGTGGTCGACCAGTTAGGCGTGGATGAAGACCAGGTAGTGCCCGAGGCTTCTTTCGTCGATGACCTGAACGCCGATTCCCTTGACCTCGTGGAGCTGACCATGGCCATCGAGGAGGAGTTCAGCGATGACAACAGAGAGATACGGATCTCCGACGAGGATGCAGAGAAGCTGAAGACCGTCAAGGATGCGCTTGACTACATCAAGGAGCTAGGCATAGAGGACGACTAGGGCAGACAGCGAGAATAGGCTATTGTTGTTCTGCCAGATACTTTTCCGCAGCAATGGCGGCGGTGGCACCTTCTCCCGCAGCAGTAATGGCCTGACGTGGTGAGTTACTGCGAATGTCACCAGCCGCGAAGACCCCAGGTATTTCGGTCTCCATCCTCTGAGTGGTGGGGATTCGTCCCTCCTCATCCAGGGGAACGACTCCCTTCAAATAGTCAGTCTCCGGATGCAGCCCCACATAGATGAAGACTCCAGACACATCCAGCTTCGTGACCTCTCCCGTTTTCACATTGCGTACCACCAGCCCTTGAACCTTGTCGGGGCCCTGGATCTCCTCCACAACACTGTCCCACACAAGTTCTATCTTCGGGTTGGAGAAGGCCCTCTCCTGGTGCAGCTTCGACGCACGAAGCTGGTCGCGGCGGTGAATCACATACACCTTTGAGGCGAAACGCGTGAGCTGAAGCGCCTCCTCGATCGCCGAGTCCCCACCACCGACCACCGCCACCACCTGCTCTCTGAAGAACGCCCCGTCGCACGTGGCACAGTAGGATACGCCCTTTCCCAGGAACTCTTCCTCGCCAGGCACACCGAGCTTGTTGCGCTCAGCGCCTCCGGCAACCACCACCGCCGTGCCAACGTATTCACCCTCGGTGGTCTTCACCACCTTGCCTTTGTCACTGACTTCAATGCCGGTCACCTCGGCGGCAACGGTCTGGAGACCGTGTTTCTCCGCCTGCTGGTACATGGACTGGCCCAGCTCGAAGCCCGAGATTCCGTCAGGGAAACCCGGGAAGTTCTCGACGTGCTCGGTGTTGGCGATCTGACCGCCGAACATAGCTTTCTCAATAAGCAGCGTGCGCAATCTCGCTCGCGACGTATAGAGGCCGGCAGTCAACCCGGCTGGGCCTCCACCAATGATGATTACATCGTAGGCCTCTGCCATGCTCACCCCTCCTTCCGCGCCTCGGCTGCCCCCGCAGGTGTGCAGCGCCCTATGGTGCCAGTGCGCTCCGGCGCAAACTCCGTTCCCCCGCGGCGCACCGGCACCTAGGTCAGCATTTCGTCCAGCGCCTTCTTGAGCTGGGCTTTCGGCCTGAATCCCAGAATCTGACCCACCGGCTGGCCGCCCTGGAACAGCAGCATGGTGGGGATGGCGGATATTCCGTACTTGCTGGCGTTGATCGGTTCCTCGTCAACATTCAGTCTGGCGATGCCCATCTTCCCGTCGTACTCCTTCACCAGTTCCTCCAGTATCGGGGCCACCGCCTTGCACGGGCCGCACCAGGGTGCCCAGAAATCCACCAGTACGGGCAGACTGGCCTTAAGCACCTTCTCCTCAAAGGTCGCGTCACTGACGGTCACTACTTCTGCCATGAAACCCTCCTTTACGGTATTCCTCGCGCCAATGCCTCCAGCACTCCCTGCTCCTGAGCCTGCTTCGCAATCAGGATAGCGTTCTTGATTGCGTTGGCATCGCTTCTGCCGTGAGCCAGAATCACGTTGCCGTTGACCCCGAGCAGGGGTGCGCCGCCATACTCCGAATACTCAAGCCTCTTGGTGAGAGCACGCACCGCAGGCTTGAGAAAGAAGCCGGCAATGCGGTATTGGGGCCTGCTCGCTATCTTCTCCCGCAGCAATCGAAAGGTGAACTCGCTGAAGCCCTCGCTGGTCTTGAGCACCACATTGCCGGTGAAGCCGTCCGTCACCACCACGTCGACCGTTCCGTTGAACATGTCCTTCCCCTCGATGTTGCCCACGAAGTTGAGACCCGACTCTCTGAGCAAAGCATGCCCTTCTCGCACCAGTCGGTTGCCCTTGGTCTCTTCCTCTCCAATCGAGAGCAGTCCGATCTTCGGACGCTCAATATCGCACAGCCTCTCCATATAGGCACTCCCCATGCGAGCGAACTGCAGGAGCTGATTCGGTTTGCAGTCGGAGTTGGCCCCCACATCAAGCATGAGAACGCTGAACATGGGGGTGGAGAAGAGGAAACCTATGGCCGGGCGCTCGACCCCCGTGATTCTGCCCAGCGCGAAGACCGCGGCAGCGGCTACCGCCCCGGTGTTCCCCGCGGAGACGAAGGCGTTCACCTGACCATCCCTCAACAGATTCGTGCCCACCACGATGGACGAATCCTGCTTGGCCCGCACCGCCCTGGCTGCCGACTCTCCGTATCCTACCACCTCGTTGGCGTGGACTACGGGCAGGTCCCAGTGGCACGCCTTCAGCTCCGCCTCAATCGCACCGTTCCTGCCCACAAGCACCACCTCGACACCATGTTCCCGAGCGGCCGCCACCGCTCCTTTGACCGTCTCCCGTGGGGCACTGTCGCCCCCCATGGCATCCAGAGCGATTCTCATTTCAGTTTACTCTCTCCCAAATGTCGCATCGGCCTCCCCATCGGCCAAGCACCTCCCCATCCCGAAACACCTGAGCGATCTCGCACCTGCTGGGGCAAGCCTCGCATTCAAACGAAGAGGTGCGGAGGTTGGCCTCCGCCATCTCGAACCCGGCGAACCTGGTGCCATTGCCGCGCAGCGCCACTTCTTCGTGTGCCAGCAGCCCCGCCCCGATGGCACCCATCACCTCATGATGAGCGGGCACTATCACCGGGATACGGAGCGCTTCCTCGAACGCCCGGACAATGCCCCGGTTGAATGCGACGCCTCCCTGGAACACCACGGGGTGCAGGATCTCCTTTCCCAGGCCAACGTTGTTCAGGTAATTGCGCACCATAGCCTGGCACAGACCGTACACGATGTCCTCCATGCGGTGTCCCATCTGCTGCTTGTGAATCATGTCCGACTCGGCGAAGACAGTGCATCTCCCCGCGATGTGCACCGCCTTTCCGCTCTCAAGGGCCATGCCTCCAAAATCCTCAATGCGCACGTTCAGACGCGATGCCTGCTGGTCGAGGAAACTCCCTGTGCCAGCGGCGCAGATGGTGTTCATCCCGAAGTCGGTCACCACACCGTTCCTGACCAGAATGATCTTGCTATCCTGCCCTCCAATGTCGATGACGGTCTGCACGTCGTGAACGTGGTGAAGCGCCGCCACCGCGTGAGAGGTTATCTCGTTCTTGACCACGTCGGCACTCACAATGACCCCGGCGAGCTGCCGGGCGCTGCCCGTGGTGCCAACTCCCCTGATGCATGCACCGGACGAGAGCCCGCCGAGGACCTCCCTGAGACCCTGCTGCACCATCACCAGGGGCTGCCCCTGCGTGCGCAGGTAGAGGGAGGCGACAAGTTCGTCATCCTCGCTCAACAGGGCGAACTTGGTGCTCACCGAGCCAACATCGATTCCGAGATAGAGATTCACCGCTCAGCTACCCTCCGCCCCCTTGGTCGACCGGCTTGCCGGTGTCGAACTCCTCCTTCACCCTCTGCATGACATCGGGGCGGGCAATCAAATCAACCACAGTCATGGCCATAGCCTTGGCCCCATCGAGAAGCCCGCGGTTGCCTGCCTCCGACGCAGCAGCCTCGGCGAACTCGGGCGAGTGCGCCATGACATCAAGAGGGGCAATAGCCACCATAGGATGGATAGTGGGAACAAGAACGCTCACATTGCCCATATCGCTGCTGCCGAGCCCCCTGCTCATAGGCGGCAGAACGCTTCGGCCAAGGGTCTCCATGTTTCTGGAGTACAGCTCTGCCAAGGCGGAGTTGCACTTCAGAGGGGCGTAGTGTGACGCCCACCGGTACTCCAACCGGGCTCCGGTGGCCACAGATGCCGCCTCGAAACAGTGTAGCACCTTCTCCTTCAACTCATCAAGCTCGAACTCCCATTCAGCCCGTACCAGGAACGTGCCGGCGGAGTAGGCAGGTACGACATTGGGGGCGTCACCACCATGAGTGATGATTCCGTGGATGCGAGCCCGCTCGCTTATGTGCTGCCGCAGGGAGTTGATGGCGTTGAACGAGAGTATCATGGCTTCCAGCGCGTTGATGCCCCTTTCCGGAAAACCAGCAGCGTGAACCGCTTTGCCGAAGAACTCCACCTCAAGGCGCATCAACGCCAGCGCCTGCATGCTGGCCATGTCCACCCCGTGGGGATGCACCAGCATGGCGGCATCGACATC
>CAYTKL010000063.1:0-9140 GCA_964438305.1 uncultured Dehalococcoidales bacterium | reverse complement strand
CACGATAGGGCTGGCGGTTGTCTCCCTGAGGCCTCTGACGGCAGAGACAACCGCCGACCAGACCTCGTCCAGGTCATAAAGCTTCTCTTGGGAGAAGTACCTCGAGTAGCCGGCGAGGTTGACCTGCACCAGACTAGCGAGGTTCCGATCGGCGTACGCCACGGTGTCCACCAGGTCATCGAGCATCTCTTCCACCGAATCCACCGGCCAGGGGACAATGACCAGGGAATAGGGTATCCCGGCCTCCCTGAGCAGCGGCAGCGAGTCAATGGCCGTCTGCGGGTCCCGGCTCTTCATCAAGCTCGCCCGCCGCGAAGGGGAGGCGCTGTTGAGAGACAGGTAGAGATACACCGGCTTCAGCTTCTCCAGTCGAGAGATGGTTTCGCGAGTGAGACACTCCCCGTTGGTGGTGATCCGAAACGTCTTTGCGCTCCTCTCGCGTGTTGACTCAAGGACCTCGAAGAAACGGGGATGGATCATGACCTCATAGATGTCACCCAGGGTGGGGAAAAGGCAGTAGCCGGGCTTGGGGAAGAAATGGTCCAGCCTGGTCATCATCTCGGCGAACTCCTCACTGACCGGCCTGACCAACTTCCCCAGGGCCAGGGTCGCCGGATTGCCTTTGTTGCAGCAGAAGACGCAGTCGCAGTTGCACCGTGTACCGGCGTACCCGAAGATCTCGGTGGGGTCACAGGGAGAGGGAGAAAGCCAGTCCTTGAGATTCCTCAGCCGGAACCCGTCTACCTCAATGGCTTCCCCTCCGCTCTCAAGCTGGACCACGCGCAGCAGGCTTTCCAGTTGTCTCTTTATCAGCTCTATCCGCGGTTCGTACAGGGAGGCATTCCTGATGCTCTGGAAGGAACTCGCGCTGCGCGATACACCCCCCGACTCCCCACCCTGAGACCTGTCGACGGCGGCGTTAGGCCGCTCCTCCGGTTTCCTCAGGCGGAAGCCATCGACCTGGACAACCTTACCATCCTTCTCGAGGTCGACCACGGATAGCAGGCTGTGCAGTTGCCTCCTGGTAAACTCAACGATTGGCTGGTGCAAAGGGGCATCCCATCCATTCCAGAAGGGTCTCGCGCCACATTCATGGGCCACGCCTGCGGGGGGGGGGGCGCTACTCGAAGCGATCCGAGGGTTTCTTCTCCTGGGGGAAGATCCGGTATACGGTACCGGGGTCGCGGAGCAGCTTGAAGCCGTCGATTCTCACCTCACGCTGCCCCTCCACAGGGATAACGACATCCAGAATGCTCTCCAGTTGCGCCCTGATCATCTCCAGCAGGGGGTCTGAATACACCGGCTCGGTGCCGCCATCAAGCTTGTAGCGAAAAACATAGTCCGCCATCCACCCATTCACCTCCCCTTGAAATCGGGCTTGCGCTTCTCGATGAAGGCCATCAAGCCCTCTTTCCGGTCCTCAGCGCTCTCCGCAGCGTTGACCAGCTTCATAGCCTCCGCCCTGTCGGCAGCGCTTATCCTGCGATGCCCGAGAAGCTTGTTGAAGATAGCCTTGGTGGCACTCACCGCGAGCGGCCCGTTCTCGGCGATCTCCTCAGCCAGAGCATAGGTCCTCGCCGGCAATTCCTCTGGCGTGACTACGTGATTTACCAGACCCATCGACTTCGCCACCTGGGCGTCGACGAACCGCCCCGTGAAGAACAGCTCCTTGGCCCATGCCACCCCGACCACGTTGACCACGCACTGTATCCCATCGGGCCAGTACACGCTGCCCATCTTGACCGGGTTGATCCCCATCCTCGATGTGTCAGCGGCGAGGCGAATGTCGCACGCCGCCGCCAGGTCACAACCCGCGCCAACGGCGGCGCCATAGATCATGGCGATGACCGGTTTGGCGCAGAACAGGATGTTCTCCCTGGCGTAGTCAAGAGGATTGCCTTTCTGCGCCATCTCCTCTTCGGATACCGCCATTCCCCCTCTCAGGTCCATTCCGGCGCAGAAGGCCCTTTCGCCAGCACCTCTGACCACCACCACCCTCACCCCCCCATCGTCATTGATACCGCTCAGTACATCACCGAGCCGGTAGAGAAGCTCGATAGTAAGGGAATTGCGCCGCTCCGGACGATTGAGGGTGAGTGTACAGACGTACCCCTCCCTCTCCACAAGAAGCGGTTCTTCAGTCATTGGCCCTTTCTCTCGCTGGCGCAGCGGTTATGTCAATTCAGGCATGGCCCTGCCCGAGTTGTTCCCCGCGCAAACTCACTTGCCCTTGAAATCGGCTTTACGTTTCTGCATGAAGGCGAGCATCCCCTCTTTGAAGTCCTCGCTCGCCGACACGCTGTCCCTCATAGCGTGGATCTCGGCTATGACCTCAGCACTGATCTCCTGATACTTCAGAAGCTTGTTGAAGATGACTTTCGTCGCGCTTACCGCGAGCGGCCCGTTCTCGGCTATCTCCTGAGCCAAAGCGTAGGCCTTGGTGGACAACTCCTCCTCCGGGACCACGTAGTTCAACAGCCCGATTTCCTTTGCGGTTTGAGCATCGATGAACCTGCCCGTCAAGAACAGCTCCTTGGCCCATGCGAGGCCGACCACATTGATCATGTTCTGGATCGCCTGGGGCCAGTAGACGCCGCTGAGCTTGACCGGGTTTATCCCCATCCTCGCCGTGTCGGAGGCGACGCGCATATCGCAGGCCGTAGCCAGGTCGCAGCCGGCGCCGAGGGCGTTGCGATAGATCATGGCGATGACCGGCTTGGTGCACTTCATGATGTTCCCTCTGGCGTACTCCAGGGGATCGCCCTTCTGCATTTTCTCGCCTTCAGTCACCTGTATGCCGCCTCTCAGGTCAAGGCCGGCACAGAACGCCTTTTCCCCCGCGCCCCTGAGCACCACCACCCTCACCTCACCATCGTCACTGGCAGCGGCCATAGCATCGCCGAGCCGATACATGACCTCCGTTGTCAGAGCGTTTCGCTTGTCGGGGCGGTTGATGGTTACGGTACAGATGAAATCCTTCGTGTCAGACAGGACAACCTCTTCAGTGACAGCTTCCTCAGTCATAGCCCCTCCTTTCTACTCTACCCGAGCACATTGTCTATACAGCCAATCCCCCCAGGAACACACCAGCCACCACCGCCGAGCCGATGACTCCAGCCACATTGGGCCCCAGAGCGTGGGGCAGCAGGAAGTTCTCCGGATCCTCCTTCTGGGCCATGGCATGGGACACCCTGGCTGCCATGGGCACCGCCGATACGCCGGCTGACCCGATGAGGGGGTTCACCTTGTCCTTGAATACCAGGTTATGCAGCTTCGCCAGCAGTATCCCGCCACCGCTTCCACAGGCGAAGGCCAAAAGCCCCAGGGCGAAGATGTACAGGGTCTCCACATGCAGTACCGCCTCCGCGGAGAAGGAAGCCCCGATGCACAGCATCAGGAACAGGGTCACAAGGTTCAACAGCTCGTTCTGCACCGCGTAGGACAGCCTGGGCACCACTCCACTCTCGCGCAGCAGGTTCCCCAGCATCAGCATCCCGATAAGCGGCGCTGCCAGAGGAACGAGAAGCACGATGAGTATCAACATCACCAGCGGGAACAGTATCCTCTCGAGCCGGGAGACCTCGCGGGTCTCCTTCATTACTATCTTCCTCTCCTCTTTGGTGGTGAGGACCCGCATTATTGGAGGCTGGATAAGGGCTACCAACGCCATATAGGAATACGCCGCCACCCCGGTCAACGCCAGCACCTCGGGTGCCAGCAGCGCTGTGGTATAGATGGTGGTCGGTCCGTCGGCGCCGCCGATAATGGCAATGGACGCCGCATGCTCTATGGGCAAACCCAACCCCAGAGCACCGAAGAGGGCTATGAAGATGCCTACCTGTGCCGCCGCACCGAAGATGATCAACTTCGGCCTGGCCAGGAGAGGGCCGAAGTCCAGCATTGCCCCGAGACCGAGGAAGATCAGCGGTGGCAATATGTTCCAGAAATACAGGCCGTAGTAGTACAGCACCCCGAGAAGCCCCGCTGCCTGTATCTGGTCAGAAGGAAGGTTCATGAAACGAGCCAGAGGCAGGTTGCCCAGTATTATCCCGATGCCGATGGGCAGCAGCTCATAGGGCTCCATCCTGCGCTTTATTCCCAGATAGATGAACAGCAGCCCTATGGCCATCATCAAGATGTTGCCATAGCTCAACTGCAGCAGCCCAACCGTCCCGCTTAGAGAAAAGCCTTCCAGCATCTAGGGTTTCCCCATGGCCCTCGCGCTAGGCAATGTCGACGAGCTGCTCCCTTCTCTTCACATACTGACCCTCTGCCACGAACACCTCACTGACCGTCCCGTCCTGGGGAGCGGTTATCTCATTCTTGATCTTCATCGACTCGAGTATGAGCAACACGTCACCCGACTTCACCGCATCGCCCGTTTTCACATTCACCGAGACTATGGTACCCGGCATTGGAGCTCTCACGACCATATCACGTATCCTTTCTGCTCAGAAGTAACCCCATCGTCACGCTATGGTAAGGAGGCGATCCCCCCTTCTCACGTTTGCCTCCTCAGAGACGTATATCTCCTTCACCTTCCCATCCTTGGGAGCCTTGATCTCGTTCTGGATCTTCATAGACTCCAGTATGAGCAACACGTCACCCGACTTCACCGCATCGCCGACCCTGACATTGATGGAGAGGATGGTACCCGGCATGGGGCAGATGACAACCTTCGCCGCGGAGACCGTGGTCGATGAAGGCTCTACCCCCGCCGCTGGCGCCCTTGTCGGACGAGCCGCTATGGTGGGCGATGTCAGTGGCTGCTCCCCGCGGCCGATAGTCACCAGGCGCTCTGCCCGTCTTACGTTTGCCCGCTCGGAGACGTGTATCTCCATGACCTCGCCATCAACCGGAGCCCTGACCTCATTCTGAATCTTCATCGACTCCAGCGTGAGCAGGACGTCACCTGCACTCACCCTGTCGCCCACGCTTACATTGATGGAGAGGATAGTGCCCGGCATGGGACAGGTAACGACCTTCTCAATAGCAGGCCTGGGAGGGGAAAGCTCCGCCGTCCCCGCCACCTCGCGCCGGGGCGCTTCGGCGACGTGGGTCGCAGTCTTCGCCGACGAGGGCGTTTGAACCGGGACGCCGATTGGCGCCTCGCGGTGAACGACCTTCACCCCCAACTGCAGGAGCTTGGATAGCACCATGAAGACGATGGAGATGACGATGAGGGCTCCCAGCGCCATCCCAGTCAAGACGAGAGCAGAAGCCATATCGGCCATTGTCACCCGCTACAGGGGGATATTGCCATGCTTCTTGGGCTGCCTGGTCACCTTCTTACCTTTCAGTATCTCCAGCGTTTGGTACAGCCGCCTTCTGGTCTCCGCCGGTTCGATGAGGTCTTCAAAAGACGGTCCGTGGGAAACGGCCAGCAAAGGATTGGCCATGCCGTCGCGATACTCGATGATCTTCTCCTGCATGGCTTTGCCCGGGTCCTCAGCCTTGAAGATCTCCTGGCCGTAGAAGAGCATCACCGACTCCTTCGCCCCGACAACCCCCGCCTCCATCAACGGCCAAGCGAACACATAATCGCTCATGAGCCCCGGCATGACGCCCATCCCCAGATTCCCGCCCCCGTAAGCCTTCCGGGTGACGACCTCAACCCTGGGAACCGTCGCCTCGCAGAGGGCATAGAGACACTTGGCTCCGTGGCGGATTATCCCTCCATGTTCCTGCTCCGACCCTGGTGCGTAGGCCGCGGTATCGACGAATACCACCAGCGGGATGTTGAAGCAATCGCAGAACCTCATGAATCTGGCTTGCTTCCACGAACTCTCGCAGGTCATCGCTCCGCCGTAGACCATCGGCTGGTTGGCCACAATGCCTATGGTCTTGCCTCCAAGGCGTCCGAAGCCCACCACGATCTCTCCGGCGTATTCAGGCTTTATCTCCATGAAATCGCCGTTGTCCACAACCCGGACGAGCAACTCATGCACATCATAGGGCTTGTCCGGGTCTTCGGGAATAACGTCATTGAGCTCAGGTACGAGACGCATGGGGTCATCGCCCGTATCCACTACCGGCGGCAGTTCATCGCAGCTCAGAGGGAGGAAGCCAAACAGCCTTCGTATCTGCTGCAAACACTCATCTTCCGTCGCATACCTCAAATCAGCCACCCCAGAAACCGCGGCGTGCACCTCCGCCCCACCAAGGTCCTCCTTGCTGATGTCCTCACCGGTCACCGACTTGACCACCCGAGGGCCGGTGATCATCATATGGCTGATCTTGTCCACCATGAATATGAAGTCCATCAGTGCAGGTGAGTAAACGGCTATGCCGGCACAGGAGCCCAGGATGCCGGCGATCTGCGGTACCACCCCCGATGCCTGCGTGTTGGGGTAGAAGACAGAGCCACCGTGCTTCTCACCCATTATCGCGCCAGTTGCCAGCGCCGCCATGCCCCCGCGGACCTGTGCGCCCCCATCGGCGCTAAGCCGGGGCACCCGTGCGCCGGGTGAATCGTGAAGTCCGATAACCGGCACTCTCGCGTCCGTGGCCCGCTGAAGGGCCCGATACATCTTGTTGCCATGAAAGCCGCCGATTGAGCCCCCCAACACCGTGGCGTCCTGGGAGTAGACGTAGACCGGCCTTCCACCTATAGTGCCGTAACCGGCGATGAGGCCGTCGCCGGGAGCTCCATCGAGGTGCCCGTAGAGCTTGCCAAACTCGATCAAGCTTCCCGGGTCAACCAGACGTTCGATTCTCTCACGAGCGGTGAGTTTGCCGGCATTGTGCTGCTTCTCGATCTTCTCTGGTCCACCGCCCGCGCGCGCCTGCTCCTCGAGCTCCCTGAGCTTCGCGATCCTCTCCTTCATTAGCTCACCCATTTTGGACACCTCCCTCTTTGAGACGTTGGCTTACTCAGTCTTGTCACGAATAGCATTATTCGTTTTGAATTGCTGAAATTATAGCACATATTGGCTCGCTGCGCATCAGGAATAGCCACGGGCCCGCAACGTCAGGGGGCGCATTCCGGCTCAAGAAGGCACGTTCTCAATCAACACCCTCAAGTCACGTTCTGCTGACGCCAAGCAACACCAACAAAGGGCCTGGCTGCGGCTGCCTCGCTATCCCTTCACCACACCGATGGGCCTTGCCTTCGCTACCTTGCGAGATATCCCTGCCTGATGCGCCACCTCCACCACGTCGGCAACGTCTTTGTAGGCCTCCGATGCTTCCTCAGCAAGCGACGCCATACTCCCCGTTCTGACCGTGATCCCCCTCTCGGCGAGGCGCCGGGCAACATCGTTTCCCCGCAGGCTTCTCTTCGCTGCAGCACGGCTCTGCAGCCGCCCCGCACCGTGGCACGTCGAGCCAAAGGTGTCCGCCATCGCCCGCGCAGTGCCGACCAGTATGTAGGAATAGCGTCCCATGTCGCCCGGAATCAGCACCGGCTGTCCGATACTGGCATAGGCAGCAGGCACGTCGGGGTGACCCGCCGGGAAGGCTCGCGTGGCCCCTTTTCGGTGGACGCACAGGCGGTGCTTCTTGCCGTCCACCTCGTACTCCTCGACCTTGGCGATATTGTGCGCCACGTCGTAGACCATCTCCAGCCCCAACTCGCGCCGACCCGCGCCAAACACGCTGAGGAACGACTCTCTGACCCAATGAGCAATGCACTGCCGGTTGGTCCACGCGTAGTTGGCGGCACACGCCATGGCTCCCAGGTACGCCTGGCCCTCGGGCGATTTCACCGGGGCACAGGCAAGCTGCCGGTCCGGGAGGCTGATGTCGTACTTCTTCACCGCCACACCCATTGCCTTCACGTAGTCATCGCAGACCTGGTGACCCAGACCCCGTGAACCGGTGTGAATGAGGAGGAGCACCTGTCCCACTCTATCGATCCCCATTGCCGAGGCGATCGATGGTTCGTACACCTCCTCCACCACCTCAACCTCCAGGAAGTGGTTGCCCGCCCCCAGCGTCCCCAGTTGGGGAGAGCCCCGCTGTTTCGCCTTGGCACTCACCTGCGCCGGGTCGGCACCCTTCATCGCGCCTTTCTCCTCAGTGACATCCAGGTCCCTGGCCTCTCCATACCCCTTCTCCACCGCCCATCTGGCGCCTTTGACCAGAACCTGCTCCACCTCCTGTCGGTTCAGCTTCAGCTTCCCCTCAGAGCCAACACCGGAGGGAACACTGCGATACAGAGCGTCGACCAGCTTCTCGATTCTGGGCCTCACTTCCTCCTCGGCAAGGTTGGTGCGCAGCAGCCTGACACCGCAGTTGATGTCGAAGCCAACCCCTCCGGGAGAGACCACCCCATCCTCAACCCTGGTAGCGGCTACCCCCCCGATGGGGAAACCGTAGCCCCAGTGGATATCGGGCATGGCCAGAGACCGTGACACGATCCCGGGCAGGAAAGCCACGTTGGCCACCTGCTCCAGGGCCTGCTCTTCCTTGATATGGGACATCATGGCCTCGTCGGCGTATATGAGCCCGGGCACCCTCATGCCCTCTTTGTAGCTTGTTGGGATCTCCCATCGGTAGTCGTCTATCCTCTCCACTACTCCCTCCCGCTGCACGTCCGTCACCTCCTAGATGTCAAGCAGCACCTGAGCCCGGCAGCCATTGCCCTCCTCCACCTGCAGCATATGATAGGTAGCTGCCTTCACACCCATCTTCATCCTGTGGCGCTGGGGATCGATCTTCTCCCCGAAGCAGTTTGCCCTGAGAGCTGTATCAGTGAGCCTGGTGATCTCAAACCTCTTGAGAAGAACATTGTCCACATCGAAGATGTAGATTAGCTCGTTAAGCCATTGGACCAGAAGGTCTTCACGGTTATCCGCGGTGACCCTGGCCTCACGGCAGAGGGACTCACTCACATCATCGAGATCGACCATCAGGCTGAAGAGGGCATATGCTGCGTTGGCAAAGGCCTCTTTCAGGTCCGCCCCGTAGGCGACAATGCCAATGTCAGCGGTATGGTCGATAAGCTCGAATCTCTTGGCCATATTTGGCGAGTATTATACTCGATTGCCCCTTCAAACTGAAGACGGTCACCTTGACAACGGAGCGTCCCTCCCCGATAATTTGGACTGAGACAGCGGGAGGCATCTCGGCCACCAGCCTGTCCGATTCGGATGAGCGCCAGGCCAGGACGGTCGGCCAACCGATGCCAGGAATAGTGG
>CAYTKL010000062.1:5086-9250 GCA_964438305.1 uncultured Dehalococcoidales bacterium | reverse complement strand
TGTGGCTGACAGGACGTCTATCAGGTTGTCGAAACCATCAGCCAGCAGCGCCACGCTGTTGAAGAGCAGGCCCACGCTCAGCTTGAGGGCTGAGAGCAGGACATTCACCACTACCGACACCTTGGAGGCCGTCTCCGCGCTGGAAACGAGGCTCCTTATCCTGGATGCGGCCTTCTCCAGGCCCGCCTCAGTCTTGCCGGCTTCTTCGATTCCTTGCTCTGTCAGGCAGTACCTTCCCTGTTCGTCGGTCACAACGAGACCAAGCTCCGAGAGCCGACGCAGGTCGAAGTCCACCCCCTGCAGCAGCCCGCTGTGTGCCGGGGTCCCCACCTTGGGCGTGCGAATGCCGAAATGGGCGCCGATGCGGGAGAACCTCTCGAGGATCTGGTCCCTGGTCAGGGGAGTCCTGAGCAGGTTCAGGACGATGAAAGACCCGTACTCCAGCCGGTGTAGCTCGCTCTTCCGTATCCTTGCCATTGGCCATACCCTTGAACTGACTGCCCGAACCGCGGCAAGAGCCTCGAACATTATGTACCGGCCCTCGCGCGCGTTCAAGTCTCAGACGCCACCTGCTGAAGGACAGATGCTGACACGGCCGGGTCTATTCGCTTGGTTCCGCACCGTTCTGTCCGGGCATAAAGGCCTGCCACCCTTTCGCTTTCTCAGGTCTTTTTGGCGACTGCTAACAGGCATTGCGGCGGGAGTCGTCTGGCCAGGGGTGTGTTAGTGTAAGAGTGGAAGTCAGGGGGGGCGGAGGAGGGGCCCAGGAAAAGGAGGGAGTGAAATGGAATGGCAGGTAATAGTGGCTCTGGTGGTGGCGATCCCAGTCATCCTCTTCCCGGCAGCGTTCATCTGGTACCTCAGCGCCGGTGGTATATACCAGGCGATGCGGGCGACCCGCGAGCGCAAGGCGAAACAGGCTAGGGCGGAGACGATCGTCGAGGAGCGAGTCCTGGTAGGCACAGGGAGGAGGTAGGAAGCGGTAACGGCTCACAAGCCATCGAGGAGGGGGCCCCGAGGGGCCTCTTCCTCTTTCTTGGGCGTCAACTGCTTTGACGGGGCCGGGCCTCAGCGTCTGGGGCGGCACAGTCATTCGGGCAGGACGTCGAGGGCCTGCCGCATACTCTGCCGGTACCGGTCGAAGGCGGCCCGACCCTCATCGGTGAGGCGCAACATGGTGTGGGGCTTCCTGCCGACAAACTCCTTCTCAATGGCGACGTAGCCGGCGGCCTCGAGCTTGCTGAGGTGCGACGACAGATTGCCCCATGTCAGACCGGTCTGGCGCATGAGGAAGATGAAGTCGGCGCTCTCCACGACGTAAAGGTGGGTCATGATGGTGAAGCGGGCCGGTTCGTGAACCAGTCGGTCAATACTCACCATGGGCCCCCGGTCTTCCGGGCCGGTCCTATTGCTGGTCACCAGGTCCCCCCGGTGCGGGCAGCGGGTACTTGCGCAGGAAGTGGATCAGGATCGCCAGCCCGCAGAGCACTATGACCCCGGCTGCTATGGTGACAGGGAGGCCGGGGGCCGTGTTGAGCCATTGGCCGACGGCGAAGGCAGCGAAGACCAGCACAGCGTACGCGTAGAAGCGGGCAACGCCCAGCAGGTAGGCGCCGAGGGCGATGATGACCCCAATCATCACGGCAAGGGCGACGAGGAAGTAGTCCTTCAACCATGCGTCCAGCCACTGCGGGAGGCCCTTCGTCGAGAGCAACACGAACAGGACAATCCCGAGGAGCAGCGTGCATCCTACTGCGATGCCTGCAATCAACCTCGACCTCTGTGTCCTCGCTTGCCGCTGTGGAGAGAACCTGACATGGCCCATGCGGGGGTAGGTGATACGCTTCCTGGCCCACACCGCTGCCGTGCCAACGAGCATCAGTGCCAGCCACCAGCTCTGGTCGGTGAGCATTGACAGGCCCAGCCCCAGAAGTATGAAACCGCCGTACAGGTCGGTCAAACCATCATGGAAGTAGGCGGTCCAGGCTCTTCTCTCGACCTGTTTCAGGTCAACATCCTGTGGCATGGCAGTCCTCCAGGCGTTAGTTCTCTGGCATACTTTGTACTGCAAAGTACTCTGCCATCATTATAGCACATCCCGTCAAGATGTCAAGAGGCTTGCCTCGGCAGTATGTGGGCCTCGCGTTGTGGGCTCCTTCCGGCGAGGATATGTAAGAAATACTTGACAAATAGTAAGATACATAGTACAGTATGTCAGGTGTAGAGGACGTTACCGCCTCGCAAAACCACTCGCCAAGGAGGACAATCATGGCACCGCTTCAGAAACGAGCATGGTATGCCCTGGCCCTCGGGGTCGCATTTGCCATCGCCATTGCGGCGGTCTTCATCGTCATGGGGGGAGCGACCGCCTATGCGGAAGACGCGGGGATGAGGCTCATCGTCGCGGCCCTCGTCATAGGCTTCCTCGCCCTCTACGGTATCGTGCTGTCTGCCACCCGCCCCGGGCGAGGCCGCGGGAAGGTGGGCATGGACGAACGGGATAGGGTGGTGGTGAACAGAGCCCTGCTGGTGCAACTGTGGGCGGTGATCCTGTCGCTTGTGGCGTGGGCCATAGCCCTGACCGAGGTCTACTGGGAGCAGGGCCACATTCCCGTTGTCTTTCCGTACCTGGTCTTTGGCTCCGTGCTCATTGTCAACATGCTGGCGCAGGCCGTCGGCATCCTCACAGGCTACTGGAGGATGAGGTAACGTGGCCGACGCCAGGATTGGAAACCGCATCAGGCGACTGCGTTTCGACCACGACGAGATGACGCAGCAGGAACTGGCGGACAGGGTCGGCTGCACCAGGCAGACCATCATCGCCCTTGAGGCCGGGAAGTACGTACCGTCTCTCACTCTGGCCTTTCGAATTGCCAGGGCTTTTGGGGTGACGGTAGAGGATGTCTTCCAATACGAAGAGACGCGGCGAGGGAAACGATAGCCGTCTCGGGCACGGTCGTGCAAGACACGACTGACTTGATAATCATCCCGCAAGTTGCTACAGTTGCACGCGCCACCGTGGCGAAAGATGGGCCACCACTCCAGCAGCGGGCAGACGGGACCGCGTCTGGGAAAGGGGGAGGCAGAAAGATGGAGCATAGAGAGGGCACTATCACGGGACTCAGGGACATTGAACTCTACTATCAGTGCTGGCTGCCGGACGGCGAACTCAGGGCGGTGTTGCTGGTCGTCCCCGGCCTGGCTGAGCACAGTGGCCGCTACACAAACCTGGTCAACTACTTCGTGCCCAGGGGCTATGCCGTCTATGGGCTGGACCACTGCGGGCACGGCAAGTCACAGGGCCTGCGGTGCCACGTCGAGCGCTTCTCCGACTACCTTGATGACCTCAAGACCTTCTTCGACCTGGTTCGCGCTGATCATGGTGCTGCCGACATCTTCCTGGTTGGACACAGTATGGGAGGGACAATCGCCACCGCCTACGCTATCCGGCACCAGGAGGAACTGGCGGGTCTCATACTCTCCGCGGCCACCCTGAAAGTAGGTTCTGGCATAACGCCGCTACAGATACTGGCGGCGCGGGTGCTGTCAGCGGTCCTGCCCAAGATGGGCGTCAGCGTCCTCGATTCCTCCGCCATCAGCCAGGACCAGGCTGTGGTGGATGCGTACGACAATGACCCGCTGGTGTACCGCGGCAAGATCCGCGCCCGGCTGGGTGCCGAGCTGCTCAGGACGCTTCAAGCGCTGCCAGACCAGATGCCGCAGATCAACCTGCCCATCCTGATAATGCAGGGGAAGGCGGACCAGCTTTCCGACCCGGAAGGCAGCAAGATGCTCTATGAGAAGGTAGCCTCCAAGGACAAGACGCTGCGGCTCTACGAGGGCCAGTACCACGAGATATTCAACGAGCCGGGGCGCGGGCAGGTCTTCGCCGACATGGAGGAGTGGCTGGACATCCGCCTTTGAGCACGCCAGATTCAACCTGCAATTCTCCGGCAGCCGGGTACACGATTGCACATGGCCTGACGGCATCACCAGGCCCGGGTAACAGGCACGATACGATAGGGACCTGAAGCCTATATGGGTGAAAAGTACATACTGGCCATTGACCAGGGCACAACCGGGACCAGGGTGATCGTCTTCGACCGCCGGGGACAGGCGGTTGCCTCGGCCTATCGGGAGCTGCCCCAACACTATCCCCAATCG
>CAYTKL010000062.1:0-4986 GCA_964438305.1 uncultured Dehalococcoidales bacterium | reverse complement strand
GGGACAGGCGGTTGCCTCGGCCTATCGGGAGCTGCCCCAACACTATCCCCAATCGGGCTGGGTGGAGCACGACCCCGTCGAGATCTGGCGGGATACCGTCGATGTTCTCGGTGCCGCCCTGGCAAACGGCGATATCGACGCTGGTGACGTCTCCGCCATCGGCATAACCAATCAACGGGAGACGACCGTTCTGTGGGACAGGCGGACAGGGGAGTCGGTGCACAACGCCATCGTGTGGCAGTGCCGCAGGACTGCTTCCCTCTGTGACGAGCTGAAATCCCGGGGTCTGGAGGAGGCGGTGAGAAGGAAGACCGGCCTCGTCATCGATGCCTACTTCTCGGGCACCAAGGTCATGTGGCTCCTGGACAATGTGCCCGGCGTCAGAGAGAGGGCACAGGACGGGGACGTACTGTTCGGGACCATTGATAGCTGGCTGGTGTGGAAGCTGACCGGGGGCCAGGTGCATGTCACCGACTACACCAACGCCTCACGCACCCTGCTGTTCGATATTCATCACCTGGCGTGGGACGAGGAGCTACTGGCGGAGATGGGCATTCCGTCGCAGGTCCTCCCCGAGGTCCGCTCCTCCAGCGAGGTATATGGCTTCACCTCGGACAACGAGGCCCTGCCGTCCGGCATTCCCATCGCCGGCATCGCCGGAGACCAGCAGGCATCGCTCTTCGGGCAGGCCTGTTTTGCGCCGGGGATGGCCAAGAACACCTATGGGACCGGCTGCTTCCTGCTGGTGAACCTTGGCCGGGAGGCTGTGTCTTCTTGCGGCGGCCTGTTGACCACCATCGCCTGCGGAGGGGACGGCAGGCCGGTTTACGCTCTGGAGGGGGCCGTTTTCAATGCGGGAACGGCGGTCCAGTGGTTGAGAGACGGGCTGGGGATAATAGACGAGGCCGGGGACAGTGAGGCGCTGGCCCGCAGGGTTGAGGACACTGGTGGTGTGCATCTGGTGCCCGCATTCACCGGGCTGGGCGCTCCCTACTGGGACATGCGTGCCCGCGGTGCAATCCTGGGCATAACGCGAGGGAGCAAGAGGGAGCACATCGTTCGAGCCGCTCTGGAGGCCATCGCCTATCAGACGCGCGATGTCCTGGACACGATGGCACGGGATATCAGCACGGGGATAGAGAAGCTGAGGGTTGACGGTGGGGCCGTTGCCAACGATTTCCTCGTGCAGTTCCAGGCGGACATTCTTGGTATCCCGGTAGAGCGGCCGGTCGTCACCGAGACGACCGCGCTCGGGGCGGCCTACCTCGCCGGCCTGGCGACGGGGTTCTGGCGTGACGCACAGGAGGTCTCCTCACTGTGGCGGCTGGGAGCGCGGTTCGAGCCGAAGATGGACGCGGACAAGAGGGAACAGCTCTACTCCGACTGGAAGGACGCGGTGCGAAGGGTGCTCAGCGATTGAGCCGCGTCCCACCTGTGCGCCCGGCGTAGCTTCGAGGTTGTCGATTCCCGACGCGACGATGCCCCGGGTACTTGAGGTACTGCGGCGTTGACATTGACCTGCCGCCACGTGAGGTATATGCTGGGTGAGCTATGAGCGCGACGAAGCAGTTGATTGTGGGCGTGGACCTGGGGGGCTCGAAGATAGGCGCCATTGTGGCGGACGCCAGCGGCAACATCGAGGCGCGGAACTCAGCCGATACCCTCGCCGCTGAGGGGCCTGACGCGGTTATCCAGCGACTCATCGAATGCATCAGGGAGTTGACTGCTGAGACGGAGGTCGCCGGCATAGGCGTCGGTGCGGCAGGGGGCCATGATACGGGAACAGGCGTCGTTACCTTCTCGCCAAACCTGCCCGGCTGGCACAACATTCCCCTTTGTGACATCATCCGGCGGGAGTTCGGCGTGCCAACGCATGTCCACAACGACTGCACGCTGGCTGCCCTGGGGGAGCACCGCTTTGGCGCCGGTGTCGGCGTTGACAATCTGGTCTACGTCGGTCTGGGCACCGGCATTGGTGGGGGGATCATCGTTGACGGCCAGGTCTACTCCGGCACCTCGGGCGCGGCTGGCGAGATAGGACACATGGTCATCGACGTCAAGGGGCCGCCGTGTGTCTGTGGCAGTGCCGGGTGCTGGGAGACCTTCGCCTCGGGCAGGGCTGTCGCCCAGGAAGCGGCGCGGGAAATGGAGGCCGGAGTCCTGACGGCAATACGGCGCTATGCTGGAGGCGATGTGAAGAAGGTGACTGCTGAGACAGTCTTCCGGGCGGCTCAGGACGGCGACTACTTCGCCAATGAGCTCATCTCTCGCACCGCCTACTACGTTGGGATCGGCCTGGTGAACGTGGTCAATATCTTCAACCCGCAGCTTGTCCTCGTCGGAGGCGGCCTGTCCAAGATGGGCTCGTTGCTCCTCGACCCGGCCATAGAGGTGGTGAAGGAGCGCGCCTTCCGGGTGTCCAGTGAGGCGGTCCGCATCGAAGTGGCCCAACTAGGGGACGACGCCGGCACCCTGGGGGCGGTGGCGCTGGTGGCGGGACACATTCAGAAACAGAAGTAGGGGCGGCAAGCGGAATAGAACAGGGTAGCCTGGAGCATCGGCTCCAGGCCGGGTTGGAGCGGATGCTCCAACCCACCCATTGGAGAGGCCGGACACTGCCCTTCGACAGGCTCAGGGTCTCCAGAGGCGACTCTGGCGACCTCCGGAGACAGGGCGAACGGGGGCACCGACCAGGTAGTCGCCCAATTCATTGGGCAGCCGCGCCTGATGAATCAGGCAACTACAGTGGCAACTCGACACGATCGTGACGTAGGGGCGTTCAATTGAACGCCCCTACAGATGTCACAGGCACCCCCAAGGCAGCAAGCTCAGGGCGAACGGGGGCACCGACCAGGTAGTGGCCCAATTCATTGGGCAGCCATGCCTGATGAATCAGGCAACTACAGTGCGCGATACAAAACGCTGGCCGTGCGACCAGCGCTGTGGGGTGGGGGACGTACCGCGCTGTGGCGCAGCGCCATGGGGTGGGAGGGTGGGAGAACCCCACCTGGGGGGGAAGCGCACCGAGGGCGCAGCGGCCCTCCGCCCTTCGACAGGCTCTCGCCACGGCGAGTCGCCTCCGGAGACAGGGCGAACGGAACGGACGAGGTGGTCGGCCAAATCATTGGGCAGCCATGCCTGATGAATCAGGCAACTACACTGGAAACTCGGCACCATCGTGACGTAGGGGCGTTCAATTGAACGCCCCTACACATTCTCGTCATGCGCCCCTCGGCCCCCGAGGGCCAGCGGGAGCTCTGCACCTAAAAGGCTAGGCTACGGCACCGGAGCTTCGCAGCCCTTCGATCTTCTCCTTGCTGTACCCCAGTCCGCCCAGAATCTCGTCGGTGTGCTGGCCGGCAACGGGCGCCAGACTCCTCACCTCTCCCGGCGTGTCCGACAGCTTGATGGACACCCCAACCTGCTTGACCTTTCCCATCTTGGGGTGGTCGAGCTCCAGCACCATCTTGCGATGGAGCATCTGCGGGTCGGTGAACACCTCATCCAGAGAGTAGACCGGGGCGACGGGCACGTCCGCCTGTCTCAACATCTCGACCCATTCATCCCTCGTCTTGGTGCGGAAGGTCTCGCGGAAAAAGGCGAATATCTCCTCCCGCTTCTCACCCTTGTCGAACTCGTGGGGGCCGAAGTCCTCCCTGCCCAGCGCCTTGCACAGGTTCTGATAGAACCACGGCTCCAGCGCCCCCAGGCTGACGTACTTGCCGTCCTTGGTCTCGTAGATGTTGTAGAAAGGCATGCCGCCAAAGGAGAGTATGTCTCCCCTGGTGGGGACGAACCCGCTGGAGAAATACTGCGCCGCTTCAGCGTGCATCAATGACAGGACGCCGTCGGTCATCGATATGTCGACGTACTGTCCCTTTCCCGTTCTTTCCCGCGCCATCAAGGCGGCGAGGATGCCTATAGCGCCCTGCATGCCGCCGGCGGCATAGTCCGCAATCAGGTTGCCTATCACCGCGGGAGGGCCATCCCTCTCGCCGATAATGCTCTGCGCCCCCGCTATGGAGATGTAGTTGATGTCGTGCCCCGACAGCTCCTGATAGGGGCCGTCCTGCCCGTAGCCGGTAACGGAGCAGTAGACGATTCTGGGGTTCATCTTCTTTATCGTGTCGTAGTCCACTCCCAGGCGTTTCACCACACCGGGCCTGAACTCCTCAACAATGACATCGGCGTCCTTGGCCAGCTCGTAGAAAATCTGGCGGGCCTCCTCCGCCTTGAGATTGAGGACGATGCTCTTCTTGTTGCGGTTCTCGGCGTCGTAGGCTCTTCTCTCCTCCCCTCCCAGGGCACCAGAGAAGGCCTGGGCGCGCCCTCCTCCGGGTTCGATCTTGATGATGTCCGCTCCCAGGTCGGCGAGGAACATCGTGCAGTAGGGTCCCGGCGCGAGGCGCGTGAGGTCCAGGACCTTGATTCCCTCCAATGCCATTGCCATGTTCAGACCTCCTGTGTTCCTTCCATGTTCTACCGGCAATCTTATGGCAGCCTGAGAAAGGTTGTCAACTTCGAGTCAGGCAAAGCTTTCGTCCGGGCGGGAACCTGGGACGTCCTTGGGGATGAAGCCTGACTTGAGTGGTCTCCGCGAGAGCGGAGGCCGCCTCAGCCTTGCGACGGGGGAATGAACTTGATGGCGAAGCACTGGACCGTGGTAAGCCCTGTCTCCTCGAGGAGGCGGTGCACCGCCTCCATCTCTTCCTGGGTGGGCCACTCGATGTCGCTTCTGTACTCGCCGCTGAAGTAGGCCATGGCGGTGGTCTGTATGGAGGGGTCGATACTGCAGAGCTTCCTGCCGGCACGCTGCATCTCCTCCATGGTGGTCAGTTCCTTGTTGTAGGGGATGCCAACGCCGAGGAAGACCCTGTCGCGGTAGCGGTGGGCGATGTAGTCCACCGCGTTCCACGCGGTCTCCTTGCATCTCTCGGCCAGCTCCTTGTTCTTCGGTGCGTACTTGCGGTACCACCAGGCCCAGCC
>CAYTKL010000061.1:0-9258 GCA_964438305.1 uncultured Dehalococcoidales bacterium | reverse complement strand
ATCATCATCAGCGTGTCGATACTGAGGGGCGATCCACTGATAGAGGTCCTGCTCTTCGCTTTGGCCCTGACATTGGCCGGAATCCCGCAAGCCCTGCCTGCGGTGCTCTCGGTTACCATGACTGTGGGTGCCAGCCGTCTGGCACGATGGAAGGCCATTGTGTCCCGCCTCGCATCCATGGAGGAAATGGCCGGATTGGAGATTCTGTGCGCCGACAAGACCGGCACCCTGACCCGGAATGAGCTGGAACTGCAGCAAGCGGTGCTGATCGAAGCAGAGGAGGCACATGATGTCGT
This sequence comes from uncultured Dehalococcoidales bacterium, assembly GCA_964438305.1. GTDB lineage: Bacteria > Chloroflexota > Dehalococcoidia > E44-bin15 > E44-bin15 > CAYTKL01. Next base: position 8,962 of record CAYTKL010000061.1, on the reverse strand, counting down.
TCTTGCCGCCGCCCTCACTGCGGAAAGGGACACTGACGACCCCATCGACAGGGCAGTCCTGGCTGGCTTGGGAGACTCCCAAGAGCTGAACCAATACAAGGTGGTCGGGTTCGAACCCTTCGATCCAACACGCAAGCGAGCCGAGGCGGAAGTCGAGCGTGACGGAAGCAGGTTCTCGGTTGCCAAGGGAGCACCCCAGTCAGTGCTGCAACTCGTCGATGCCGGCGATGAGTTGCGCCAGAGAGTAACATCAGAGGTCGACCGCCTCGGCGAAGACGGATTCCGGTCCCTCGGGGTGGCGCGCAAAGACGACGGGCAATGGCGCTATCTGGGGATTCTCCCCCTCCTGGACCCGCCCTGGGATGATTCCGCTGAAGTCGTGAGGGAAGCGCACAGTAGAGGGGTGGATGTGCGAATGGTGACCGGAGACCACACCGCCATCGGCAGACAGGTGGCAGAGCGGATCGGGCTGGGTGACAACATCAAGAAGGCGAGCGAGCTGTTTCCCGAGGGCGAAGAAGAGGCAGGCGCAAGGGCGAGGAAAGAACCCCGGCTGAGCGAGGAGTTGCTCGCCGCCGATGGCTTCTCGGAGGTAACCCCGGAGCACAAGTTCAGCATCATCAAGGCGTTTCAGGCCAACGACCGCATCGTCGGCATGACCGGCGATGGCGTCAATGACGCGCCAGCTCTCAGACAGGCGGATGTGGGCATTGCGGTGCCCGGAGCCACCGATGCGGCCCGTGCTGCGGCGGATATTGTGTTGACTGAGCGTGGTCTGGCGGTCATCATCAACGCCATAGAAGAGGCACGTCGCATCTTCTCCCGCATGATCAGCTATGCCACCTTCCGCATCACTGAAAGCATGCGCGTACTGCTCTTCATGGCGATCTCCATCCTCGCGCTCCACTATTTCCCGGTGACGCCCATTATGATCGTGCTCCTCGCTATTCTGAACGACATTCCGATCATGACCATTGCCTGGGACAACGCCCGTACCGCCAGCCATCCCGTCCGCTGGCGGATGCATCGCGTGCTCGCCATTGCGACAGTTCTTGGCGTAGCAGGTGTGGGAACGTCCTTCCTGATGTTCTGGTTTATCAGTGAGCGGATGGGCCTTCCCCGAGAGGAGATACAGACGATGATGTTCCTCAAGCTGCTGGTGGCTGGACACATGACCATCTTCCTCACCCGCACCCAGGGCTTCCCATGGCAGAGACCGTGGCCCAGTGGATACCTGTTCGCTGCGCTGGAGGGGACACAGGTCATCGGCACCCTCTTCGCGGTATATGGTGTGCTTGTATATCCCGTCGGGTGGACGTACGCGCTGGCCATATGGGGCTATGCACTGGTAGCGTTCACGGTATTGAGTCTTGTCAATGTGACCGTACATCGAGCACTGGACGGAATCGAAGAAAGGTCCGGTGACAAGGCATCCTCTCAACAGAGGCGAACCGTCGCCAGTCGTCACACAACGAGTGAGTTCTGAGCGAGGATGGTGTGCATTGCATCCGCAGCAAAGACACTGGGAGGCGACGCGGTGATGCCAGACATGAGGGCACCACGAGCCAAGGAGAGCGAGGCAGGAGGCTGAAGAATGGGAGCGAGAGACAGGACTGAGATCAGCTTGGATAGCGCGAAGGCGGTCATATTCGACATGGATGGCGTGGTCACGGACACGGCCACGGTCCATGCCCGTGCTTGGAAAACGCTCTTTGACGAATACCTCCAAGAGCGGGCGAAACGCCAGGGGCAGGGATTCCAGCCGTTCGACCCGGATGAGGATTACCGCCGCTACGTCGACGGCAAGCCACGCTATGACGGCGTCTCGTCTTTCCTGGAGGCCCGCGGCATCTCGTTGCCCTACGGACACCCCGATGATGAGCCGGGCAAGGAGACCGTGTGTGGGCTGGGCAATCAGAAGAACGAGTACTTCCTGCAAGTCTTGAGGGATGAGGGAATCGATGCCTACCAGTCGTCCATCGCCTTTATTGAAAGGCTCCGCGCGCGAGGCATGAAGACAGCCGTGATATCGTCAAGCCGTAACTGTGAGGAGGTCTTGCAGGCGGCGGGAGTCATGAATCTGTTCGATGCGAAGGTGGACGGCATAGACATGGCTGAGGCAGGCCTCACCGGCAAGCCCGAACCGGATATATTCCAGGAAGCTGCCAAGCGACTTGGCGTCAAACCTGAGACGGCTGTGGTAGTAGAGGACGCTCTCGCTGGCGTCGAGGCGGGTAGGAAGGGAGGATTTGGCCTCGTAATCGGCATCGCCCGGCACAATCATGGTGAGGAACTCAAGCAGCATGGCGCGGACCTGGTAGTGGGTGACCTCGCGGAACTGCAGATGGGGGAGCAACCTAGGGGAGTGCGCCCCGATCAAGAGAAACACTCTATGAAGGACCTGCCCTCGGCACTGAATAGCAGGCGAGAGATATTCAACCGCCTTCACAAAGGGATGCACGCCATCTTCCTGGACTATGATGGTACGTTAACGCCTATCGTTGAAGACCCAGACGAGGCCACCCTTTCCACCAAGGCTCGGGCCGTTCTCGAGAGGCTCGCCGAACACTACACCGTGGCTATCATCAGCGGTCGCGACCTTCAGGATGTGAAGAACAAGGTTGGCTTGTCTGACATACTGTATGCTGGCAGCCATGGCTTCGACATAGCTGGCCCGGGAGATACGTATCGCGATGAGCAGCGCGGACAGCCTTTCCTCCCGGCCCTCGATCGCGCGGAGCGCCGACTCAGAGAGGACTTGAGCGATATCCCGGGGGCGCGCATTGACCGAAAGAGATTCTCCATCGCGGTTCACTACAGGACGGTCGACGATGCTCAGGTGGGTGCCGTGGAGGAACGAGTGGACCACGTGGCGAAGCAGGAATCCGACTTGCGGAAATCCCATGGGAAGAAGGTCTTCGAGATAGAGCCAAATGTAGATTGGGACAAGGGCAAGGCAGTGCTGTGGCTCCTCGAAAGACTCTACATGGATGGATGGAAGGTGGTGCCTCTCTTCATCGGTGACGACCTTACCGACGAGAATGCCTTCCGAGCGATAGGCGAACGGGGCATAACTATTGCGGTGGGGGTTGACGAGCGTGAGACTGCGGCAGAGTACTCCCTGCGCGATACAGAGGAGGTGCTCCGACTGCTTGAGGACTTGGTGCCGCTTGCCGAAAGAGAGATGCATGCCGACCCTTGGACGCTGGTGTACGAGGGTTTTGAGCCTCAATGCGAGGGGGTACGGGAAGCGCTCTGCACTCTCGGCAACGGCTACTTCGCCACGCGCGGCGCCGCTCCTGAAGCGGGTGCTGACGATGTCCACTATCCAGGCACATACGTGGCTGGCTGCTACAATCGGCTCAAGTCTGAGGTTGCCAGCCAGACGATTGAGAACGAAAGCCTGGTCAACGTTCCCAACTGGCTGTCTCTCACCTTCAAGCTGGGCGATGGCGACTGGTTCCGCCTCCGGAAGGTCGATATCCTGGACTACAGTCAGGAACTGAACCTGCGGCGCGGTGTGCTGACACGTTTGGTTCGATTCGCCGACGACCAAGGTCGGAAGACACGCCTGACGCAACGGCGCTTCGTCAGCATGGCCGATCCGCACATTGCAGCGCTCGAGACCACCATCGTTGCCGAGAACTGGGCTGGCGAGATTCGCATTCGGTCGGGCATAGACGGCAGAGTAACCAACGACGGCGTTGAGCGCTATCGCGAGTTGAATGGCGACCACCTCATGCCGGCGGAGCTGGTGACAGTCGATGACGAGACCATTTCCTTGGTGGTCGAGACGAGCCAGTCACACATCAGGGTCGGCGAGGCCGCCCGAACGAGGGTCATCCGTGGAGGCAGACCGTTGAGCCTGCAGGCTGAGGTCGCCAGTGACGTGCGACAGGCCGCTCAGGAGTTCCTTCTCGAGGTGGCCCGAGGCGAAGCGATCACCATCGAGAAGGTGGCGGCACTGTATACGTCCAGGGACCACGCCATATCAGAATGCGGTCTCGAGGCGAGGAAGGCAGTGCAGCGAGCCGGTAGCTTCGACGATCTGCTGCAGCGACATCTGCTCAACTGGGAGCATCTGTGGAAGCGCTGTCGCCTTACGATAGACAACAGTCGCCGAGCCGCCTTGGTACTCCACTTGCACATCTTTCATGTTCTACAGACCGTTTCCCCGGCCACCATGGAATTGGACGTGGGCATACCGCCGCGAGGCCTGCACGGCGAGGCCTACCGCGGGCACATACTCTGGGACGAGCTGTTTGTCTTCCCCTTCTTGAACTTCCGAATGCCTGACCTTACACGCGCTTTGCTAGGGTACCGCTACCGCCGCCTCCCAGAAGCGCGCTGGGCGGCAAGGAGGGCAGGCTACGCCGGTGCTATGTACCCATGGCAGAGTGGAAGCAATGGCCGGGAAGAAAGCCAGACACTTCACCTGAATCCGCGCTCGGGGCGCTGGATCCCGGACAATAGTCACCTGCAACGTCACGTCAGCGCCGCCATCGCCTATAACGTGTGGCTGTACTACCAGGTGACCTCCGACGTTGACTTCCTTGGTTACTATGGCGCAGAGATGCTTCTTGAGATCGCGCGTTTCTGGTCGAGCATAGCAGAGTTCAATCGCTCTCTCGGCCGCTACGAGATTCGAGGGGTTATGGGGCCCGATGAGTACCATGAAGCCTATCCCGACGCGCAGGAAGCGGGCCTGAACAACAATGCGTACACCAATGTAATGGCGGTCTGGGTGATCTGTCGTGCCCTCGAGGCCTTGGATGTGCTCGCCGAGGACCGTCGCCAGGCACTCTGGGAGAAGCTCTCTCTCAGCGCTGAGGAACTAGAACACTGGGACGACGTCAGCCGCAAGATGCGAATTCCCTTCCACGAGGGAGGAATCATCAGCCAGTTCGAAGGGTATGAAGAACTGGAGGAGTTTGACTGGGAAGGCTATCGGAACAAATACGGCAACATACAGCGGCTGGATCGTATTCTTGAAGCGGAAGGGGACACGCCAAACCGACACAAGGTCTCGAAGCAGGCCGATGTGCTGATGCTGTTTTACCTGTTCTCCGCTGAGGAGTTGCGCGAGTTGTTTGGGCGTCTTGGCTACGAGTTGGAGGATGATGCCATCCCGAGGAATATCGACTACTACATGAAGCGGACTTCACACGGCTCCACATTGAGCCAGGTTGTTCATTCCTGGGTCCTGGCCCGCTCCAAGCGCGAGTTGTCATGGCACCTTTTCAAGGAAGCGCTGGAGAGCGATGTATCAGACATACAGGGTGGCACCACAGCCGAAGGAATACATCTGGGCGCCATGGCAGGCACCATCGACGTGATCCAGCGATGCTACACCGGGCTGGAGACACGGCAGGACATGCTCTGGCTCAATCCCTTCCTTCCCAACGACTTGAGCCGACTTCGGTTTGACATCAGGTATCGCGGGCACTGGATAGGATTCGACATCACACAGGACAAGGCCAAGCTGTCCTCGCAGCCATCGCGAGCCGCACCGATCGACGTTGGCTTCAGGGATCAGGTGGTTCCGCTCGAATCGGGCGAGACAATCGAACTGCCACTGTAGGGCTTGGATATGCATAGCTGAACGGACAACAGGCGAGAAGGAGGGACTATGTTAGAGGTGACCACGAGTGCGAAAGCAAAGCTTGAGGAGATCCTGCAGCTCCAGCAGCCGGAGCCGGGAATGGCTGCCAGGCTCTCCGCTTCTGCTGAAGGGAAGGAGCTACACCTGGCTTGGGATCGGGAAAGGGAAGGTGACCAAGTTGTTCGAAGCGAACAGGGCGAGAGTCTGTTGCTCATAGGACCTGATGCAGCGCCCATGGTTGTGGCAAGGGTCATGGACTATCAGGAGCCACCTCAGGGGTCAGGCTTCGTCTTCCTGCCGGGGCCAGACTGACCCCGAACCGAGGAGGCTCAGTGGCAGGCCCCTTGGTTGGCCAGCAAGCGCCCGTGATCTTGGAATATCGAATGAGTCAGACCATTCCTGTCCTGGAGCAAGAGGTTGCGTCTGAACAAAGAAGCATCGCGCCCGCTGGGCTCGTCCCGACAGAGCCATCACGAAGGGCCTCACACCATGCCGGAAGGGCTGCGGACCCTGGCACAGAGTTGACAACAGTGCTGCAACAGCAAGCTATTCCTCGCTTCAGTGCGGGTGAGCGTTCCCCTAATGAGCACAACGCACAACCCAGAAGGCCTCTATGCATGATGCGCGGCTCTTGTCACACGACGTATCAACTCCATCAACCTATCGTGCTACTTTGGTTGATCTCAAAGGCGGAGAAGCTGCAGCAGACCTTCAGCACGGACCACGGCAGGACACATATCGCACGCTCCCGTCTCCAAACAGACTCTCAGTTGTCCCGATAACCGCCCGGCGGGCAAGAAGCATGCAGGATTGAGACGCGAATCTTCCCTGGTCGCGGGCAGCCCCACCGTCCACCGCAGCCAAAGGGCGAGTGCGCGGACATGTGCGGCGCTACTGGTCAGTACCCGGCGTAGTTGCAGCGCCGAGGTGCGCGAAAGGCTGCCTGCGGGGACCTCTGAGGTGCACTTAAGAGTGTTTCAAAAAGTCTACAAAACCGCCAAGCTGGCAATCGCCCCGCCAGAGGGAGACGAAGCGCTGCGACCGCCCTCTTGGCGAGTCGGGGTGGGAGTGCTGGAGTTGCCGACTGAGAGACCAAGCCACCGTTGCGGTGGAAGGCCCGCGCGTGACTCTCGAGCAAGGTCACATGAGGTGTTCCACCGCGAACTGCCCAGCCACGCTCCTGCTGAAGCGCACGCACTACCTTCACATGTTCCATGGTCGGAATGGCATTGACCCAGTCCACCATGGCCTCAAGCCGCTCCGCGAACAACTCTGAGTGAAACCGCAGATAGCGCCTACGTCTTTCCTGTGCCTCTTCCGCGGTCGACAGGAGCCGAATGCTCAGTGTCGCCAGACCTCTGTCGCGCAGTACCTGCCCCACCAGAGAGTCTTGGCTGTGGTCTTGCCGCCCATCCGACATGGCCGTCAGCAGCACCATCCCTATGGGCACTTGGGGAACATGGCTTCCTATGAGAAAGCCCCTTTCCCTGCCAGCCCGCAACGCACCTCCAAACGTGGGGTCCCGTGTCGCTTCCATCGCCCTGAACTCCTCTCGCGACCTGTTCGTGCTAGCGGCCCTCCGCGCCTCGGGCTCCCGCGTCGACCCTCCTGCTGTTCTCCTCCCGCAGCATCTCCACCACATCCCCGTCCTCAACCTGTACAAACCACACATAGAACCTGCCCACTGCGTCGAACAAGGGGGGAACTCGCAAGCAGACCACCTCATCTGCCTCCCACGAGAGAAGCCGCAGCGCGTCTTCTGACCCGACCGGGACAGCAGCTGTAAGAGAGAGCGGTCTCTCCTGCCGCACCGCGATCAATGCCGCCCGAATGGTGGCCCCAGTGGCCACGCCGTCGTCTGTAACGATGACTTCTCTGCCCTGTAACGGCATCTTTGGCAAGGCCTTGCGAAAAATTTCGACGCGGTGTGTTATTGCTGAGCGTTGCCGCTCCTTTTCTTCCTCCAGGTAGGCGCTGTCTATCCCCAATCGGCCAATGAGATCATTGTCTACAAGCACGCTGCCATCCTCGGCAACGGCACCTATGGCTAGTTCGCGATGACCCGGCGCGCCCAGCTTGTGCGCCAGCACGACGTCAAGGTCGCCATCGAGCCGGTGCGCCATCTCCTGCGCCACGACGACACCACCCCGCGGCACGCCCAACACCAACGGATGCCTTCCGTACAGGTGGTCCAACCCGTCGCTAAGAAGCCTGCCCGCCTGTCGGCGATCCTGGAATGGTTCGCTACTCCTGGAGATGATTCGCAGGTTCGTCATCATAGCACTCTCCATACTTGCCGTCATCGTGATGCAGATACTTTTCTGGTTCAAACGTAGCACTCTTGCTGACCGTAGCCAGGGACGCCAGAGTTCCGCTAACCTCTTCGGCCTCGTCACACGAGCCTGTCGCGATCCAAGGTTATATCAGCTTCCCTTTCCGACGTCCCCAACTACTGCAGATAGACCGTGATATCTCCTCCGCCTTCCTCGACACACCCCCACTCCGTACTTGAAGCATACGTCCTTCTGAGAGCCCGCAGAATACGTATCGCTGCGTATTTGGCTCTGAGGGACTCCACTAGCTTTCCGCCTATCTGGATGGCGGCAACCGTGTCGTCCCGATAGGTACGCCGGCCAAGCTACGCCAGACCGCCGCACTTCCTGTGCCTTCCTGGCGGACTGCGTACTGTCCCAAAGACAGGGCGTAATCGGACGGTACGCGGCGGCAACCAAGGATGCGGAAGGCGAATGAGAGACCGAATGAACTGCCCCGCCTCAAGTGCGCTGAAGCCGCGACGCCGGCATGTCCCAGTGAACTGATTGTTGACCTTCGGTTGTCAAGTAGCCGTGGGTTGTCTGTATTCGCGCACCACTGCGATGCTCCTACCATCGCCGCTCTTCCTCTTTCTCCCACTCCTGGTCTGTCAATAGCTGCCAGAAGTCCTCCTCGGATAGCCCTATTACCTCGGGAAAGAGCTGCTCGAGGAACTCGCGCTGTACAACGCGGGCAGCCGCTGTGGGGGGTTCGCCCAGGTCCTGCACTCCCTGCTCCGAAAGCCAGCGCCGCAGCTCTTCCTCCGAGTTGGCGACCGGTGAGAAAGCCACGTTGTCCATCTCGCCCTGCAAACGCTCATACCAGCGGAACGCCCCACGTACAAAGCATCTCCCTTCTACGGGATCATCGGGGTTGGTGCTGAGTACCGGGGGAAGCTGCCCGTGTGATAGCTCCTGCTCCACGTTTCACCTCCTTTGCCCGGTGGGGCCCATGGCACCGAGTATTCTGGGAGCCAAGTGCTACCCTGTTGGTTCTCTGTCGTCGCGTGGCCCGCGGTCGCATAGGCACCCTGTACCCCAGACCTCC
>CAYTKL010000060.1:0-9315 GCA_964438305.1 uncultured Dehalococcoidales bacterium | reverse complement strand
TTCAGGCCTGGCGTGTCAAGTATTCTCAATGCCTGGCGCCTGTGTTAGACTCTAGAGGTGATGAAGTTGGACCTTGGCGTTACGAGGTGCGGTGGCACCGAGTTCAGGTGGGGAGAGCGGACCTATATCATGGGGATTGTGAACCTCACCCCTGATTCCTTCTCCGGCGACGGGTTGGGAGGCGACCTCGATGCCGCCCTGGAGCAGGCAAGGCGCTTCGTGGAGGAGGGGGCCGACATCATCGATGTGGGGGGTGAGTCCACCCGTCCCCAGTTCGAGCCCATCTCGGTCGAGGAAGAAATGGGGCGGGTACTCCCGTTCATCGAGAGGTTCGCCAGGGAAGCCGCGGTTCCGATAAGCATTGACACCTGCCGGTCGGAGGTGGCGAGGCGTGCCCTCGACGTCGGGGCGGTCATGGTCAACGACGTCTGGGGCTTGCAGCGCGACCCCAAGCTGGCTGACGTGGCTGCTGAGCGGGGCGTGCCCATAGTAATCGCCTCGAATCAGAGAGAAACGGCGTATGATGAGATCGTGCCTGAGGTCATCGCATCCCTGCAGAGGGGCATCAGGCTGTTGTCGGACGCCGGGGTCGCCTGGGAGAACATCATCCTTGATCCCGGCATTGGCTTTGGCAAGACGGTGGAGGGGAACCTGGAGCTTATGCGGCGATTGGGCGAGCTGAAGGCGCTGGGCAGGCCCGTTCTTCTGGGAACGTCCCGCAAGTCCGTGATCGGACATGTCCTTGACCTGCCCGCCGACCAACGTCTGGAGGGCACCGCGGCCACTGTAGCGCTGGGCATCGCCAATGGCGCTGACATCGTGCGGGTGCACGATGTGCTCGCGATGGTGCGTGTTTCGAGGATGACCGATGCCATCGTAAGGGTAGGGTGACGGTATGGACATCTATCTCGGCCTTGGCTCCAATCTCGGGGACCGCAAGACGAATCTGGAGAAGGCGCTGCAACTCCTCGGCGAGCGGCTCACCATCCGGCAGGTCTCTTCCGTGTACCAGACCGAGCCGGTAGGACACAAGGAGCAGCCCATGTTCTTCAACGCCGTGTGCCGTGCCGAAACGGACCTGGGCCCCCTCCAGTTGCTATCGTTGATCAAGGGTATCGAGGCAGCGCTGGGCAGGGTGCCCAGCTTCGCCGGTGGTCCCCGCTCAATAGACGTGGACATACTTCTATATGGGGACCTCAGCATGGAGACTGCGGACCTGACCATCCCTCACCCTCGGATGGCCGAGCGCGCCTTCGTGCTCGTTCCCCTTATGGAGTTGAGCCCGGAGTTGGTCCATCCGGTCAGTGGTGAGAGCGTCAAGGACCTGGCGGCGGCGGTTCACGACCAGCAGGGGGTGGAGAAAGTCGGCAAGTTGGAGGGCAAATGATGTTCGAGGTATCGGTTCGGGAGCATTTCGACGCGGCGCACTTCCTCAGGGGGTACGGGGGCAAGTGCGAGGGCCTGCATGGGCATCGCTACGAGGTGATAGCCACGGTGCGGGCGCTTGAGGTGAACGACATCGGAATTGCCTGCGATTTCGCCTATGTGAAGGGTCACCTGAGGGAGATACTGGCTCGTTTTGACCACACCTGCCTCAATGAGATATCGCCCTTCGACAAGATTAACCCATCAGCGGAGAACATAGCCACTACCATCTGTGAAGGGCTTCAGGAAAGGGGGCTTGCCGTCTGCAAAGTCCAGGTCTTCGAGTCCCCGGACTCCTCTGTCACCTACGTACCCCGCAACCTCCCCTAGGCTTTGGACTCTGTTTCCGCAGTGCCTTCCTCGGTGGCCTCAGGTGGGGGCTCGATCCTGGTTACGGCCATGGTCCAGCCGATCCAGAACCCCAGGGTCAACATGCCCAGGAAGCCGATGACCACCGGAATCGCCACCGCCCAGTAGCTCCTGACCACTATCCCCCAGACGAAGGCGGCTCCTATCGCCACCACAAGTACGCAAATCAGGCCACCGACGAGTCGAGACGTCTGCATGCTACCTCCTGTCTATTTCTGAAGCTCCGGCGGAAGCAGATTGGGGATGGTCTCCTCTATGGGATAGTGCACCGAGCAGTTGCTGCAATACAGAGATCCCTTGACGATCTCCTTGTCGTCCTCCTCCTCTACGATGAGCTCAAGTGTACCCTTGCAGACCGGACAGGCGAGGATCTCCATGAGGTCTCTTTTCATCATCCCTCCCTCGTGTTCCCAGCGAATTCTACTTCAATCGTCGCCTAGCGTCAACATGGCGGCATTCGCCTCGTGCTGAAACAGGCCGCATGCCTGCGATACGTCCTCGACAGGTGTCCGGCGTCTCAAGGCGGGTGCGCTGCCGGCGGCGACGGGTCGCGGTAGGTGTGCAATCGATATGAGGTGAGCAGACACGTTCCTTGACGCGACTCCGCCCTAGCGGATAGAATGCGGCCTCAAGGAGGAATACCATGAAGAGGACGAGAATCTGCGACCTGCTGGGCATAGACTACCCCATAATCCAGGGAGGGATGAACTGGATCGCCAACGCCGAGCTTGCCGCCGCAGTGTCCAACGCCGGGGGGCTGGGCATAATCAGCCCCACCGCCGGGATGAAGCTTGAAGATGATATGGAGCAGAACCTGAGAAGCGAAATACGAAGGACCAAGAGCCTTACCGACAAGCCCTTCGCGGTGAATCTGCCGCTGCAGACGCCCGACGTCGACAAGCTTATCGACGCGACAATCGAGGGAGGGGTCACGGTGGTCACCACGTCGGCGGGGAATCCGGCGCTCTACACCAGCTATCTGAAGGACGCCGGGGTGAGAGTCCTCCACGTAGTTGCCTCGGTGAAGCACGCGCAGGGCGCCGAGAAGCGCGGCGTGGACGCGGTGATCGCCGAGGGCTTCGAGGCCGGCGGCCACAATGGGTTCGACGAACTGACTACATTCGTTCTCGTTCCTCAGGTAGTGGATGCGGTGGATGTGCCGGTGGTGGCGGCTGGTGGGATAGCCGACGCGCGAGGCCTTGTCGCCGCCTTCGCCCTCGGCGCGGACGGGGTGCAGATAGGCACTCGCTTCGTGGCGACGCTTGAGTGCATGGCTCACCAGAACTTCAAGGACGAGGTGGTGAAGGCTGTCGACACGGGGACGGTGATCACCGGGAGGAAGCTCGGCCCCACCAGGGGTCTGAAGAACGAGTTCACCGCCCTCATGCTGGAGAAGGAGGGTGGTGGGGCGACGCCCGAGGAGCTGCTGGTCCTCATCGGCCTTGGCCGGTCGCGGTCGGGCGAACTGGACGGCAATGTTCAGGACGGAGAGCTGTACTGCGGCTCGATTGCCGGCATGGTCAACGATATCGTGAGCGCCGGCGACGTGGTACGTGGCCTGGTCGAAGGCTATGACCGGGTGGTGGCGGCGCTTTGAAGCCAGCAAGTCCCCATTGCGTCCGTCGACGCTTCCCGGCGGTGCCGGGTGTCATTCGCTCTACTGCTTTCCGTCCATCCACTCGTATCTCGAGTGACGCAGACGCTGCCGCGCTGCGTGTTGGCGGGTCCGCTGCTCACAACACCCTGTTTTGCCTGAGGGCGGAGCATGGCTGAGACCAGTCTGCTTCGTGACCGCAACCTGAACGTGACCTTCGCTCTAGCCCGAGGCGTCAACATCGCCGGCATCCACAGGCCCATTGCCGGCATAGCCCCTTCGAGCACCGCGCTGCCTTCATGTCGATGAACGCCACCATTATCAGGATGGGGTAGTGACGTGACGCGTGCCCCGGATGTGGTGCGCAATACGGTTGATGTGTGGTAGGATGGGGTCGCATCTCGGCTGCGGCCATCGCGCACGCAGATTCCCTCGGGGAGTGTTGCTGGTGGGCCACTCTCTGGCCTGTCGGCAACACCGTCTGTATGCTTCCCCGTTGGAGCCGTTGTTGTGGCCGCGTGCACGGGTGCCGGACCGTGTAGACCCGCGTTTGATCAAAGGAGAGTGCTGAGTGTCCGAGGTCAAGCTCTATCGGGACCGTAATCTCCTCATCATGCTCAGCGTGAACCTGATGTCGGTACAGGCGATGATGGCCATCGCCCCGGCCTTTCCCCAGATTGTCAAGCAGCTAGAGGTATCAGAGCTTGAAGTGGGTCTGCTCATCACCGTCTTCAGCATGCCCGGCCTGGTACTCTCGCCTTTCCTCGGCGTGCTCGCCGACCGGTACGGACGCAGAAGGATTCTGGTGCCTTCCCTCTTCATCTTCTCCATCATGGGGGTGGCCTGTACGTTCGCCCGCGACTTCAATACGCTCCTGCTGCTGAGAGCCCTGCAAGGCCTGGGTGGGACCGCGCTCGGTTCCATCAATACCACCATCATCGCCGACATGTATGGGGGGATACAGCGCGTCCGTGCCATAGGGCTCAACGCGAGCGTCATGTTCATCAGTATGCCCCTGTGGACCCTCCTGGGTGGGGCGCTGGCAACCGTGGCGTGGTACTATCCCTTCGCCCTCTCCATTTTTGCCCTTCCTATGGGCATCCTGACACTCACCCATCTGAGGAATCCTGAACCCCAGAAGTCGGGCAACATCAAGGAGTACTTGAAGGGCACGTGGGGGTACCTTCGTGACATACGGGTTGTTGCGCTGTTTGCCGCCGGCGTGCTGAACAACGTCATCGTCTTCGGTGCGTACTTCACCTACTACAACCTGTATCTGGGCCAGGCGTTTGGCGCTTCGTCCTTCAGAATCGGGTACTTCATGGCCATCACCTGCACTGCGATCGGCATTACTTCCACGCAGCTCGGCAGGATGCACCGCCGGCTCTCGCTGGGGGGTATCATCAAGCTGTCGTTCGTGGTCACCGCCCTGTCCGCGGTTCTGATTCCGTTCATGCCCAGCATATGGTATCTGCTCATACCGCAGGTCATCTATGGCATGGCCCTGGGGGCGGCCATGCCCAGCCTTCAGACGGCGATCGCCAGCATGGCCCCGCTCGAGCACCGTGCGGCCTTCATGTCGATAAACGCCACCATCCTCAGGGGAGGGCAGGCGCTTGGACCGCCGCTGATCGGCCTGTTCTTTATCTATGGAGGGTTTGACGGCGCGTTCTATGCCACCGCTGCGCTTGCGCTGCTGGTGGCCGTCGTAGGCGCGGTGGCTGGCAAGCTCGTCAAGCCGAAGCAGGCGTAGAATCGGGGGCCTGGTCGTTGACATAACATGCGCTCAGGACCTGGTGCGGGGTATGCTTGACGGGTATTCTGGATGGTGACTGTATGCATAGGCGCTGGAGCGCCTGGGCCTTCGTCTGATCATAGGACAATGCGGAGTGTCTGAGACCAAGCTGTACCGGGACAGAAACCTCCTCATCATTTTCGGCGTCAGCCTGATGGCGGTGCAGGGGGTAACCGCCATCTCCCCGGCTTTTCCTCAGATAGTGCGCGACCTGGGCATATCCGAAGTGCAGGTGGGGCTGCTCATCACCTCCTTCACCATGCCCGGCGTGGTACTCTCGCCCTTCCTCGGGGTGCTCGCCGACCGCTACGGGCGCAGAAGAATACTGGTGCCCTCACTGTTCATTTTCGCCATCGTGGGGACGGCCTGTGCGCTGGTGCGTGACTTCAACACCCTGCTGGCGCTGAGGGCGGTTCAGGGAATCGGAGGGGCGGCGCTCGGCTCCATCAACGTCACCATCATCGCCGACATGTATGCCGGCAGGCATCGGGCGCGGGCCATAGGGCTCAACGGGAGCGTCGTCAGCGTCGGCACCGCCGCATGGCCCACCGTCGGCGGGGCGCTGGCGCTTCTGGGGTGGTACTATCCCTTCGCCCTGTGCATTCTGGCCCTTCCCATAGGCATACTGGCGCTCATGATGCTGCGGAACCCTGAGCCTGAGAAGTCGGGAAGCCTGAGGGACTACCTGGGGGGCACCTGGAGATGCATCTGGGACATACGAGTGATTGCCCTGTTTGCCGCCGGGGTCACTACCGTGACTATCATCTTCGGCGCCTACATGACCTACTTCATTCTGTATCTGGGCCAGTCTTTCGGCGCTTCGTCCTTCATAATAGGGATCTTCATGGCCGTGACGTCGGTGTTCATTGCCACCGTCTCGGCGCAGCTCGGCTGGATCAACCGGTGGCTTTCGCTGGGGAATATCATCAAGCTGACCTTCGTCATCTATGCCCTGTCCCTGGCTCTGGTGCCGTCGATGCCCAGCCTGTGGTTCTTGCTCATACCGGCCATCATCTTCGGCATAGCCCAGGGGGCCAACATGCCCAGCCTTCAGACAGCGATTGCCAACCTGGCTCCTCTGGAGTACCGCGGGGCCTTCATGTCGATCAACGCCACCATCCTCAGGTTGGGTCAGGCGATCGGGCCACCGCTGGTCGGCCTGTTCTTCGTCTATGGAGGCTTTGACGGCGCGTTCTATGCCACCGCAGCCCTGACGCTGCTGGTGCCGGTCATAGCGGTGATAGCCGGCAGGTTCATCAAGGTACGGCCGGCGTGATATGGGGCAGGTATGCTGAAGGCGGGTGAGCGTTGAGGGGGAGGGGCTCAGGAATCCTCTGAGCGGGCCTCTTCGATAAGCCTCTGGCCGTACTCCAGCAGCAGCTTGCGTCGTTCTTTGGGCACGTTCTTGGAGTCCAGATAGACCTCCAGCGCCTCCATGGGGGTCATGCCCTCGGCGGTGAAGCCGGCCACTCTGGGGCGGCGCTCCCGCTCTACCTCCCTGGCGATGGCGGCGACATAGTGGGCGTCCTTCAGCGCCCGCCGGACCTCCCCCTCGTCGAGGAGTCCCTCAAGGCGCTCGGAGATGGCAACCTGCACGCGCACCACGGCGTCGCTCACATCGTGCCTGGCGATGGCGTCGAGGACCGCCTGGGTGGGGTCGGGTTCCAGGGGAGCGACGTTGACCTCGATGGTGACAAAGCGGCGGGCGTGGACGGGCTGGAACTCGTAGGATGCCTTCCGGTTCTCGCCTGCCTCGACGACGTAGAACCCCTTCTTGTCGTCCTCTTCGCTGAAATCGATGCGTTCCAGGCTGCCGGCGTAGACCACAGGGGGGTTCTCGCCGAGCACCTGCGCCTTGTGGATGTGCCCCAGGGCAACGTAATCGAAAGCGGGGTTGGCCACGGTGCTGTGGAGCAGCATGTAGTCGTGACCCATCACCATGCCTCTCTCCGAGCCGGTCTGGGCCCCCTGGACGAAGACGTGGGCTGCCAGGATAGCCGGCACGTTGGCGTCAAGGGCCTGCACCTCGGTCATGATGTGGTCGGTCAGTATCTGCTCCACCCTGTCGTTGATCTGGTCCAGGGTGAGGTTCCTGGTGTCGTCCCGGCTGAGGAGGATGCTGCGCCGTGCCCAGGGCAGGCCCACTACCTGCAGGGGGCCAGCTCTGGTCTCAATGCGGTAGGTACCGGGGCGGTTGGCGACGGTGACGTTGGGTATGGCCAGGGTGTGGAATATCTCGATGCTGGTGGCGCGGCCGACGGCGTTGGGCAGGTCATGGTTGCCGATGAGGAGAAGGACGGGGACGTCGTTGGAGGCCAGCCGCCAGATGCGTTTGGCGAACTCCCGCTGGTGCGTCTGAGAGGGCTCGCGGCTCTTGTAGGCGTCGCCGCAGAAGAGGACCAGGTCGACGTTCTGGTTCAGGGCGTAGTCCACCACTTCGTCGAAGGCCGACAGGAAGTCGCCGAGCCGCGTCGACAGCCCGGTCTGCGGGTCGATGCGCCCGTAGTTCTCCACCCCCAGGTGCAAATCGGCGAAGTGAACGATTCTCATTGTCTCCAACTGGCCGCAGGCCTATCGCCGCCGTACAGCTTTGATGAAGTCGTCCTCGTCGACGTCAAGCTGTCTCAGCACGTCAGAGAGCAGGTAGGGGCTGATTGTCTTGGCCGGGTGAATCGGGATAGAGGCACGGCGGCAGTCAGGGTGATGGAAGATCGCGTGGCCGCCCTTCTGTCTGACTCTCTCGAACCCCAAGGCGCGAAGTCCCCTGACGACCTGTCGGGCCCTGAGCGGGGATAGCCTCGTCATATGGAAACGGTGATCTGTCTGGTCTCGATTTCGAGCGGGATTTCCTCGCCGCGCTCTTTGCGGCACTCAAGGCAGAGCTCAAGTGCCTCTTTGATGTTGGCGAGGCATTCTTCATGGTCCTCGCCCTGGGCATGCACTTCGGGAAGCACAGGGCAGCTACCAATGTAGACTCCGTCAGGTGCTTTCCTGATGACGACGGTGTATTCCACTCCTCACCTCCGGCAGGATGATTATAGCACGGTTGTGGGGGAAGCGCGCACGGCGTATGTTCTCCACCCCCAGGTGCAAATCGGCGAAGTGAACGATTCTCATATGTTCAGTCGAGCAGCCTCTTCTCCCCCTCGATCTTCTTCAGGTCGGTGATGTCCTGGGTCGCCTCAAGGCAGCCGAGGTAGGCGCCCGCCACGTCGCGTACGGCGAAGTAGCGGATGAGAATTGTCCGCCCTTTGAGGTCGATCCAGAACTCGGCCGTGTCCCTGGCGCCGGCGCGGAAGTCGGCGAGGATCTGCCCCACCTTGTCCACGCTCTTCTGGGGGTGGCACTTCTGCACCTTCATCCCGATGACCGAGGGTGTCCTGCGGAAGATGCGCTTGTCGCCCTTGCTGTAGTACCGGACGGTGTCGTCGCTGTCGACGAAGGAGACCTCCATCGGCAGCGCCTCGAAGATGGCGGCGATGGTGTCGATTGACAGCTTGTCCAGCATGTTGTACCTCCTCCTATACTCACAGCGCTAATCGCTTCGCAATCTCGTCCTGGCTCAGCCCCTCAATGGCGATAACTTTCCGCCTGCTGGTCAGCCCCTTCGCCTTCATGTCATTCTGAGCGAAGCGAAGAATCTCCGCGTCGCGCTCGGAAGAGCGGCTCTACCGTCACCTCGCTCTAGATTCTTCGTCGCTCCGCTCCTCAGAATGACAACTGGGGTTTGCGTCTGAGTTGTCATCGTTGAACCATCAGAGCTTCATTCCGAAGACGTGGCCCCCAATCCTCGCAGGACCTCGTCCTTGCTGAGCCCCTCGATGGCGACGACTTTCCGCCTGCTGGTCAGCCCCTTCTCTATGGTGATGCTCCCCTTGCTCACGCCGAGCCGTTTGCTCAGGAAATCGACAAGCTCTCTGTTGGCCTTGCCCTTCACCGGCGGGGCCGCGATCTTCACGCGCAGCACGCCATCTTCGAACCCAACCACCTCATTCCGGCTGGCGCTGGGCTGGACAACTACGGAGACGCTGGCTGTTTCATTCACGGCGCTTCACCGGGGTGACGTCCTGCTGGAGCCCCCGTATGTAGTCAATCTGGCCGATGTGCTCGGCGAGCTCGACGATGAGGTGGG
>CAYTKL010000059.1:0-9358 GCA_964438305.1 uncultured Dehalococcoidales bacterium | reverse complement strand
GGCTTGTCAAAGGGCGGCGACATGGTGCATGCTAGTCTCGCGCCAATCAGATGACGCCGTGCGTCCTCTGAGCCGTGGCGTATTCCGAGGAAGAAGACCGTATGGGCAAGCTGCTGTGGGAACCGTCGGCTGAGCGCAGGAGAGACGCCAACGTGACCAGGTTCATGGACCTGGTGAACGAGCGCTATGGAACGCGCCTGAGTTCCTACCGCGAGCTTCACGACTGGTCGGTCGCCGACATACCAGGTTTCTGGGCTTGCATGTGGGACTTCGCCGGGATAAGGGCCTCCCAGGGCTATCAGACAGTGGTCGACGACGTTACCAGAATGCCCGGCGCCAAATGGTTCGCCGGGGCCAGGCTCAACTTCGCCCAGAACCTGCTGAGATACAGAGACAGCCGCACCGCCCTGGTATTCCGCGGCGAAAGCCAAACGTCGGCAAGACTCAGCTACGCCGCGCTGTACGACTCGGTGGCGCGCCTGGCCGGGTCGCTCCGCGACATTGGCGTCCTGCCGGGAGACCGCGTAGCGGCATACATGCCCAACATGATCGAGACCGCCGTGGCCATGCTGGCGGCGACCAGCATCGGCGCCACGTGGGTCTCCTGCGCCACCGACCTCGGCCCCGCGGCCGTCCTCGACCGCTTCGGCCAGATTGCGCCGAAGGTCATGTTCACCGCCAACGGCTATTTCTACAAGGGAAAGGCCTTCAACTCCCTGTCCAACGCGGCCGAGATCGCGACGGGGATACCCTCCATCGAGAGGGTCGTCGTCGCCCCGTACACCGGGGACAGGCCCGACATCGGCGGCGTTCCCAACGGCGTGCGCTACGATGACTTCGCCTCGAAGGAAAAGGGACTCGCCATCGAGTTCGAGCAGCTACCCTTCGACCACCCGCTGTACATCATGTTCAGCTCGGGCACTACCGGGAAGCCGAAATGCATGGTGCAGGGCGCCGGCGGAGTCCTCATCAACCACCTCAAGGAGCTGCTGCTGCACACCGACCTGAAGCGCGAAGACACCATCATGTACGTCACCACCTGTAGCTGGATGATGTGGAACTGGCTGCTCAGCTCACTGGGCGTCGGTGCCACCGTTGTCCTCTACGACGGCAACCCCGGCTATCCCGATGCGGGCGCTATGTGGCGGTTGGTACAAAACGAGGGGATAACCGTGTTCGGCACCAGCGCCACCTACATCAACGCCCAGAGAGGCCAGGGGGCTACTCCAGGAAAGGACTGCGATCTGTCGTCGCTGCGCCAGATATCGCAGACCGGCTCCGCGCTCTCCGCCGAAGGCTACGAGTACGTGTACCGCGAGGTCAAGGCGGACCTTCACTTCAACTCCATCTCCGGCGGCACCGACATCAACGGCTGCTTCGCCGCCGGCAGTCCGACCGAACCGGTGTACGCCGGCGAGCTGCAGGGCCCGGCCCTGGGGATGAAGGTCAGGGCCTACGACGAACACGGCAACGCGGTGGTCGACCGGCAGGGCGAGCTTGTCTGCGAGGCCGCCTCCCCCTCCATGCCCCTGTGTTTCTGGGACGACCCCGACGGCGCGAAGTACAGAGACGCCTATTTCAGCGTCTATCCCGGCGTGTGGCGTCACGGCGATTATGTCATGTTTCACAGCGATACCGGCGGCATCACCTTCTTCGGCCGCTCCGACTCGGTGCTGATGCCCTCCGGCGTCCGAATCGGCACCGCCGAGATATACAATCAGATGGAAAAGGTGGAGGAGATAGCCGACTCCCTGGCCATAGGCCAGAGCTGGGAGGGAGACCAGCGGGTCATCCTGTTCGTGGTGCTGAAAGAGGGACGCCAGCTTACCGAGGACCTCAAAGCCAGGATCAGGAGTGCTCTGCGCGACAACGCCTCCCCGCGGCATGTTCCCGCCAGGATCATCCAGGTGCCCAGATCCCTTACACCCATAACATGAAGAAGATGGAGAGCGTGGTAGCCAACATAGTCCACGGCAGGCCGGTGACCAACCGCGAGGCCCTGAGCAACCCGGAATCGCTGGACGGCTACCGAGACCTGGACGAGCTCAGGTCATAGCGCCGCAGAGAAGCCGAAGGCGTTTCGGATTCCGCCACTACGAAGGAGAGCGATGCAGAACGATGAATGGAAAGCCCAGATCGAACGGGAGCGGCAGGACAAGGACGCATTCCTCGCCGAGCACGACCAGTCGCCGTTGTCGCCGCAGGACCGCGCCGGGTTTCAAGGGCTCGATTACTTCCCTGTGGACCCGGACTACGTCTTCCAGCTTGAGTTCCACGAGCACCAGCAGAAACGGATAGTGACCATGCCGTCGTTGAAAGGTGGAGAGCAGGACTATCTCACGTGGGGGGAGTTCCGTTTCACCGTCGACGGCAGGGAGTGCACGCTTCAAGCATACAAGAGCGCCCCGTACGAGGCGGCCCTGTTCGTGCTTTTCAGAGACGCCACCTGCGGTAAGGAGACATACGGCGCGGGGCGCTACCTGGACCTCCTGCCGCAAAGAGACCGCACCGACGAGGGAAAGTGGGTCCTCGATTTCAACAGAGCGTACAGCCCGACGTGCGCCTACAGTGAGGACTACGCCTGCCCCATGGTCCCCCGCGAGAACTGGCTTGACATTCCCGTTCCCGCCGGCGAGAGATACCCCTTCAAACAGTCGGAGGAGGGCAACAGGGCCTGACGCCAAACAGCTATGCCGCCGCGTCTCGCTTCGCCGTCTTCAGCAGGCGCAGGATGGGCTCCTTGTGGGGCATGGTCGAGCCCTCGATGAGCGCCGCCGCCCTGGCGATATCATAGGGTATCCGGTGCTGCTGGGCATGCCACCCATCGCCGTCGAAGGTTATCTCGGTATAGGCGGTTGCCGTGTCGCCGTCCCACGGATACCCCACGCTGCCCACATTGACCAGTTGCAGCGGTCCCACAGCCCTGACGAAGGGAATATGATGGTGGCCGAAGAGCAGGACCTCGCAGTCCACGCCGCGGGTCATCTCCACAAGCTCTTCTTCCGGCATGCGCAGGCGGATGGGCCACGTCATGTCCCGTGGATTGGCATGTACCATCTTCAGCACCCGCCCCGGCACGGGCTCAACCGAAAGGGAGAAGGGCAGATTGGCCACGTAGTCCAGCCGGTCAGCCAGTTCGCGGCGCGCCCATGCCATGTCGTCGGGAAAGACCTCCAGCGGGACCGGCAGGCGGTAGCGGCCCCCTGAGTCCCTGGCCTCGCGGACTTCCTGGAGGAGTCGCTCCAGGGCGCCGGGGTCGGCGACGTAGTCATCCACGTTCCCTTTCACCACGAGACACCCACGGCTCCGCACCAAATCGACAACCTCCCGAGGCTTCGGGCCGAAGCCGACCAGGTCGCCGGCCACCAGGAACAGGTCCGGAGTCCCGCCGGCGGCGGCAAGGACCGCCTCCAGCGCCGGCAGGTTGCCGTGAACATCGGAAAACGCGACTATCCGCATGTCTGTCCCTCAACGAGTCCGATTCGCTGCAGCAGGGCAACGCCTGGTGTCCAACACCTGGGGACTGGGCGGCCCCTCAGCCCCTGGAGATGGCCCCGGTGCAGACGAAGGAGTGGGGCTTCATCTTGACCCACTTGCCTTCGTCGGTGCCGATGAGATTGCCGCATTCACACCTGACCTCAGCGGCCGCACGCACACTGTAGTCCTTCACGATGCGGCTTCTCCAGCAGTGGAGCAGCCGTCCCTTGCCGGCCTTGTCGTACCTGAAGACCTTGCCGCCACACCGGGCGCATCTTACGGTTATCACGTCCGCTAAGCCATGCCCATGCTGAACTCGCATTGGCTTTGTCGCCTCGATGGGCGCGCCGTCGAGGAGGTCTACGAGTGGAGCTGAAGACTGTCCACTACCGTATCGAAGGCGGGCTCATACGCGCCCCAGCAGGAGGAGGCAGCGTCACACACGATGAACCACACCCTCGTGCCCTGCACCAGGATAATCTGTTCCCTCTTGACGGTCACTTCGCCTTCGACAAGCGTGTATTCCTGTGCCATCGCCTCGACGCCGGCCACGGTCATGGCCTCCTCAGCCACGAACGTGCAGCCCTCGAGCGCGGCGTAGTCCTCTCTCAGTGACTGGCAGTACTCCTCAAGGGTCGCCCCCGAAGGCTCCTCCTTCGTGCCGACCCTGAAGCTGGAGTAGATGCCGCCGCAGGCCGACTCGTCCCGGAAGCCGCCAACGACTTCTTCCGTGCGCCATTCCTCCGGAATCGGCGTCCACTCTTCGGGGTAGTGGACGGTGAAGCCGTTCGCCTCGTCGCTGTAGGCCAGATACCCTTCGACCGCCGCCGGCGTTCCTCCCCCAACCGGTGTCGCAGCCGGCGCCCCGGAGGGCGCGGGCCTGAAACGTCCCATGCTGACCACAAGAGTGGCCACCATAACCGCTACCAGGCCAAGCATCACAATCTTGGTATATCTCATGGCTTCTTCCTCACCGCATCATCTCTGCTGTGCGCCACAGTCCGAGGCCCCTGGGTGCCGGCCCGCACCTGCGACTACACCACTTCAGCCAGCGCTTCGACGATAGCCTCCCGTATGACCTCTTTCACCGCCTCCTCCACCACCTCGGCGAAGACCTCTTTGGCCTTCTTCATCTCCGGCGTTGCCGCCGCCAGCGCCTTCTGAATCAGCTTGGGGTACTGGGCACTCGCCACGGCCTGCTGTACCAGGTCGGCGTACTGGGCCTCCAGCACATTGCGAACCGTGTTCTCCAGCACCGGCCCCGTTGCCTTGTCCAGGTTGACATCGTCCAGGACCCGCTGCGCCGTTTGCTCCAGCGTCTCCCTTATCACCCTGCTCATGTCGGCGCTCTGCTTTCTTGCGATGTCTTCGATTTCGGACAGTATGCTGTGCTTTATGTCAGCCTTGAGCGAGTCCTTGAGCAGCCACAGTTCCTCGTAGTCAGCCATTTCAATCCCCCGATGACCGATTGTCCGCGACTATAGTAAGCCTCGAACCAGCGAATTTCAATCCAGGGGCGCCACCCGCGTTTCAGCGCTACCGCCACGACCCATTCCGCCAGAGACGGCCCGGCGACGCGGTCAGGGACAGGGGCCGCTTTGCCAAGGCGGCACAGGTCGTGCTAGAATGACCCGATACCCCGGCCAGATTCGGCACTGCAAGACCACTGGCAGAGAGCCCGGGAAGAGAAACCGTGCGGAGGTGAAACCGAAATGATCGTCGTCGCAGCAGTGCTCAAAGCAGCGGATGACAAGGGAGACGACCTGGAGCAGGAGTTCCGCAAGCTCATGCCCAAGGTGATGGATGACCCGGGAACGGTCGCCTATGTCGTCCACCGCGGCATGGATGACCCGACCACCTTCCTTGTCTATGAGAAATACGAGAACGCCGAAGCGCTTCAGGCGCACTCGTCCACCGAGCACTTCAAGGAGTTCTCCCGCGCCGTGTCGACCCTGCTGGCCGCACGCCCCGAGGTGACGCTGTATCGCCAGCTCACCTGAAGTCGGCGGCCTCCTCGACGAAACCGCAGGGGCCGGCGGAGCGGGCCAATAACGGCACTTCGTGCCCGAAGGACAGACCAAGACGCCCGTCGGCAGGAGGACGCAATGGCACAGATAACAGCCACGGTGATATCGCAGAAGGGGACCTGTGCGGCCGGTCACAAGGTCGGCCACGAGTTCGTCATCGGTCAGAAGACCCCCTGCGACATGTGCTCGTGGGCCTTCTATGCGCTGTTCCCTTTCGCCCAGGTGCTGGAGTTCGGCGGCTCATTCCCCTGGGAGAAAGACCCCAGCAAGGCCGTTGCCGCCTGCCCCGACGCGGACAATCCGGTGGTGTTCGAAGTAAGGCGCACGGAAGGGTAGAGGCCGCCAGGTCAGGCAATGGATACGCTGGCAGAAGCCGTCATCGATATCGCCCAAAACCTCGGAATCGGGCCCTGTGTGGAACTGGACCCCCGACTCCTCGTCCCGCAACAGAGGATAAGGGAGCTGTGCTTCGAGGGCAAATGCGGGAACTACCGCAACCACTACATGTGTCCACCCTACGTGGGCTCGGTGGAGCAGACCGCGGCGCGGCTCGACAAGTATCAACGGGGCGTCCTGCTTCAGTACTCGAAGCCTCTTGATGTGAGGAACGACCGCGAAGGTCTCAGGCAGACCAAGATCGACATGCACCATATCATCCTTCAACTGGAGGACTTCCTGCGAACGAAAGGAATCGACGACGTGTGGGGAATGATGGGCGGAAGCTGCGCCCTGTGCGACGAGTGCAAGGCCAGGGTCGCTGAACCGTGCCCCTACCCCGACAAGGCGAGAGTGTCGTTGGAATCAGTGGCAATCGATGTGCTCGCCCTGCTGGACGGACTGGGCCTGGACAACAGGTTCCACCCCGACAGGATAACCTGGACCGGCTGTGTCCTCTTCTGACGCCGGCCGCGCGCGCACTTGAGCCGCGGCGGCCATTCCATCACACACGCCGCCCCCACCTGAACACCCCTCAGACCACCAGCCGACGCCTCATGGTCACCAGCGACAGGGAGAAGAACGCCGCGGTGAAGAGGAGGATGAGGCCGAACGCCCACAGCAGGCCGATGTGCACGTCGCCGCTCACCAGCGAACGGGTGAGATGCACCACCGGCGTCAGCGGTACTATCCAGCTCAACGTCTGCACTATCTGAGGAAACGAGGTCAGCGGGAAGAACACCCCGCTGAAGAAGAACATCGGGGTTATGAACAGGGTGAAGTAGTAGTTGAAGGTGTAGATGGCCGGTACCAGTGACGTGTAGAACACCGCAATCGAGGCGAACATTACCCCCTGGAGAAAGCAAACCAGCGGTATCATAGCCGCCCACGGCGAATGCACAAGCTGGAAGGCGGCCGCGATGGCCAGTATCACCGTGCCGGTCAGCATGGACCGCGTCGCCCCCCAGAAGATCTCGCCGGCGATGACGTCCTCGACGTTCAGCGGCGTGGCGATGATGGAGTCAAAGGTCCTCTGGTACTCCATGCGGAAGAAGGTACCGTAGGTGCATTCGAAGCTGGCGCTGAACATGGCATAGCTGGCGATGACGCCGGGAGCGATGAACTCGATATACCGCTGCCCGTCCACCAGACCCACGTAAGCCCCCAGGCCCAGGCCCATCGCCAGGAGAAGGATGATAGGCTCGGCGACAGCGCCGGGCGCCTCGGAATGCCACAACCTGAAGAACACGTCCTTGTTGCGCTGCCACATTCGGATGCAACGCCACGAGAAGAGCTTCATTCGATCAGAGACCTCCCCGTCAGTCGGAAGAAGACATCCTCCAGGGTAGCCGGCCGTTGTTTCACCCTTTGACCATCGCCGATCAGGCCGCCGAGCGCCTGCCCGCTGTCGAGATGGAAGACGTAGACATGGGTCCCGGCGTCCTCGAAGTCGAGCCGCCGGCTCTCCAGCCCGGCAAGAACCGTGTCTCTGTCCTCGGGGTTCATCTGAATCTCCCAGACCTCACTGCCCACGTGACTGGCGACCAGCGCGGCGGGGCTGTCCAGGTCGAGGACTCTGCCTTCGTACATGATCGCCACCCGGTCGCACAGGGTGGCCGCCTCGTCCATGTTGTGGGTGCACAGGATGCGCGTGACCCCCTGAGCCTCCAGCTCGGTGAGCTTCTGCCATACAAGGTGCCGCGCCTGCGGGTCGAGCCCGATCGTGGGCTCGTCGAGAATGACTATTCTGGGGTTGTTGATGAGGCCGCGGGCGATGAGCAGCCTGCGCCTCATGCCGCCGGAAAGCTCGCGAATGGCGCTGTTGCGCTTGTCTTCCAGCTTCAACAGAGCCAGCAGGTCGCTGCAGCGTTGCCGCGCCATCTTCTTGGGCACGTTGAAGTAGCGAGCGAAGGTCATCAGGTTCTGCCACACGGTGAGGTCCGGGTCGAGGTTATCCAGTTGCGGTATCACCCCCATCATCGCCTTGGCCTCACGAGCGCAGTGCTCCAGGCTGCTGCCCTGCACCCATACCTCGCCTTCAGTGGGAGGCGACACGGCGGTAATCATCCTGACCAGCGACGTCTTCCCCGCCCCGTTCGGCCCCAACAGCCCGAAGCACTCGCCCTCCTCGATCTCCAGATTGACCCTGTCGACCGCGAGTACGTGCTTGAACCGTTTGGTCAGCTCCTTCGTCTCGATGATGCCCATGCTGCGTCCGCCTGTGGCAATGGTGGGTCTTGGGCAATGATATCAGCTTGCATGCCCAGTGACAACGCGCACTCAACGCCCCATGGCCGCGCCGCTGGGAGCCTTGCCGAAGGCAACGTCCTGGGAGTATCATGAGGCTCGCCCTGGTGACCAGACGAATGGGAGGGGACCAGTGGAATGGACTGACCTGCTGCCCTTGCTGGTAGCGATTTTCGCCGCGATCGGCATACCCGTCGCCCTGTGGAGCTTGAGAAAGGGCGGGCAAAGCAAGGTAGATGAGTTCCACCAGCACCTCGCCGGAATAGGCGTGGACGCGACAGTCCTATCGAAGGACAGCCCTCAGCAAGGGAAGGGACGCAAGGGTAGCTGGGCACAGAAGGTGGTGGGGATTATCAAACTCGCTGACAGCAAGATAGACTCGGTGAACGTCATCGGCGTGGCCAGTCAGTATGGGGTGAACTACTACCTCGACTATGTGGTGAGCCGCCCCACCTTTGCCAGCGCCGGCAAGAAGAAGAAGACCACCATGACCACCAGGAAAAGCCGCCAGTTCGGCGGCAATGTCGTCGATGTGGGGTGGAAAGGAGACGATTACCTCGCCCAACGGCTCAGCCTCGACTTCGGCCTGAAGCAGAAGCTGCTGCAGGCCGACCTCTCCGCCCTCAAGGGCGGCATCTCCATCCATCCCGAGCCGAAGCACGACTACGCGCGAATCAGGACCGGGTACATCCTGCCCGAGCCCCAGCTATTCGAAGCGCTGGATATCATCGCCGACCACGTGAAGTCGTGGTACTGATGCCGCAGCGCCTTCCCGCTGCGGACGTAATCTACGCGGGATGACATACCGGGCCATACAGCTCCGGGCGCCGGTCCCCGATGACGTTGACCTCGTGCTCCCCCGGGACAACCACAACCCGCTTCTGGCGCGCTTGCGCCGGCTCGATGTCGGCATAGATGATATCTTCCTCGCCGTGCTTGCCGTCCGCCAGGGGCCGGCCGAAGTAGTCGGCGACGCGGCTGCGCCCGAAGAACCTGGTCCCCCGCTCCTCACCGACACGGTTGACGGCAACGCAGTACACGTGGTTCTCGATGGCCCGGGTGGGGACAACGCAGTCGGGGTAGGCCCCGATGTAGGACCCCTCCCTCTGCGGCCAGTTGGCGGAATACACCAACACGTCGGCTCCCTGCAGCGCCAGGACGCGGGCGTATTC
>CAYTKL010000058.1:0-9385 GCA_964438305.1 uncultured Dehalococcoidales bacterium | reverse complement strand
CTTCCCACCGGCGACCAGCCGCAGGCTGTGGACAGGCTGGCCGCGGGGCTGGAGCATGGCCTGAAGCGACAGACGCTGCTCGGTGTGACCGGCAGCGGCAAGACCTTCAGCATGGCCAACATCATCGAGCGGGTACAGCGTCCCACCCTGGTCATGTCCCACAACAAGACCCTGGCGGCCCAGCTCGCCACTGAGCTGAAGGAGTACTTCCCGGAGAACGCGGTGGAGTACTTCGTCAGCTACTACGACTACTACCAGCCGGAGGCCTACATCCCCCGCACTGACACCTACATCGAGAAGGAGACCGACATAAACGAGGAGATCGACAAGCTGCGCCACGCCTCGACGCGGTCGCTTTTCACCAGGAGCGACGTGGTCATCGTGGCCTCGGTGTCGTGCATCTACGGCCTCGGCTCGCCGGAGGAGTACCACTCCTTCGTGGTCAGCCTGGCCCGGGGGGAGAAGAGGAAGAGGGACCGCGTGGTGCGCCAGCTCGTCGACATGCAGTACGAGAGAAACGACATCGACTTCACCCGTGGCCGCTTTCGGGTCAGGGGCGACACGCTGGAGATACAGCCGGCGTACGAGGAACTGGCGGTGCGCGTCGAGTTCTGGGGCGACGAGGTGGAGCGCATCGTGGAGGTGGACCCGCTCACCGGCGAGCTGCTGGCCGAGCGGGACTCGATCGACATCTACCCGGCGAAGCACTTCGTCACGTCTCACGACAAGCTGATGGCGGCTATCGAGGACATCAAGGTCGAGCTTGAGGAGAGGCTGAAGGAGCTCAAGGCGCAGGGGAAGCTGCTCGAGGCGCAGCGGCTGGAGTCGAGGACCAACTACGACCTGGAGATGCTGCGCGAGGCGGGCTACTGCTCCGGCGTGGAGAACTACTCACGGCACCTGGCGCGGCGAGCCGCGGGCAGCGCGCCGTGGACGCTGCTGGACTACTTCCCCGAGGACTTCCTCCTCTTCGTCGACGAGTCGCACATGACGCTGCCCCAGATACGAGGGATGTACGGCGGCGACCGCACGCGTAAGGAGACGCTGGTGCAGCATGGCTTTCGCCTGCCGTCGGCGCTGGACAACCGACCGCTCAACTTCGACGAGTTCGACGAGCGCATCGGCCAGGCGGTGTACCTGTCGGCGACGCCGGGGCCGTACGAGTATGAGCACAGCGAACAGATAGTGGAGCAGTTGATCCGCCCCACCGGCCTCCTCGAGCCTTCGGTGGAGGTGAAGCCCACCGAGGGGCAGATAGACGACCTGATGGAGCAGATCAGGCAGCGCGTGTCGCGCGGCGAGCGCGTGCTGGTGACCACGTTGACCAAGAGGATGGCGGAGCAGCTTGCCGACTACCTCAAGGAGATGGGAACCAAGACCCACTATCTGCACTCCGAGATTGATACACTGGAGCGGGTGGAGATCCTGCGCGACCTGAGACTGGGTATCTACGACGTGGTGGTGGGTATCAACCTGCTGCGGGAGGGACTGGACCTTCCCGAGGTGAGCCTGGTGGCCATCCTCGATGCCGACAAGGAGGGTTACCTCAGGTCGAGGGACGCATTGATTCAGACCATGGGGCGGGCGGCGCGCCACGTGGACGGGCATGTTATAATGTACGCCGATACCGTGACCGGCTCGATGAAGTCGGCCATGGACGAGGTATTGCGGCGGCGCGATATCCAGATGGCATACAACCAG
Organism: uncultured Dehalococcoidales bacterium; assembly: GCA_964438305.1. GTDB lineage: Bacteria > Chloroflexota > Dehalococcoidia > E44-bin15 > E44-bin15 > CAYTKL01. The sequence continues at coordinate 7,684 of CAYTKL010000058.1, read as the reverse complement.
GCCCACGGCATCACACCGCAGGGTATCAAGAAGGCGGTCAAGGATATCACCGACCGGGTGAGGGTTGTGGCCGAAGCTCGTGCCCCGTATACTGTTGCCGCACTTTCCAAGGACGAGATGGTGCGATTGATCAAGGAACTGGAATCGCAGATGAGGACGGCGGCGAAGAATCTTGAGTTCGAGAAGGCGGCGCTCTACCGCGACCGCATTGTCGAGCTGAGGAAGGAGATGGACTGATGGTTATCGCAGTTCAGGATTTCCGCGAGCGAATGGAAGATAAGCAAAGCGTTTACAAGACAGAGGTGCTGGGGGTAGCGCAGATGGGCTGGTGGGGAGGCAATCCTCACCCTCACATTCTGCCCGAGGACTCCTGGTCGCTCAATCTGTGGGACGAGATATCCTACGCCGCAGTCCAGCACTTCGCCCAGTCCGAGATCGCCTGGCACAACCAGAAGCACAACATGCTCAGCTCTCAGGTGATGTCGGTGAATATCTTCTTCCCGCTGCTGGGGCACCTCGACCTTCTCCGGCCGTGGCTCTCCCGCTTCTACAGCGACGTGAAAACGGTGACCGACATCGACTTCGAATACGTGGGGCCCCGGGACAGGAACTACTTCGAGGAGAGGGGCATACGCGGCCAGAACAGGACGAGCGCCGACATAGCCATTACCTGGGAGGACAAGGAGAAGGCACGGAACATGCTTCTCATCGAGTTCAAGTTCACTGAGCCCAGCTTCGGTGAGTGCAGTCAGCAGGGCAACCCCGAGCGGCGGCGCTGCCTGTCGGCATCCCAGATCATGGCCTCGCCTCGTACGCAGTGCCACAAAGCGGAGATCGGACGCACGTACTGGAAGCTTGTCCTTGCCGCCGACAGTCCCTTGCTGAGGGACCGGCTGAGGGCGGAGCGCTACTGCCCGTTCCGCTACGATTTCTACCAGCTCATGCGCAGTCAACTGCTGGCGCACTGCGTCGAGAGGGACGCCTCCGCCGGCTACAACCGGGTGGATTTCGGGGTGATGTATCACGCCGCCAATGACCGGCTGCTGAAGATGGCCCATCCCTTCATGGGAGAGCGCAACCCGCTGAGAGCATGGCCGACCTTGCTCGCCGAGCCGGAGATGTTTCACTCCTTCACCGTACAGGACTTCCTCGATGCTATAGAGAAGAATCTGCCCGCGGACCTGGCGGTGTGGCGCGCCTATCTCAAGCAGAGATACGGCGTGTGAGCGGCGCCCTCGGCAGGCGACGGTGATGCCGTGGATGAGGAAAGGCCGCGCGAGACCAGGCAGGAGCGCCGCGAGAAGCGCAAGCGCAAGGAGAAGGACAGGATACCCAAGCACGGCAAGAGTCTGGCCAGGGTCTACCGCGATGCCGTCCTCAAGCGCCTGCGAGGCAAGGGCAAGTAGGGCAGAGTATGTGTGGCGGGCGGCAACTTCATTGAGAGGGGAATCCGGGCCGACAGCTAGCCCTTCTTCTGGTGCGTTTCCTCTTCCTCCTCCTCCTCCTCCTCTTCCTCTTCCAGCGGGACCTCCACTGCTCTGGACGGGAGGTACTCGCGTAGCTCCGTCAGCCTTTCAGCAAGGTAGTCCTGTATCTCGCTCATGTCCCGCGATAGCGTGACGCTGATGCGAGAGCTGTAGCGCCCGATGCCACGGAACTTGTCGTAGCGGGCCTTGACCAGGCTGTCTATGGAGGCGCTGCGTACCTGTACCATTTCGCTCAAGAGGATCCTCTTGAGCTGACGGGCGGCGTCATCGGGGTCGACATGGGCTCCGCCGCTTGGCTCGGGAACCAGGACGTCGACGACGCCAAGCTCGGCGCAGTCCTGGGCGGTGAGCCTGAGCGCGGGAGCCACCTCCGCCGCTTTGCTCTCGTCGCGATACAGCAGGCCGGCGGCGCGCTCGGGAGGCATTATGGACAGGATGGCGTTCTCCAGCATGAGGGTTCGGTCGGCAACGCCGACGGCAAGTGCGCCCTTGCTGCCCCCGTCTCCCACAATGACCGAGATTATCGGGGTTGGCAGGTCGGACATGATGGCGAGGCAACGGGCGATGGCGTTCCCCAATCCCCTCTCCTCGGCGTCGAGCCCGGGGTAGGCGCCGGGGGTGTCGATGAAGGTGATGAGGGTAAGCCTGAACTTGGCCGCCATGAACATGGCCCGCTGGGCCTTGCGGAAGCCCTCGGGTGTGGTCCTGCCGCGATTCCTCTTCTCGCTGTCATGGCCCCGCTCCTGGGCGATTATCACTACAGCCTCCCCCGCGATGTCCGCCAGACCGCATACCATGGCCGGGTCGTCGCCATAGTAGCGGTCGCCGTGGAGCTCAATGAAGCTCGATGTGATGCGGCTGACATAGTCCAGTGACGTGGGGCGCTCGGCATGACGGGCCAACTGGACGCTGTGCCACGCCGTCTCGCGGCGGGGCACAATCGGGGGGTAGGGGCCGAATCTCCGCGTTATGGCCAGACGGTACTGAGAGGACAGCAGGTCGATGAGGGTGGCGAGCAGCCCCCGTAGCTGGCTGCGCTCCACCACACAGTCGATCATGCCATGCCGGAGGTGGGACTCGGCGGTATGGGCGTCGGGGGGAAGCTCCCTGCCCTCCGTCTCCGCCACCACCTTCAGCGGGGCGAAGCCGAGAAGGGAGTGCCGCTCGGCAACGATGATATCGGCCAGGTTGGCGAAGCTGGCGTACACGTCGCCCGTGGTAGGGTTGGTCATGATGGATATGAAGGGGAGGCGGGAGGCGTGAAGCTGCCTGGCGGCGGCCGCCGTCTTGGCCATTTGCATCAGGGCAAGCACTCCCTCCTGCACCCTGGCGCCGCCGCTGGAGACCACTGCCACCAACGGCAGCTTCTTCTTCACGGCATGCTCGAAGGCAAGGGCGACCTTCTCCCCGACAACGCAGCCCATGCTGCCGCCAAGGAAGCTGAAGTCGAGGACGACGATGACGGTGAGGGTGCCCTCGATCTGGCACACCCCGGTCACCACGGCCTCGGTGAGGCCGGTGATCCTCTGCGCGTCAGTGATGCGCTTCTTGTAGGAGGTCTCCCCCTTGAAGGGAAGCGGGTCAAGCGAAGCCAGCGAGCGGTTAATCTCCTGGAAGGTCCCTTTGTCCGCCAGAGTATCGATGCGTTCATACGCCGGGAGCACATAGTGAAAGTCACATTCGGGGCACACGCGGTAGCGCCGATACGAATCGGCGGAGGTAAGGTCGGCGCCGCAGTTGAGGCAGCTCTCCAGCAGTGGTGCGCGGGCCCTCGGCAGCGCCCTGCGGGGGCCGAGAATCCAGTTGAAGACTCTCTCCATCATGGCGGCCCCTCCCTCCCCCGGAGCACCTGGCGGGACTTGCCCGGCTCGCCGGCGGCGACCAGGCCTTCCTCTTCAAGCAGGTCCATGATCCGCGCCGCTCGGGGATAACCGATGCCGAGCCTTCTCTGGAGAAAGGAAGTGGAGATGCGGTTGTGCTCCTGGGCCAGGCGTCTGGCCTTCTCCAGCAGGGGGTCCTCGTCGGCGCCGTCGCCACCAGCCGTCGCGGCCTCAACCACTTCCTCCATCAAATGCGGCACGTGGGCCTCACGAGGGCGATGGCTTATCCAGAAGCTCACCAGCCTCTCGACGTCAGCCTCGGAGACAAAGCTTCCCTGCAGACGTTTCGGCTTGGGGGCATCGGGGGGCAGGAAGAGCATGTCGCCTCGCCCGAGGAGCTTCTCCGCGCCGACCAGGTCGAGGATGGTGCGTGAGTCGACCTGCGAGGCCACGGCAAAGCTTATTCGAGCGGGGAAATTGGCCTTGATGAGGCCGGTAATGACGTCCACGGAGGGGCGCTGTGTGGCGACGATCATGTGGATGCCGGTGGCCCGGGCGAGCTGAGCCAGACGGCAGATGCTGCGCTCGGCATCGTCCGGGGCGGTGCTCATCAGCTCGGCAAGCTCGTCGATAACCAGGACCAGGTAGGGCAGGGGCTGCGACACGCGCGGGTTCTTGTTGTAGGCGATGATGTCACGGGCCCCCAGCGCGGCCAGCTTGTCGTAGCGGTGCTCCATCTCCTTGTTGAGCCACTTCAGCGTGCCCAGCGCCCTCTCGCTGTCGACGATGACCGGAGAGACGAGGTGCGGTACGTTGTTGAAGTCGACCAGCTCCACCCGCTTCAGGTCGATGAGCAGCAGCCGCAGCTCTTCGGGGTTGGAGTGCAACAGCAGGGTCGTGATCATTGATTTGAGGCAGATGCTCTTGCCGGCGCCCGTCTGGCCGGCGATGAGCAGGTGGGGCATCTTGCTCAGGTCGGTGACCACCCCCTCCCCGGTGACGCTTTTCCCCAGGGCCAGCGGTAGCCTGGCCTTGGACGCGAGCTTGTGGAAGGGGGCGCTCTCGATGATGCTTCTGAGGGTGACGACGCCGGCTATCGAGTTGGGCACCTCGATGCCCACCATCGCCTTGCCCGGCACCGGGGCCTCGATCTTGATGGACGGTGCGGCCAGGGCCAGCGACAGGTCGTTGGCCAGCGATGAGATGCGCTCCACCTTGACCCTGGTCTTGGATACCTCCTCGAGATGCGCCCTGACATTGCCGTCCTTGTCCTTCTCCTTGACCTCCTTGTACTTGCGCACCCAGCCCGGCTCGACACCGTACTGGGTGACGGTCGGTCCTACATTCACCTGTACTACCTTGGCTTCAACGCCATAGCTGGCCAGGGCTTCCTCGATGAGCCTCGATCCCCGCTCGGTATCCACCTGGACCGGTTCGACCTCGGGGGCTCGCTCCAGCATGGTCACAGACGGCAGGGGCCATCTCCCGCTGAACCGCTCCTCTTCGGCCATACTCTTCTCGGCGATGGGGACAGTGGCTGGCCGCGCAGTCGCGGTCACCACCGTGGGCCTGGTGGCTCTCGCCGGTTCCTCGGTGACTTCATGCTCCTCTCCTTCCGCTGCTGCCATCACAGGTGGCTGAGGTCGCGCGGGTCTGCGGGTGGCGACGCGCCTGACCGGGCGGCGCCGCAGGGCGACGAAGGGCGCGGCTATGGCGCGGCCGAGATAGCGGAGGAGCGGGTAGCGTCGATACCCGTTGCGCACGGCTACGGCGGTGGCGGAGACGGCCCGCCAGCTCCGCCGCGGCGCTACAAGGATGATCCCAAGCAATATCAGCGCGATGAGCCGCAGTATGCCCAGACCGTTGGCAGCCCCGATAAGGGCCGTGCCCAACGCACCGCCGAGGGCGAAGAAGGCGAGGAGCCCGAACACGGCGAGGGCGAAGACAATACCGCCCAGCCACAGGTTCCATCTTCGAAGCGCGAGGGCCGACGCGGCATCGCCCAGGGATTGGCTCCAGCGACGAAGGAAGTCGGGGACCCCCTTTCGCGATACTATCAGGCCGACAATGACGATGGCTACCGCCAGCAGGATGAGCCCCACACCGAACGTTCCGACAAGGGCGCCCCAGGCGGTGCTGAAGGCGGAGACGACCGGGGAACTGAAGGAGAAGAGGAGCGCGAGAAAGATAATGAGGAGGAGGACCCATCTCACCGGGCGCGAGAAGATGAAGCGAAAGAAACGCCTGATGGGGGAACCGGACGCGTCTTCGACAGGGGCTGCGCTCTTCCCAGGTTTCTGGCGAGGCTTGCCTTTGGCCTTTGCCACTGCCCTCTCCCTAGAACATGGATAGCTGCTGTGGCTTATCCTCTTCCCCAGCCTCCTCGACTTGCTCCGCTTGAGTCAGGAGGAGAGGAATCTTAAGCATATCCTCTTGGATGGTCTTGCGCAAGCTCTGCTGGTGGAGAGCCGCTGCGGGGTGATACATGGCGAAGTGGAGTATTCCGTCCTTCCTGCGTGCTGTGCCGTGGGCCTTCCCGATGGTGACGCCAGGGGAGAACTGGGCGAGGGAGTAGCGGCCCAGGGTGACAATCATGCGGGGCTGGATCAGCTCGATCTGCCGGTCCAGCCACTTGCGGCAGGCCAGCATCTCCGAAGGCAGCGGGTCGCGGTTGGTTGGGGGACGGCATTTGATGACGTTGGCTATATACACCTGGTCGCGCCGCAGGTCAATCGACTGCAGCAGTTCATCAAGGAAGTGGCCCGCCGGCCCGACGAAGGGCCGTCCCTGCTGGTCCTCGTGCCAGCCCGGCGCCTCGCCGACGAAGAGGATGTCAGCGTCCTCGGGGCCCTCGCCAGGCACGACCCGCGTGCGGGTTCTGGCCAGTTCGCAGTCGGTGCACAGAGCTATCTCCTGGTAGAGCTCACTGAGCGCTGACACGTTGCCTCCCGGTTACCATCATTATTATACCAACGAGAATCAATACGCCTCCCCAGATGTTGCGCAGCAGCGATGCGTCGAGCAAGTCGGCCAGCATGCCGCCGAGGAAGGTGAACAGGATTGCGGCGGGGATAATCCACAGCGCCACGCTCAGCCTGACAGTGTGCTGGCGGTAGTGGGTTATCGTGCCCACCAGCGCCGTCAGCGTGATGACGAGAAGGGAGACTCCCTGCGCCGAGTGCTGTCCCACTCCCAGCAGGAGGACCATGCCCGGCACCAGGATTGCCCCTCCCCCTATGCCGAGCATCCCGCCGAGCAGCCCTGCTGCAAGCCCTATGCCGATGCCGATGCCTATACTCATGTGCAGCCTTCTCTAACTGACAATCATGTAGATGCCCAGGGCCATGACGAAAGCGCTGAATATCCACCTGAGCTGCCGTGCCGGGACCCGCATCATCAGTTTCGCTCCCGTGACGACGCCCACCACGGCGCCAAAAGCCAGCGCCGGGATGAACGCCCAGTCCGCGTCGCCGGGGATGTGGCCCAGGGAGGCATAGGTTATGGTTCCGACGAGGGCTATGGCGACTATGACCGCGAGAGAGGTGCCGTGGGCCTCATGCTGTGCCACGCCGAGGACGCCGACCATGAGAGGTACGAGGAACACTCCACCACCCACGCCGGTGAGCCCGGCCTGCATACCGGCGACAGCCCCGATCAGGAGCGAAACAAGAGCGACCTTCTTCAAACAGCAACCCGCTACGCTATTTGCGACGATGATAGCATAGGCTCAAAGGTGAGTCAATTTCGCCTGCGCGTGCCGGGAGCACGGATGGGGTGAGGCCGCAACAGACCTGCACTTGCTCGCCCCCTCTTGTGCTTTTGGGGCGATTGTAGTATTATTGAGTTCACCGCAGGGGAGCCTTTACGGCTGAGAGGCCGGGGTGCCGGTCAACCCTTCGAACCTGATCTCGGTAATGCGAGCGTAGGGACGCGGTAGCCAGTGAGACCAAGAGTCTGGAACCGAAAACCTAGGCTCTTGGTTTTTTGCTTTTGAGGGAGGTTGAGGTGACACAGTTAGAGCTGGCACGAAAGGGGACTATCTCTAAGGAGATGAAATCTGTAGCCGTAGAGGAAGGGGTGACGCCGGAGCTTGTGCAGCAGGGGCTGGCCGAGGGGACCATCGTAGTGCCGGCCAACGTCAATCACAGGATGGGCCGCTACTGCGGCATAGGCAAGGGGCTGAGGGTCAAGGTCAACGCCAACATAGGCACCTCCTCGGATTTCAGCGATGTCGAGACCGAGCTTGAGAAACTGAGAGTTGCCATCGGGCACAAGGCCGACACGGTAATGGACCTGAGCACCGGTGGCGACATCACCGCCATCCGCTGCGCCATCCTTGAAGCAAGCTCCATCCCGCTGGGGACCGTTCCCATCTAC
>CAYTKL010000057.1:0-9482 GCA_964438305.1 uncultured Dehalococcoidales bacterium | reverse complement strand
GCCCGGGCCTTCGCCGCCCTCGCCTCGGATCCGGCGGGAAAGCCCTGGTGGAAGCAGGTCATCTTCTTCGCCCTGCTGGTGGGCATCCTCGTCGCCGCCTCATCCAAGCAGTGGATTGCCACGGGAGTGCTGCTCGCCGTCCTGGCCGTGGTGCTGTGGCGCTGGTTCAAGAGAGGCGAACTCGTCGAGTGGCTGAAGGAGACCCTCCGCTTCGTCAGGCTGATCGCACCGTGGCTCCTTGGGGGGGTGTTCGTCGCCGGCATGATACGGGCCGGCGTCCCCGAGTCGGTGATCACCCCGGTCGTTGGCGGCAACAGCCTTCTGGCCAACTTCACCGCTTCTTTCGTCGGCTCGCTGATGTACTTCGCCACCCTCACCGAGGTGCCCATCGTCAGGGCGTTCATGGACCTGGGCATGGGCAAGGGGCCGGCGCTGGCGTTGCTGCTGGCGGGGCCGGCCCTTTCGCTGCCCAACATGCTGGTCATTCGCGGCATCATGGGAACAAAGAAGACGCTGGTCTACATCGCACTGGTGGTGGTGATGGCCACCATCTCAGGATATGTCTTCGGACTCATAGTCCAGTAGAGCAAGGAGGTGTCGACATGATAATCAAGGTTCTGGGGCCGGGATGCGCCCGGTGCGACCAACTGAAGAAGACGGCGAAACAGGTGGTGCAAGAGCTGGGGATCGACGCCAGCATTGAAGAGGTCAAGGACATCAAGAAGATTATGGACTACCCCATTCTCACCACGCCGGGCCTGGTGGTGAACGAAGAGCTCGTCTGCTCCGGCAAGGTGCCCGACAAGGCGGAGGTCACCCGGCTCATAGTCAACGCCCTCGCCAAGGAGGAGTCGGGCAAGTAGAACCCGGGGGCGAGCATGAGCAAGCTGGTTGACAGAGTAAAGCACGGTGGAACATCGCTGTTGCACCCATACGTCGCCGTGGCCAGCCGCCTTGCTCTCGCCGGTTCATTCATCTTCGCCGGGGTGGCCAAGCTGCCCTATCCCGAGACTCTTATATGGGAGATCAACCAGTACCACATACTGCCTCCGAGTCTGGCCACAGCCTACGGCCACGTCCTGCCGACGCTGGAGATTGCGCTCGGCGTCTTTCTGCTCCTGGGGCTGTTCCTCAGGACAAGCGGGTTGATAACTGGATTGGTGGTCCTGAGCTTCACCGTTGCCAAGGTCTACGCCCTTGCCGCGGGGTTCGATATTGACATATGCGGCTGCTTCGGCCCGGCGGTCCCGCTGCTCGCGGTGCAGAGCCTGGCGATGGATTTCGTCCTGCTCGCCCTGGCGCTCCAGGTGATCCTTCACCGCGGTGAGTTCCTTTCCCTAGGGGCCTATCTGTCTGCCAGGGCAGAGTCCCACGAGGAACCGTAGGGGGCAATCATGGCTGAAAAAGAACGAAGATTAGGCATCTGGGAGAAGTACCTCACGCTGTGGGTGGCCCTGTGCATTCTGGCGGGAACGGGGCTGGGGAGGCTTTTCCCCCAGATCTCAGACTTCCTGGCAAGGCTTGAGGTGGCGCACATCTCCATTCCCATAGCCGTCTGCCTGTTCGCCATGATCTACCCCATAATGGTGCAGATAAGCTGGGAGGAGATCAGGAACGCACTGCGGTCACCCAAGCCGATCGCCCTCACCCTTTTCGTCAACTGGGCGGTGAAGCCTTTCAGCATGGCACTCTTCGCCTGGCTATTCCTCGGAGTCGTCTTCTCCAACTTCCTTACCCCCGACCAGATTCAGCAATATCGGGCAGGGCTGATCCTCCTCGGAGTAGCGCCCTGCACCGCTATGGTCCTGGTGTGGAGCTATCTGGCCCGCGGCAATATGGGCCACACGCTCGTCATGACGGCCATCAACTCCCTCACCATGGTCGTGCTCTACGCTCCTCTGGCCATGTTCCTGCTGGGTCTCTCAGGCATAAGGGTGCCCTGGGAGACCATCGCGCTGTCAGTGGCCATCTACATCGTCACCCCGCTTATCGCTGGATACGTCACCCGAAGGCAGATCACCAGAAGCAAAGGTATCGAATGGTTTGACAAGCGGCTTGTGCCCCCTGTGGGAAAGGTCTCGATAATAGCGTTGCTGGTGACCCTGGTGATCCTGTTCACCTACCAGGGCTACCTCATCGTTGAGCTGCCAGCGATTATCGGCATGATCACCGCAGGCATACTGGCAAACATCCTGGTGGTGTTCGCCGTCACCTATGTCGCGGCCAGGCTGCTCAGGTTTCGCTATGAGGATGCAGCGCCAGCGGCGATCATCGCCGGCAGTAATCACTTCGAGGTCGCCATAGCCGTCGCCACTACCCTCTTCGGCGTCGCCTCGGGAGCGGCGCTGGCCACCGTTGTCGGCGTGCTTACCGAGGTCCCCATAATGCTGGGCCTGGTATGGCTGTGCCGCGCAACCAGGAGGACCTTCCCCAAGCGCTTGCCAGCGGCAGCAACTGAGTGAGAAGACTTGACCACCACGTCCAGCGGAGGTGAAAGATGCTCGAATTCAGGAAGACCGCCATAGCTCTCGATGAACAGGAACTGATGCTGCTCGAGCGCATCATTACTGACCGTGAGGCGGAGGAAGCACTCGTTTTCTTGAAGAAGTCAGTCTATGACAAGGTGCTTCATTCTCAGCAGGAGAGACTGAAGTCTCACCTCGACAGCAGGGGCGACCCGGTGCAGAAGTTCAGGGAGGGCCAGTAGCGCTTCGGCGGACACGGCCTCACCGCCTATGCGAAGCGAGGACCAAGGAGGAAGGCATGAATCTGTTGACCAAGGCCAGTCTTTGCGGCTTGATAGCGATCTTGATCCTGTCGGGGGTCATTCTGTGCGCGTGCAGCGGTCCTGCCCAAGATACGCCTGCTGACACCCAGCAGACTCCTACGCCAAGTTACACCCCGGAGCCTCCGCCCCTGGAGGATGGGGTGGAGGTGGTGTACTTCCACCGCACGCAACGCTGCCGGACGTGCGTCTACCTTGAAGCCTGCGTCACGTACACGGTAGAAACCTACTTCCAGGACGAACTGGCCAGCGGAGACCTGGTGTTCAGGGTACTCAACGTGAATGACGAGGCCAATGCCGCCAGCGTGGAGAAGTATGGAGCCTACGGGTCATCACTGTACGTCAACACGGTGGTGAACGGCGCAGACCACATCGAGCACGTGACCGACATCTGGTTTGTCGTGGGCGACGACGAGGCGTGTTCCGCCTTGGTGAAGACAGAGATAGAAGAGCACCTGGGAGTTTGACCGGTGGATTTTGGCGAGTTTGTCCTGCGGCTTTCCCAAACAGGGAGTCTATCCCTTCTCTGCGCCTTCCTAATCGGGCTCCTGGCCGCCATCAGCCCTTGTCCCCTGGCCACCAACATCACTGCAATGGCCTACATCAGCCGTGGGTTCTCAGACCGCAGGCATGTAGCTACTTCGGGAGCCCTCTACACGCTGGGGCGCACGGTGTCATACTTCACGCTCGGAGCAGTGGTCATCCTTGCCGGCGTGAGCATTCCCCACCTTGCGCGACTGCTCCAGGATGCCGGTGAGCGGTTCATGGGGCCGCTTCTCATCATAGTGGGGATTCTGCTGCTGGGTATTGTCAGGCTTCCTTTCCTTCAGAGTGGAGGTCGCCTCTCTTCGATAGGAGAGAGGGTCGCCCAAAGAGGGAATACCGGGGCGTTCCTGATGGGCGTTGTCTTCGCCCTGGCGTTTTGCCCCAATACTGCGGTGCTGTTCTTCGGCGTTCTGGTGCCCTTGGCGCTCACATCCACGTGGGGTATCACCTTCCCCGCCGTGTTCGCCGTGGGAACCGGTCTCCCCGTGCTCATCTTTGCAGTCCTTCTCACGGCTGGAGTGACCAAGGTTGCCACGTGGTTGAACAAAGTCACTGCGGCAGAAAAGGTCGTGCGAAGAATTGCAGCGGTGGTGTTCATCGGCGTGGGCATATACTTCGTGGTCCTGTGGATTCAGAGCTGGCGGAGTGCACGCCATCCCAAACCCACACACAAACGGCAGCATTTCTCCACACTACCTCCACATACCGGTCGTATCATGGCCTTGGAAGATGAAAAAGGAGGTGTTCCCATGAGACGACGGTCCAAGCTCTTGATTGCAGCCATTGCCGTGGTGGGGCTGCTGGTGCTGGGCATCAGCGGCGCGGCCTTTGCCGCCAGCCCTACCACCACTCCGGACACGGCCACAACCGCCGCGGAGACAGGCGGCTGGGGCGAGCCTGGAAACGGCACCGGCCCTGGCGACATGCACCGGTGGGGCGAGTCAGGCCAGCAGGGCTCCTGCTGGGGCGAGCCCGGCCTGGGGAGCGGCCCCGGTGAGATGCACCAGTGGGGCGAGTCAGGCCAGCAGGGTGCCTGTTTGCGCGAGTCGGGCCAGCAGGGCGCCGGTCTGGGCGACCCCAGCCTGTGCACCGGACCCGGCGACATGCACCGGTGGGGCACGGGTTCGAACTAGTCAATCGCCCGCAGCTGAGCAGCAGGGAGGCGTCTCGCCATAGAGCCGCCTCCTCTATTTGACGGTTTGACAATTTTCCGCAGGGCAAAGACAATTACCGCATTCGGCTGGTAGTGAGGCAGCTTGCTCATGGCAGAGAACAAGGTCCTGGTAGTAGATGACGAGGAGAAGATCGTCCGCATCGTGAAGGCCTATCTCGAGAGGGAAGGCTACACGGTCGTCGCCGCCTACGACGGCAAGGCGGCGCTCGCAATGGCCAGGACGGAGGCTCCCGACCTTGTCCTTCTCGACCTGATGCTGCCGGAGATGTCGGGGTGGGACGTGTGCCGCACCCTTCGATCCGAGTCGAACGTGCCCATCATCATGCTCACGGCCCGGGACGAGGACACCGACAAGGTAGTCGGACTGGAACTGGGCGCCGACGACTACGTTACCAAGCCCTTCAACCCCAGGGAGCTGGTGGCCCGAGTAAGAGCGGTCCTCCGCCGCACCGAGAGCCCTCCGGAGAAGAGAAGGCTCGTATTCGGCGACCTGACGGTGGACCTTGACAGGCACGAGGTCAGGCACGCCGGCAGACCTGTCGAGCTGACGCCCACCGAGTTCGAGCTCCTCAGAGTCCTTGCTGAAGCCCCGGGACGGGTGTACAGCCGCATGCAGTTGCTGGACAGGGTGCAGGGATATGCCTACGAGGGCTACGAACGCACCATCGACAGCCACATAAAGAACCTGCGCAAGAAGCTGGAGCCGGACCCCGACAAGCCGCGATACATACTCACGGTACGAGGAGTAGGCTACAAGCTGGGGTAGGGCACTGATGCGCAGTCTGAACTGGAAGCTGACACTCGCCCTCCTCCTGGTCGTTGCCGTTTCGGTGGGTCTTACCGCGTACCTGACCAACCTTCGCACCACCAGCGAGTTCAGCCGCTACATTTCCCAGGGCAGGCTGTCCTATGTGGAGCAGTTGCAGGAAACCCTGAGCGAGTACTATGCCGACACGGGGAGCTGGCAGGGGGTACAGGCGGTGTTCGACGACCTGCCCCGCTTCGGCACCTACAGGCTGGTGCTGGCTGACAGCTCGGGCGTGATAGTGGGCGACACCGATGGCGACTGGCTCGGCGAGACCACCGCCCAGATCGGCCTCGCAGACCCGGCGAGCGTCGTCGTCTCCGGCCAGCAGGTCGGCGCCCTCTATCTCGTGTCATCCTCGACGGGGCACGGGCAGGGCAAGGGTCAAATGGCCGGCCCCGGAGGCGCGGAGCAGCAGCCGCTCACCGGTGAGGAACAGGACTTCCTCAACCGCTTCAACAGGTCGCTGATAATAGCCGCTGCGGTGGGGGCCGTTGTAGCCATACTGCTCGGCCTGGTGCTGACGCGACAGATCACGAGGCCCATCAAGGAGTTGAAGAAGGGAGCCAGCCGCATCGCCGCCGGCAGACTGGGCTACCGGGTGAAGGTCAAATCGCAGGACGAGTTCGGTGACCTGGCCCGCTCGTTCAACTCCATGGCCGCCAGCCTGCAGAACGGCGAAGAGGCGCGTCAGCGGCTCCTCGCCGACATTGCCCACGAGCTGCGCACTCCGCTGTCCGTCATCGAAGGCACCGTGGACGCCATGCTCGACGGGGTCTTTGAAGCGGATGCGTCCAATCTCCGTTCGATCAAGGAGGAAACGGCGCTGCTCACCCGGCTGGTGGCCGACCTGCGGGACCTGTCGCTTGCCGAGTCAGGACAACTGAAGCTGGAGCTTGAGCCGGTAGACGTGGCAGACCTGGTACGGCGGATGGTCTCCCAGACCGGGGTCATTGCACGACAGAAGGACATCACACTCGGCCTCGATACAGCGGGGCAACTGCCTCAAGTCCAGGCAGACGGCAAACGCATCGAGCAGGTGGTGGCAAACCTGCTCAGCAACGCGCTGCACCACACACCGGCGGGCGGCAGTGTTACAGTGAGCGTGGCACGGGCCGGTTCCGTGCCCGCGTATCAGGGCGGCAAGGACAACCTGCTGGTCTCCATCGCCGACACCGGCGAGGGAATACCCTCCGAGCATCTGCCGCATATCTTCGAGCGTTTCTACAGGGTCGACGACGCCCGCTCGAGGAAGAGGGGAGGCGCCGGCCTCGGCCTCGCCATCGCCAGGCAGATGGTAGAGATCCACGGCGGCAGAATTTGGGTGGAGAGCGAGGCGGGAGAGGGAAGCAGGTTCTCCTTCACCCTGCCAGCATCCGGCCAGGACTGATTCCGCCGTCCTCACCCACGTCTCGGCTGTCGGCCCCATAGCTCACCGAGGCAGCGCCCCGGTAGGTCACGGCGGGACTTGACAAAGGCCGCAAGGCGTATTACCATATGCGCATATGTGAATACTGTAATACGAGAGCGAAGCGAATGATAGACGAGTCCAGAGCATTGCTGTTCAAACTCCAGGCTGAGATCTGCAAGACCCTCGCCGACCCCAAGCGCTTGATGATCATTCACGCGCTGCGCGACGGTGAGATGTCGGTGAGCCAGTTGGTGGCTGACCTGGGTCTTCCGCAGTCGAACGTCTCGCAACACCTGGCTATCCTTCGCGACCGGGGCATCGTGAGCACACGTCGCCACGGCAGGACCATCTTCTACAGCCTGGCCTACCCCAAGATCGCGGAAGCCTGCGACCTGGTGCAGAGCATCCTCGAGGAGCAGCTTGCCGACAGCCAGGTCCTCGCCGCTTCGCTCGGGTCTCTTGACTGAGTAGCACAACGAGCTACGAGAGGAGAGTGCAATGGGCGGACTCAATGCCAGGCATCGAGAGTACCTTGAGGAGAGATTCGGCAGCCGTGTGTGCTTCCGAAAGACGGAACGCAGGCTCTACGGCCATGACATCGCCGCGATGCCCAGCCTCATCAAACCTCTGGTCGGCAACACAACCCCTCATGCCGTTGTCCAGCCGGAGACGGAAGAGGAGCTCGTCGAGCTGACGCGCTGGGCGGCGGAGCACAGAATACCCCTCACCCCACGCGGCAAGGCGTCGTCCGGCTACGGCGGCGTATTGCCGGTGAAGAAGGGCATCGTGGTGGACTTCTACCGCATGAACCGCATTGTCGGTGTAGACCCCGAGGCGCAGACGGCCACCGTGCAGGCGGGCGTCGTTTGGGAGAAGCTGGACAGGGAGCTGGAGAAGCACGGCCTTACGCTCCGGCTGTATCCGACGAGCTATCGGGGCTCAACCGTTGGCGGGTGGCTGGCGCAGGGTGGCGCCGGCATCGGCTCCTACGAAGCGGGCTGGTTCCCCGACAACGTGCTCAGCGCTCGAGTAGTGCTGCCCGACGGCACCGTCAGGGAGTTCAAGGATTCGGAACTGGATGTCATCGCCGAAGCTGAGGGCATCACCGGTATGATCAGCCAGTTGACCATTCGCGTCCAGCCGCGGGACGACCTGGAGCTGGTGGCGGTGGCCTGTCCCGACGCCCATGACTTCCAGCGACTGCTGCAGTCCGTGGTGGATGAGCGGCTACCCATCTGGTCGCTGATTTTCATAAACCCCCGTATGGCGGAGATGAAGAACCGCGCTCCCCTTATGGAGCACCACGGCCAACCGACGGAGGAACGCGTTCTCCTGCCGGCGGCCTACATTGTGACCCTGGCCTTCCGCGCCAAGGACGGTCAAGAGGTGCAGGACAAGCTGCCGGAGCTTCTCAAGCCGTGCCAGGCGGAGATGCTCAGCGACCGCATAGCGCGGCACGAGTGGAAGAACCGTTTCAGACTGATGGTCGTCAAGCGTCTCGGCCCCAGCCTGGTGCCGGCCGAGGTGGTGATTCCGCTGTCTGCTCTCGGCGATGTGCTTACCGAGATAGAGCAGAAGGTGGCCCAGCCCATCGTCAAGGAGGGCATTGTTATCCGTGAAAGCTCCAACGGTCAGCCCGAGGTGGTGATACTGGGCTTCATCCCCAGCGACCAGCGCAAGTTCAACTACAACTTCGTCTTCGCCCTGGCTCTGACCATCATGAAGATCGCCGAGAGGCACGGCGGACGACCCTACGCCACGGGACTCTACTTCGCCAAGAAAGCGGAGGCGGTCTTTGGAGCCGACCGCGCGCGCCGCATACGGGCCTTCAAGAGCCAGGTGGACCCCAGGCAAATCCTGAACCCGGGAAAGGTAATCGGAAACCGCCTGGTAGGTCTCTTTCTCAGCCTGGCCCAAGTCTTCGAGCCGGTCATCCGGCCCCTGGGCAACCGCGTTATTCCGCAGATCGGCGAGCGCCCGACGAAGCGCATGCGCGACATACCCTCCGACGTGGCGTGGTATGCCTACGGGTGCTCACAGTGTGGCTACTGCGTCGAGGAGTGCGACCAGTTCTACGGGCGCGGCTGGGAGAGCCAGTCCCCACGAGGTAAGTGGTACTGGCTGCGAGAGTACATGGAAGGTCGCGAGGAATGGGACCAGTTCATGGTCGATACCATTCTGGCATGCACCACCTGCGAGTTGTGCAACCTGCGCTGCTCCGCCGCTCTCCCCATCGAGCCGGCGTGGATGAAGCTGCGCGGGCAGCTGGTGGACGAGAAGAAGCTGATGACCATCCCACCCTTCGAGATGATGGCGGCGGCGCTTCGCAAAGAGGGCGACATCTGGGCCGGCTACCGCGAAGACCGCATTGCGTGGTTCCCGCAGGACCTGCTGGAGAAGCACGGCCCGTCTCATCGAGCGAAGGCGGTGTACTTCGCCGGCTGCACCGCAAGCTACGTGGAGCAGGACATCGCAATGGCCAGCATCCGCCTTCTCGACGCCGCCGGCGTCGACTTCACCCACGTGGGCGAGAAGGAGAACTGCTGCGGCACGCCCATGCTGGTATGCGGCAAGTGGGACGTCTTCGCGGAGACGGTCAGGAAGAATATTCAGGCGGTCAAGGAGGCAGGTGCCGATACCGTCATAACGTCATGTCCCGCCTGCGACATGATGTGGCGACAGGTCTACCCGGAGTGGGCTGAGAAGCTGGGAATCGACTACAAGATCACGGCGAAGCACTACAGCGAGGTGCTGGCGGAGA
>CAYTKL010000056.1:0-9787 GCA_964438305.1 uncultured Dehalococcoidales bacterium | reverse complement strand
ACTGCCGACCACCGCCTGGTCGATCCTGACCTCGCCCACCTCGCTTATCGGCTTGTTGTTCGACGGCAGATGAGGGAAAGCCACCTGCGGCTCTATCCGCGACACGTCATACTCGATGACCCTATCGTAATGGGCATCTTCGTCCGGCGCATAGACCTTGTGTGGACGCTTGCCGCGACCCTGGACATAGGCCAGTGTCTTCTTGTCCGCCCTGAAGATACCCACCTTCGCCCCGGCCTCGATGGCCATGTTGGCCATGGTCAGACGACCGCTCAGCGGGAGAGCGTCAATGGCATCACCACCAAGCTCCATCGCAGCGTATCGCGCCCCATCGACCCCAATGTCGCCGATGGTGTGCAGGATGAGGTCCTTGCCGCTGACCCATTTGTTCGCCTTCCCGCTGTAGACCAGCTTGATACTTGGCGGGACCTTCATCCATATCTCGCCTGTGGCCATAGCGGCGGTGATATCGGTTGAGCCCATACCCGTGGCGAAGGCGCCGAGCGCGCCGTAGGTGCAGGTATGGGAGTCGGCACCGACGACCACGTCGCCGGGCACCACCAGACCCTGCTCCGGCAGAAGCACGTGTTCGATGCCCCCTTTTCCCGCCTCAAAATAGACCAGTCGCTGCTCCCTGGCGAACTCCTTCATCATCTTCGCCTGCTCGGCCGACGGTATGTCCTTGTTGGGAACGAAATGGTCGGCGACCATCACCACTCTTTCGGGGTCGAAGACACTGGGGACCCCGATGCGCTCGAACTCCTTGATGGCGATCGGCGCAGTGATGTCGTTGGCCATGACGAGGTCAACAGTGACGCTGAGGAACTCACCAGGGCTTACCTTCTCCCTTCCGCTATGGGCAGCGAGTATTTTCTCGGCTAGTGTTGATCCGCTCACTTCACTCCTATTCTACCATCAATTCGGCTGCCTGGTCTGCGCCTCAATGCCGCGCTCCACCTCCCAGCCACTGTCGCCAAATGGCTGTCCTCGCGGTGCCGCCGTAGTCTGCAAGGTAAGCGAAGCTGTGGTTTCATTCGCTGGGGACAAGAATCATCTGCCATCGCCGGCGACTATGCCAGGGCTTTCTTGAGCTTCCTCAGGTTCTTCAGGTGCTCGCTCTTGTGGCCTGGCTCCAGGATAGCCAGCTTCTCGCAGGACTCGAACCCGTCGCACTGAGCGCAGGTATCGTAGTCCCGCTTCTGTGCGCATCTTCTGATCTTGCACCACGGGTTGCCTCCGCCCTCGCGACAACTGGTGCACCCCAGCCTGCTGAGGCCGTCGAGGGTCTTCTTGAAGGAGTCGTAGTCCCCCAAGAAGGGAATCAGGGGCCAAACCTGCTTCATCTTCTCAGCCCGCATCGTGCGACGCAGGCCCTTGGCTGCCTCACTGACCGTCCTGGTATGGCCGAAGCACTGGCTGCAGTCAAGGCCGCAGTATGCCGTCAGGTCGCCAGCTACTGTCTTCAACAGTCTGCCTCTTCCACCATGGACTCGCTCATAAGCCGATGAGCAACAGCACCAGCACCAGTGCCATAGCGGCGAGCGTGCCACTCAGGCTCAGTATTGCCAGCACCAGGAGTAGCTTGTTCATGCGCTCAACAGCGGCGATACGCTGCTCGATCTTCTCCTCGTCCATTGCTACCCCCTACTCTCTTTCCTCGGCAGCCAACAGCCGGTTAAGGGCATTCATATAGGCTTTGGCGCTGGCGACTATGATGTCAGTTGCTGCGCCCCGCCCGATGAAGGTTCGGCCCTCGCTTTCGATCCTGATCGTCACCTCACCGATAGCGTCGATACCCTCGGTAATAGCCTTGACGCTGAACTCGGTAAGCGTGTTCGGCACCTGCACCAGACGGTTGATTGCCCGATAGACCGCGTCCACCGGCCCGGTGCCAAGGGCGGCATCAGCGATCACCTCTCCATCAGGAGCAACGAGCTTCACTGTGGCAGTAGGCACACTATGGTCGCCACAGGAGACCTGTACCTGCTCCAGGTGATACGTCTCAGACACTGTGCGCAGCTCCTCGGCCACAAGGGACTCGAGATCCCGCTCGGTCACTTCCTTCTTCTTATCGGCCAGCTCCTTGAAGGCAGCGAAGGCACGGGTGAAATCATCAGTGCCCAGCTCGTAGCCCAGCTCCCTGAGTTTCTCGCGCAGGGCATGCCGCCCCGAGGTCTTCCCCAAGACGATCTTGCTGCCGCCGACTCCGATGCTCCCCGGCGTCATGATTTCGTACGTAGTCCTTTCCTTGAGCATCCCGTCCTGGTGCAGACCCGAAGCGTGCGCGAAGGCGTTGGCCCCCACGATTGCCTTGTTGGGAGGCACCTCCATCCCCATGTAGTTGCTTACCATGCGGCTGATCCTGTAGATCTGGGACGTGTCGACGTTGGTGGTTACCCGGAAGAAATCGGCGCGGGTTTTCAGCGCCATCACGATCTCTTCCAGAGCGGCGTTGCCCGCCCGCTCCCCCACTCCGTTGATGGTGCACTCAACCTGCCGCGCCCCACACTGGATGGCGCGCAACGAATTGGCCACCGCCTGCCCCAGGTCGTCGTGGCAATGCACCGAGAGGGTGACCTTCTCGATGCCGCGTACATGGTCGCGTACGTACCCTATCAGAGCCCCGAATTCATCGGGCTGGACATAGCCCACCGTGTCGGGAACGTTCACCACCGTGGCCCCAGCCTTTATGGTTGCCTCCAACACCTGGCAGAGGTAGTCCCAGTCACTGCGGGTGGCATCCATTGCGGAAAACTCGACGGCGTCGCAGAACCGCTTGGCGTACTTCACGGCGTCAACGGCAAGTACCTGCGCCTCTTCGCGGCCGATGTGCAACTGGTGCTTGAGGTGGATGTCTGAAGTGGACAGGACGACGTGGAGCAAGGGGGCTTCCGCCTCCTTCAGAGCATCCCACGTCGAGTCGATCTGCTCGTGCCTTATGCCGGAAAGCCCTGCAATCTGGCATTCCCGAAGCTCTCGGGCGAGGAGCTGCACTGCGGCGAAGTCTCCCGGTGAGGTATGGGGAAAGCCAGCCTCGATGACGTCAACGCCCAACCTCTGGAGTTGATGACCGATCTCGTGCTTCTCTTCCAGAGTGAGAGCGCCCCCGGCCGCCTGCTCTCCGTCTCGAAGTGTTGTGTCGAAAATAATCACACGCTCCATGTCCTACTCCCTCCAATGCACTGTGGCATCATCTCAGCGCATGCTTTACCGCCGTCTCCCATCGTTCCCAGGACAGCTTCGACGCGGTGAGGCCGGCCCGGGCCGCGCTGTGTTACTCCTCTCAAATAGCTATAAGTATCCACCATGGCTCGTTAGTTGGGCCTCTCTACCGGAGGAACTGACCCCGGGGAATCCAACGATTGGTTATGGGGGCCCTGGCCTGCTAACTCTGTAGCCAGGGTATCATGGCGCGGAGGTTCTTGCCAACCTCCTCGATCTCGTGGGCCTGTTCCTTACGCCGGTACGCGTTGAAGCTGGGGCAGCCAGCCTGGTTCTCCAGGATCCACTCACGGGCGAAGGTGCCGTCCTGTATCTCGCTGAGTATCTGCTCCATCTCCTCCCTGACGTAGTCATCGATAACCCGCGGCCCGCGCGTGTAGTCCCCGTATTCGGCAGTATCACTCACCGAATAGCGCATATAGCCCAGCCCGCCCTGGTAGATGAGGTCGACGATGAGCTTGAGTTCGTGCAGCACCTCGAAGTAAGCGATTTCCGGCTGATACCCAGCCTCTACCAGGGTCTCGAAAGCCGCCTTGATCAGGGAAGTGACCCCGCCACAGAGCACCACCTGCTCACCGAACAGGTCGGTCTCCGTCTCCTCCTCGAAGGTCGTCTCTAGAACCCCGGCTTTGGTGCAGCCCACACCCTTGGCATAGGCCAGCGCCTTGTCCCTGGCCTGGCCCGAGGCGTCCTGGTGGACGGCAACAAGCGCTGGGGCACTGGAGCCCTCGGTGTAGAGCTGGCGCAGCATATGGCCGGGGCACTTGGGCGCTATCATGGTCACATCGACATCCGGCGGCGGCACAATCTGATTGTAGTGAATGTTGAAGCCATGGGCGAACATTAGCATGTTGCCTTTGACCAACCCCTTCTCGATGGCGCCATAGTACACCCGAGCGTGAAGCTGGTCCGGGACCAGCATGATCACCACATCGGAAGCCTTGGCCACCTCTGCGGAGCTGGCCACCTTGACTCCAGCATCGACGGCGGCCTTCCACGGCTCACTGCCCTCAAGCTCGCCAACCATGACCTGCAAGCCGCTATCCTTCAGGTTCAGAGCGTGGGCATGCCCCTGGCTGCCGAAGCCTATCACGCCGATAGTCTTGTCCTTCAGCAGTCCCATGTCCACATCGCCGTCATAGTAGATCTTAGCCATAGCCGTCTCCTTACAGATTCGATATTTCGTCCGCGCCTTTAACCCTCTTGGGGCGAGCTCTCCGGGGTCTTTCCTCCACAACGATGGGGCCCCCCGCTCCTCTCGCCATGGCTATTCTCCCCGTGCGCGCGATCTCCTGAATGCCAAAGCCCTTCAGCAAGCGAAACAGGGAATCGATCTTGTCGTCGTCCCCAGTAACCTCAACCATCATGGAATCGGCAGCAACGTCGACAATATTGGCCCGGAAGATGTCTACTATCTGGATTATCTCGCTCCTTGTGGCCGGGGTAGCCTTCACCTTGAGCAGTGCCAGCTCTCTGGCTACCAGATTGTCCTCGCTGATATCGGTGACCCTGACCACATCGATGAGCTTGTCAAGCTGCTTTCTCACCTGTTCCACCGACGTGGCGGTCCCGTCAACCACGATGGTCATGCGAGACAGGCCCACGGTTTCGCTGTGCCCCACCGCGATGCTGTCGATATTGAAACCCCTTCTGCGGAAGAGGCTGGCCACCCGGTTCAAGACTCCCGGCTTGTCTTCCACTATTGCTACCAAGCTGTGCTTAGCCATGCCTTGTTCTCGCCTCCTCCCTAGGTGCTTCAAGTATCTCGCTGAGGGCGGCCCCCGGCGGCACCATGGGGTAGACGTTCTCCTCCGGCTCGACCTGGAAGTCGAGGAGGAACGGTCCGTCGTGCTCCATTGCCGCCTGAATGGCGCCGGTGACCATCACCTTGTCAGTCACCCTCAAACCGGGGATTCCATAGGCCTCGGCTACCTTGACGAAGTCAGGACCGCTGAGCGGGGTGGCGACATAGCGGCGTTCATAGAAGAGCTCCTGCCACTGCCGCACCATCCCCAGGTGGCGGTTGTTCAGAATCGCGATCTTCACCGCCAGGCTCTCCTGGTCGATGGTGCCAAGCTCCTGAATGGTCATCTGGAACCCTCCGTCGCCGGCGATACACCACACGGTGTCATCGGGGCACGCCACCTTGGCCCCCATGGCCGCAGGCAACTCGAAGCCCATCGGCCCCAGGCCGCCGGCCGAGATCCATGTATTGGGCCTGGTGTACTCGAAGAACTGCGCAGCCCACATCTGGTTCTGTCCCACACCACTCACCACAATGGCATCCCCCTCTGTAGCCTCCCATATCTGGCGGACCACGTACTGAGGTATCAGTTCGTCCGTATCCCTTATCAGTAGGGAAGGGTGCTCGCGCCGCAGCCTGTCGATGTGAGAGACCCACTCCCCATGAGTATTCGGCGTGAGCTCAGCGTTGAGCGCTTCCAGGACCGGCCTCACGTCACCCACAATGGGCACATCCACCTTGACGTTCTTCCCGATCTCCGCCGGATCGACATCGATGTGAATGACCTTGGCATGCGGCGCGAAACCGGACACCCTGGCGGTGGCCCGGTCGTCGAATCTCATGCCGATGGCGATCAGCAGGTCAGCCTCGTCAACCGCCTTGTTGGCATACGCCATGCCGTGCATCCCCAGCATTCCAAGGCTGAGAACGTGCGACTCAGGGAAACAGCTAATCCCGAGAAGCGTGGTAACGACCGGGACTTGAGCTTTCTCAGCAAGCTCCTTCAGTTCGGCCGAGGCGCCGGAGATGAGCACACCCCTGCCCGCAAGAATCAGCGGACGACTTGCCTCGTTGATCAAGCTTGCCGCCTTCTTTATCTGTGCCGGATGCCCTTGCAGCGTAGGCTTGTAGCCCGGCAGGTTGACCTTCTCGGGATAGCGGTACTCCGCCTCCTCGATGAGCACATCGCGCGGGAGGTCGATAAGCACAGGGCCCGGCCTCCCTGTGCTCGCGATATGGAAGGCCTCGCACACTATCTCGGCCAAATCCGCCGCTGACGTAGCCAGATAGTTGTGCTTGGTTATGGGCAGGGTTATCCCGGTGATATCGATCTCTTGAAACGCGTCCTTACCGACAAAGGGTCTCGCCACCTGCCCCGTCAGCGCCACCATCGGCGCCGAATCGAGATAAGCGTTGGCAATCCCGGTCACAAGATTCGTCGCCCCGGGCCCAGAGGTGGCAATACACACCCCGACCTTGCCCAGGGCGCGTGCGTAGCCGTCGGCAGCGTGCGCCGCCCCCTGCTCGTGCCTGGTGAGGATGTGGCGCAGTTGCGGATACTCCGGTATCACATCGTAGAAGGGGATGAGAGCCCCGCCAGGTATGCCAAACATCACCTCCACCCCATTCTCGACCAGGCTTTCACACAGTATGCGCGCTCCGCTTAGCTTCATATCTCCCCCTGTTTCTCGAACACCGCTCCCCTGCTTGCCGAACTCACCTTCTCCGCATAGCGCTTGAGGTAGCCTGTCTTCACCCTCGGCTCAAATGCGGGCAGACGGGCCAGCCGCTCCCTAATCTCCTTGTCGTCCAGGTCCACTTCGATCTTGTTGCCCGGAATATCGATGACTATCATGTCGCCATCCCTGAGTGCCGCGATCGGCCCTCCCGAAGCCGCCTCCGGAGACACGTGGCCAATGGCAGCTCCCTTCGTCGCCCCCGAGAAACGGCCGTCGGTAATCAACCCCACACTCTCGTCGAGCCCCATGCCCGTGAGCATCGACGTCGGCGTAAGCATCTCCCTCATCCCCGGCCCACCCCTGGGCCCTTCGTAGCGAATGACTACAACCTCGCCAGGTTTTATCGACCTGGCCATGATAGCTTCTGTCGCCTCATCTTCGGAATCGAATACCCTTGCCTTGCCCTTGTGGTTCAGCATCTGCGGCGCCACCGCAGCGCTCTTCACCACCGCCCCCTCCGGCGCCAGGTTGCCGAACAGCATGGTGAGACCACCTGTGGGTGAGTGTGGTTGTGACACAGGGCGTATGACCTCGCGGTCTCTGACCTCCGCCTCAGCAAGCTCCTCCTCAAGAGACCTGCCTGACACCCGCTTGACCTCCATACTGAGGATGCCCCTGACCTCCTTCATCACCGCAGTAATGCCACCGGCAAGGTCCAGGTCCTCAATGTGATGCTCCCCCGCCGGGCTCAGCCTCGACAGATGCGGGGTCTTCCCGCTTATCCTGTTTATCTCCGACAGAGGGAACTCGATCCCCGCTTCGTTCGCTATGGCCATCAGATGCAGGACTGAGTTGGTGCTTCCGCCCAACGCCATATCCACAACGAAGGCATTCTCCACCGCCTCCCTGGTAATGATATCGCACGGGCAAACGCCTTTCGCCAGCAGCTCCATGACCTGTCTTCCCGCCTCTCTCGCCAGCCCGACGCGCCGTGCATCGACCGCAGGAATGGTGCCGCTTCCCGGAAGAGACATCCCCAGGGCTTCAGTGAGGCAGTTCATGGTATTGGCAGTGAACATACCGGAGCAGCTGCCACACCCGGGGCACGCAACCCGCTCCAACTCATCGAGTTCCGCCTCACTCATATCTCCCGCCACCACCTTGCCCACGGCCGTGAACAAGGTGTTCACGTCGAGACTCTGGCCCTTCCAGCGTCCCGCCAGCATCGGTCCGCCGCTGATGAAGATGGCCGGTATGTTGAGCCGCACCGCCGCCATGAGCATTCCCGGCACAACCTTGTCGCAGTTGGGGATGAAGACGAGGGCGTCGAAAGCGTGCGCCTGAGCCATGATTTCCACCGAATCGGCAATAAGCTCGCGACTGGGCAGGCTGTATTTCATCCCTTCATGCCCCATAGCTATGCCGTCACACACAGCGATGGTGTTGATCTCAAATGGCGTGCCGCCGGCGCTCCTCACCCCTCCCTTCACCGCCTCGGCGATAGAGTTCAGATGGATATGCCCCGGGACTATCTCGTTGTAGCTATTGACCACCCCAACGAACGGCTGAGCCAGGTCTCTATCGCTGAGTCCCAGTGCGCGCAACAGACTGCGATGGCCCGCACGTTCCACGCCCCGCTTCGCGGTGTCACTTCTCAATCTAACCCTCCCGACTTGCTCAAAGGACATATTATAGCATCTGCCACTGTCCTACGAAAGCCTTGCCGCCCCAACAAGCTCAGCAACGTCACCTATCCCCTCTCGCTCCATGAAACGCTGCAAGCCATCGATAGCCTGAAGAGGGGCGTACGGGTCAACCATTGTTGCCGTCCCCATCTGCACGGCGCACGCTCCCGCCATGATGAACTCCAGGGCATCGTCGGCGCCCCCGATGCCCCCACAGCCGACCACAGGCACGTCAACCGCCTGACAGACCTGATACACCATGTATAGCGCGACAGGTTTGATCGCCGGCCCCGACAGCCCTCCACTGACGCCTCCGAGAAAGGGCCTTCGGTTGACTGTGTCTACGGCCATGCCGGTCAGCGTATTGATGAGGCAGACCGCGTCAGCTCCAGCCCCTACCACAGCCCGGGCGATCTCAGCGATGTCCGTCACGTTGGGGGTCAGCTTGACAATGACAGGCAGGGTGGTCTCTGATGTCACTGCCTCGGTCACCGCTGCCGCCATCTCAGGGCTCTTGCCAAACTCCATCCCTCCCACCGCGACATTGGGGCAGCTTATGTTCACCTCGATGCCGCTGACCCCGTTCACGCCCTCCAGTCTGCTGGCCACTTCAGCATACTCCTCGACCCTTTCGCCCGCGACGTTCACAATCACCGGCACGGTCCATGTGCTCCATAGCGGCGCGTACTCCCTGACCACGGCGTCAACACCGACATTCTGCAGTCCTATAGAGTTGAGAAGGCCCGAGGCCGTCTCGGCCAGCCGTACCTGGGGGTTGCCGGAGCGAGGCCTGAGCGTGATACCCTTGGAGACAACGGCGCCCAGCCTCTCAATGTCCACCAAGGCGGCATACTCGACGCCGTACCCGGCCGTTCCTGACGCCGTCATCACCGGATTCTGTAGTCGCAGCCCACGCTCATTGCGGGGGGCAAGCTCGACAGCAAGGTTCAACGCGAAGCCTCCAAGCGGGTTTGCTACATAATACAGTCTACCAGTCGTCGCTTCAACTTGGCGATCGCCGACGGCCTTGCCCCCCGTAGCCGGACGGCATTGTGGCACCCACCACCGCTGCACCCTCTCCATGCGGTCCCGCAATACTTGCCTTGCGGCGGCTTGTGTGGTACCATCTCGCTTCAATACTATCGGACAAGGAGTTGAAATTGTACGATTTCAGGTTTCCCGATGCCGACCGTTTCACAACGTGGTTCCTTCTCAGCCAAACCTGGAATGCGATGTTCCGCGTGGCCGAAAAGGAGCTTACCAAGACCGGATTGACTCCTGAGAAGGCCAGGGTGCTGTGGCTGTGCGCCGATTATCCTCCACCACTTACACCGGCGGAGTTGTCACGCTTCGTCTTCCGCAAGAGTCACTCCACTGCCGGACTGCTCGACCGTATGGAGACGGACGGCCTCATAAGGCGTATCCCCAAAAGGAAGGGACACCCATTCACCGAGATA
>CAYTKL010000055.1:0-10189 GCA_964438305.1 uncultured Dehalococcoidales bacterium | reverse complement strand
ACATGGCGGTCAACGTCACCAACAAAGCCATGGAGCTCATGGGTTCCTATGGTTACGTGACCGACCACCATGTTGAGAAGTACCTGCGAGACGTCAAGATAATCCAGCTATGGGAAGGTGGAGCCCAGCTCGGCAGGATGGACGTGGCGCGCGGCTACTACAACTACGACCAGTTCCACAAGAACGTATTCTACGACAGGGTACACGAACTGAGAGGCAAGGCCACGGAGAAACAGAAGATCTCGGCGTAGCACGAGAGCGATGCAATCCGGGGGTATCGTTGGTCTTGAGGGACCGTCGATACCCCCGAAGTCTTCCATCAACGAAGCCGGAATCGAGGTCCTGGCCCGCGCATTGCGGGCCAATGCGCGCTGGGGCCATCGCGGTGCAGAAGCCGCAGCAGCCAGGCTAGCGAACCGCTCTATGCGGTCTTGCGCTTCACTGCATCCACGATTCTGGGCAGCACCTCCCCCACCTTCTCATTGATACATACCTCTGCATACTCATCCATGGGGGTAGGCTCCAGATTGACGATAACCAGCTTGGCACCGGAATGGACCGCATAGGCCGGCATGTAGGCCGCGGGATAGACCACCAGTGAGGAGCCCAGAACGAGCATAAGGTCACACCCCTGGGAGCGACGCTGCGCCTCAGCTACCTCTCTCATCGGCATGGACTCACCGAAGAAGATGGCCGCCGACTTCAGCATACCGCCGCAGTCATCACACACGGGGTCCTCGACCCCCTGCTTGATTCTCTCGGCGATCTCCTCCCGGGGATAGCGCCTGCCACAACTGAGGCACTTCACATACATGGTGGTGCCGTGCAGCTCAATGACCTTCTCCTCATCAAGTCCCGCCTTCTGGTGAAGTCCATCCACGTTCTGAGTGATAACGCAGTCGAGCTTGCCCAGCCGGTCCAGGTCGGCCAGAGCGTAGTGGCACGGGTTCGGCTCCGCCTGCCGCGCTTCGCCGAAGGCGGTCAGGCCCCGCCAGATCCTCTTTCGCGCCTCAGGGTCACTGATGAACTTCTGATAAGTGAAATCGTCGGGATCGTATCTGGTCCAGATGCCGTCGCGCCCTCTGAAATCCGGGATCCCCGACTCCGTGCTCACGCCAGCGCCGGTGAAGACCACCACCCTGCCGGCGCGTGCGAGCAGCCCGGCAGCCGCATCAATGAGCTCAGCAAGCTCCTTCTGCATGGTTCGCTACCTTCCTGCGCATGGCCC
Organism: uncultured Dehalococcoidales bacterium; assembly: GCA_964438305.1. GTDB lineage: Bacteria > Chloroflexota > Dehalococcoidia > E44-bin15 > E44-bin15 > CAYTKL01. The sequence continues at coordinate 8,961 of CAYTKL010000055.1, read as the reverse complement.
GAATGAGGGAGACCCGTCTTCCACCAGGGCGTTGAGCCGCTACGCCGCCTGTTGGGTGCCAGCCACGATCCGCGCCAGCTTCCTCTCCAGTGCAAGCGCCTCATCAAGGGTGAGTTCGATCCCCCGGTTCACCGCTTCCTTGGCGTATCTCACCGCTACGGGGCTGCGGGATGCTATCTTTCGCGCCACCCTGTCCGCTGCCGGATAGAGGTCCTCTCGGCTCACCACCATGTTCACCAACCCGATGCGCAGGGCTTCCGCGGCATCAACCCGCCTGCCGGTGAGGAACATCTCCAGAGTCTTTCCAACGCCAATCAATCGAGGGACGGTCTGGGTGCCGCCGCCCGCCGGAATCATGCCCAACGAGACCTCGGGAAGCCCGAATACGGCATCCTCGGAGGCTACTCTGATGTCACAGAAGCAGGCGATCTCCACTCCGGAGCCCAGAGCATAGCCATGAACAGCAGCGATCATGGGCTGCTTCAGTTGCGGGAAGAGGCCCCACAGGTCACGCTCGAGCCTCACCTGGCGGGCGATGACCGGGGGTGGAGCGGTACCGAATTCCGTGAGGTCGGCGCCGACGCAGAATGCGCGCTCTCCCGCGCCTTTGAATATGACCGCCAGAACGTCGGCGTCGTCTTTGATGGCACTCAGCACCTGATAGAGGTCATCGCGCATCTGGACGTTGTGCCGGTTCAGCACCTCTGGGCGGTTGAGGGTGACATAGGCGATGCCATCGTTCTTCTCGTAGATAACAGTCTCGAATGCGCTCACTCGCCGCTCCTACAAACGCACCTTGCCCCGGCGGACCTGCGCGGAACCCCTTGTGACCCTCACCGCCCTTTGAACTGCGGCGCCCTCTTCTCCAGAAAGGACCTGATTCCCTCCATTCTGTCCTCAGTTGTGTGAATGAGGAAGTAGAGGTCGGCTTCAAGCCGCAACCCCTGCTCCAGGGTCAGGTCGGCTCCTTTGGTGACCGCTTCCTTGGCGTACATCAGAGCCACTCGTCCCTGAGGCGCTACCTTCTCCGCAAGCTCCTCAACCTCCTGAGACAGTCCGTCAGGCGACACCACCTTGTTCACCAGACCGCTCGAAAGGGCCTCCGGTGCATCGATAGCCTCGGCGGTGAGCAGCATCTGCAGGGCCTTCCCCTTCCCCACCAGGCGGGGCAGCCTCTGAGTGCCGCCGCCACTGGGGATGGAACCGTAGGCGGTATGTGGCAGACAGAACCTGGCGTTCTCTGAGGCGATCCTTATGTCACAGGCAAGCGCCAGCTCCAGGCCCGCCCCGAAGGCGTCGCCGTTGATGGCGGCGATCACCACCCGCTCGATGCCGGCCACGGCGGCCGAGGCACCCTCTCCCGCCTCCCACTGCAACGGGTCACCACCGCTGGAGAACACGTCCCCTGCACCCGTAAGAATGACCACATTGATGTCATCGTCCTGGTTGATCCTCTGGCACAGGTCAGCCAGTTCCACGCTCATCTGAGCGTCCGCAGCGTTATCGTCGGCGGGGCGGTCGAGTGTGACGCGGGCGACCCGCCCCTTCCTCTCGTAGGCAATCGTTTCATAGGCCATGACAGGGCCCTCCAATCGCAACCGTCACACTGCATGATAACCGAGCCTATTCGCGGGTGTCAACGAGACGGGAGAGCACAACTCGGTACACTTCAGCAGGCGTTTCGCCAAGGCATAGACTGCTGAGGGTGGGGAGCGAATCGGGGACGACCTCATCTCTCATGACCGGCGCAGTGAAGCGTGAGACGCGCCGGCCGGGCCATTGCCAAATTGACACACCGCAATTCGAAGGGATAGGATTAAATGGGAGCAAGGCGAGAATGAGTCCAATGCAGGCCGAGTTGATCTACAATCCCTATGGTGGACAGGTGATGGTCAGGCACGAGCTTGACAACGTGGTTGCTCTGTTGAGTCGCTACGGCTGGGCCGTCGCTTTGCGGGAAACCAGCCAGCCGCTGGAGGCGACCGAGCTCGCCCGTCAGGCTGTCCGTAGAGGTGCCGAGGTGATCATTGCGGCTGGCGGCGACGGCACTGTCAATGAGGTAGCTAACGGATTGGTGAACACCGACGCGGCGCTGGGAGTGCTTCCTGTGGGAACTACCAACTCGTGGGCATTGCAGATGGGCATCCCGACACTGAACCCAATGCTTCCCGGGACGCCCGTGGTCAAGCTCATTGCTGACCTCGAGCAGCGAATCGCGCGCCCGCTGCCGGCCAACTACTATCGAAAGGTGCTGTTGGATGCGGCGCGAGTGCTGGTGGAAGGACGCACCGTTCCAGTCGATGTGGGTGAGATCTCTGGCCGCTACTTCTTGATGTGGGCAGGTATCGGGCTGGATGCAACCGTCCTGGAAAGCATGTCGTGGAAGGAGAAAAGGGCATTAGGTACCTGGGCTTACGTGTTCACTGCAATCGCGTCAGGCTATCGGTACTCGAGCACCGATGTTTGCCTCAATCTTGATGGGAAGGTGGTAGGGACCACCACACCGTTGATAGTCGTCAGCAACATCCAACTCTATGGAGGTGTGATGACCATCGGGGCCAAGGCTTGTGTGAACGATGCCAGGCTGGATGTGTGCGTTTTCAAGGGAGCCGGTCTGTTCACCTTTATGCAGCACGCCATGAAGGCGCTCGCGCAACGACACCTCCGGGACCCGCAGACAGAGTGCTACCAGTGTAGTGAAGCAATCATCGAGTCGGCGAGTTCAATGCCGGTCCATGTGGATGGCGAGCCTTTCACCAAGACCCCTGTCACCATTCGTACCGTACCTTCATCGCTGAATGTCATAGTGCCCAAGGTTGTGCCCGTCAACCTGTTCGGTCCGTCAACCTGGGCTTCGAGCCGGCAAGACATGCAGGCACTGCCGCCTGGTGACGGATAGGCCGCAAGGAACCCAGCGGATCGACTGATTGACCTCTCCCCAGAAGTGTGCTATAGTGACTGCAACTGAAGAACAGGCCAGAGGTGCCCAAGCGCGAGTGAGGGCTCAATCGGGCAGCAAGCCGGTGAGATTCCGGCGCAGTACCGCCTACTGTGACCCCGAATAGCACGGGGAAGCCAGAACGCCCGCCTCTGGAGTTCCTAAGGCCTCCGCGGAGCAAGGGGGTGGGAAGCATGTGTACGTAGCGTGACAATCCCCTCGAACTGCAGAGCGAGGGGATTTTTTGTCGGTTTTCGAAATACAGATAAGGAGTCTACAGTGAAGAAGTCAGCTTTGCTCATACTGGCACTGGCTATGGCGCTGGCGGCGATTACCGGGTGCACCACCAATGAGCCACCGCTAATTACCGGCTTGACGGCCCATCCCTCAACGCTTGCGCCGGGGGGAACCACTGGCATGACCTGCGTTGCCAGCGACCCGGATGGTGATGCCGTCACCTATGCCTGGTCGGCCGACGACGGGACGGTCTCCGGGGTCGGCAGTGAGGTGAACTGGGTGGCGCCAAGCGAAGCCGGCACCTACGCTATCACAGTCACCGTCAGCGACGGAAAAGACGGCTCGGCCACCGAAACATGCAATGTTGTTGTGGCAGCGGCAACCCCCACCCCCAGCCCCAGTCCCACGCCAACACCGACCACTACCCCGATGCCGACTCCCACCCCGACACCGCAAGTCAAGGAGATAACCGACGACGTGGGCAGAACAGTCGTCATAGAGGGAGTCCCGGAGCGAATCGTCTCCCTGGCGCCAAGCAACACAGAGATCCTCTTCGCTCTTGACCTGGAAGATGAGGTAGTGGGCGTGACCGACCACTGCGACTACCCCGAAGAGGCGTTGGACGTGCCCTCGGTCGGCGGCTACTTCACCACCAACCTCGAGGCGATCATCAGCCGAGACCCCGACATCGTGTTCACTGACGGGCACGACCCGGTGTGCGCCCTGCTTGAAGAGGTAGGCGTGACGATGATTGTACTGCAGCCGAGCGACATCGCCGGCATTTTTGCCGATATCGAGCTGGTGGGGGAGATTGCCGGTAAGGAGGCCGAGGCGGAGGAGCTCATCGACGACATGAAGGCTCACATGGTCAGCATCTGCGCGGCGACGTCTGGCGCCACTGGAGAGCCTACCGTCTTCTATGAGGTGGACGCCAGCAATCCAGCGCAACCTTGGACCGCAGGCAGTGGCACTTTCGTCGACACGCTCATCACACTGGCGGCGGGCGAGAACATCGCCAGCGCCAGCGGGATTCAGGGCTGGGATACCCTCAGCCTGGAAGAGATTATCGCCCGCGACCCTGACATGATCATCCTGGGTGACTATCCCTGGGTCTCACCTGAGGACGTAATAGCACGCGAAGGCTGGGACGCGCTGAGCGCGGTGCAGAGCGGGGCGATATACGGTCTGGATGTCGACCTGGTCTCCCGCCCCGGTCCCCGCATCTTCGATGGACTGGAAGAGGTGGCCAGAATCATCCACCCGGAAGTCTTTCCGTAAGGAGTTCAAGTGCTTTCTCTGGAACAAGCGATAAAACGGGTTGGCCGCCTGGACGAGCAGGCGATGAAGGCGGCCCAGCAGCGCCAAGACAGCCTGATCAAGCCCCTGGGGAGCCTGGGCAGGCTGGAGGAGCTTTCGATAAAGGTAGCCGGGATTAGGGGCTATCCCATCCCCGCAATGGACCGCAAAGCCATTGTCGTCATGGCCGCTGACCACGGTGTCGTTGCTGAAGGGGTAAGCCTGTACCCTCAGGCGGTCACCCCTCAAATGGTAAGGAACTTCCTTCAAGGGGGTGCTGCGATAAACGTGCTGGCCCGTCACGTGGACGCTCGAGTGTTGGTGGTCGACATGGGAGTGGCCGCCGAGCTGGAGCCATGCGAAGGGCTGGTTTCGAGAAAGATAGCCCATGGCACGCGCGACCTGGTGCGGGGCCCAGCGATGAGTCAGGGCGAGGCGATCAGCGCGATCGAGGCCGGGCTTGAGATACTGGAACAGGAGGTCGAGAAGGGGTTGGACATAATCGGCACCGGGGATATGGGCATCGGCAACACCACGTCATCGAGCGCCATCACGGCGGCAATCACCGGTGCGCCGGTAGCGAAGGTCACCGGGCGGGGCGCGGGATTGGGGCGCAGGCAGCTCGCCGGGAAAGTGCACGCCGTAGAAGAAGCCCTCAGCGTGAACCGGCCCGATGCCGCAAGCGGCGTTGATGTGTTGACCAAGGTGGGCGGCTTCGAGATTGCGGGGCTTGCTGGGCTCATGATTGGCGCCGCCGGGCACCGCCTCCCGATAGTCATCGACGGCTTCATCTCCGGTGCTGCGGCGCTCGTCGCCACCACCATGGCGCCACGGTTGCGCGATTTCCTCATCGCCGGACATGTCTCGGCGGAACGAGGCCACAGGGCTGCTCTGAAGCACCTCGGCCTGAAACCTGTTCTTGACCTCGACATGCGGCTCGGCGAAGGGACCGGGGCAGCGTTGGCCATTTCCGTTGTCGAGGCAGCAGTGAAAGCGCTGGCCGGTATGGCTACCTTCGCCCAGGCCGGTGTGTCCGAGGCGGAAAAAAGAGCGGAATGACAGCTTACGGTGACCTGAAGCAGGGCGGCAAGGATCTGGGAGTGGGGTTCCTCGCTGCGCTGCAATTCCTCACCATACTCCCCGTTCGGCGCGTCTTCAGCGAGAGGCAGATCGGCCACTCCCTGGTCTACTTCCCACTGGTGGGGCTGGCAATCGGCGGCCTGTTGTACGGTCTTGACCGCCTGTTCATCCTGTTCCTGCCCTTGCCTGTGGGGAGTGCGTTACTGATCGTGGTCTTGGTTCTTGTCAGCGGCGCCAACCACCTCGATGGCTTCATCGACACCTGCGATGGCATGGCAGCCGGCCGGTCGGCCAAGCAGCGCCTGGAGATAATGCGCGACAGCCATGCCGGCAGCTTTGGTGTGGCCGGGGTGTGCTGTCTCTTCCTGGTCAAGTATGTCTCGTTGCTCTTCCTGCCCGGCGCAGACAGGATGGCGGCCATCATAGTCATGGTGGTTCTGAGTCGATGGGCAATGGTCTATGCCCTTTCTGCGTATCCCGCCGCCAGGAACGAAGGCCTGGGAAAGGCTTACAAAGGACAAGCCAAGTGGTGGAGGCTGGCCGTAGCTACCCTGATCGCGGTGGCCGTTTCGGTCGGCCTGATGAGGCTATGGGGCCTGGCAGTCATGGCCGCTATCTGGCTTGTCGTCTTGCTGGCGGCCGGCTTTCTTAGCAGGAAGCTAGGGGGCTTGACTGGAGACACCTACGGAGCAATCGGCGAGGTGACCGAGGTTCTTACGTTGATCCTGGTTCCCTTGGCCAGCGGCGGCTATTTCTAGGGGAAAGCAGATGCAGAGTGAAGTCATTTTCGTTCTCGGCGGTGCAAGAAGCGGCAAGAGCGCTTTCGCTCAGAGACTGGCGTCTGAACTTGGCGACCGCGTCCTTTTCGTCGCAACCGGCACTGCCATGGACGAGGAGATGCGCCATCGCATTGAGCTGCACCAGAAGGAACGTCCCACGAGCTGGCGGACCATTGAGGCGCCGACCAACGTGGCCAAAGCGATAGCTCAGCACGTCGCGGATACGGACGTTGTGCTGCTCGACTGCCTGACCTTTCTGGCAGCCAACGTGATGGAGTCTGCTGCTGACCCTGAAGACATCGAGGCGCTGGATGAAGCGATGGCCACGGAAATCGGCGAGATTCTCCAACACAAGGACGCACACCTCATCATCGTCTCGAACGAGGTTGGCATGGGGCTTGTCCCCGTCTATCCAGCGGGACGAGCCTTCCGCGACCTGCTGGGCAGGGCCAACCAGTTGGTGGCCGGCCGTGCCGACAGAGTCTATCTGCTCGTGGCAGGCATTCCCCAGAACCTGAAGGGTGGGAAGTGAGATGCTGACGACGCTGAGACAGAACCGCCGCCTGCTCATCTTGCTGTTGCTGATGGTGGTCCTGCTCTTCTGCCTCGTTTTCGGTGCCGCGTTCGGAGCCGTCTCCATCTCGCCGCTGAACATAGTGAAGATGACAGTGGACAAGGTGCTGCCCGTCGACCTGTCTCCCACATGGCAGCCGACGGACGAGACCATCCTCTTCCAGATCAGATTGCCCAGGGTCATTGCGGGAGCGCTGGTCGGGGCAGCGCTGGCATCGGCGGGGGTCCTGTTTCAGGGGCTGCTCAGAAACCCCATGGCCGATCCCTATATCATCGGCACGTCGGCCGGCGCCGCGTTCGGCGCCACCATCGCCATGATGCTGCCGATAGGCCTCACTCTTCTTGGCTTCGGCCTGGTGCCTATCGCCGCCTTCGCCGGCGCCCTCGGTGCGGTGCTCCTGGTGTACAACCTCGCCAGAGTGGGGGGTAAGACTCCCGTCGTTAGCATGCTCCTGGCCGGCTTCGCCGTGAGCGCGATGCTGACGGCGCTCATGTTCTTCATGCTGACGCTGAGCGGGAGAACGGAGCTGCTTCACAACGTCTACTCCTTCCTCATGGGGAGCATATCAGTGAGCGGCTGGAGGAAGATCGTCATCGTCGCCCCGTTGGTGGTCGGCGGAATCATCGGCGCTCGCCTTCTGGCCTTCCGTCTGAATGCCTTCGCTCTCGGCGAGGAGGGTGCCGCATATCTCGGTATCAACGTGGAGCGCGACAAGCTGCTGGTACTCGCCCTAGGCTCACTACTGACGGCAGCGGCTGTCTCCATAAGCGGGCTGGTGGGCTTCGTCGGCCTGGTGGTGCCCCATGCCATGCGGTTGGTTCTAGGACCTGATCACCGCCTTCTCCTGCCATCGGCGGCGCTTTCCGGTGCGGCCTTTCTGGTGCTCGCCGACCTTGTGGCCCGCACCATGCTTGCCCCCACAGAGGTCCCCCTCGGCGTCCTGACCGCACTCATAGGCGCCCCGTTCTTCGTCTACCTGCTGAGACGTACCAGAAGGGAGTATGCCTTCTGATGATCAGCCTGAGCCACATTTCGTTCTCATACAACAACTCTCCGGTGATAGACCGCCTGGACCTGGCGGTGGAAAAGGGGGAGATGGTAGCTCTCCTCGGCCCCAATGGATCGGGCAAGACCACTCTCATCAAGCTGGCCTGTGGCGTACTGCCCCCCGACAAAGGGGACGTCTACCTGAACGGCTCCAGGCTGAGCAAGTTGGGACGAAGGGCAGTGGCACAGCAGGTGGCCGTCGTGCCGCAGCAGTTCTTCACGCCGTTTTCGTTCACGCTCGAGGAAGTCGTTCTTCTGGGCCGAACGCCTTTTCTCAGAGCTTTCTCAAACGAGAGAGAGGTGGACCGTGAGATTGTGCAGCGAGCCATGGAATCGGTCGGCGTTGACGGCCTGAGGGGACGCTACTTCAATGAACTCAGCGGCGGCGAGCGCCAGAAGGCGGTCCTGGCTATGGCTATGGCCCAGGCGCCCAGGCTGCTTCTGCTGGACGAGCCCACGGCACACCTGGACATCAACTACCAGGCGGAGATCCTTGAGTTGGTGCAGAAGCTTAATCGCGAGCAGGGGCTCACCGTGATTGCCGCAATGCACGACCTGAACCTGGCGGCGCTCTACTTCGACCGGCTCGTTCTTCTCAAAGGCGGTCGCATCTTTGCCGACGGTCGCCCCGACGAGGTGCTCACCGAGGAGACCATCAGAGACAGCTTCTCCGCCTCTGTCAAGATAACGCGAGACCCGGCAACGGGTGCCCCCCACGTCATGATCAAGCCCGGGAGGAACTCAGGCTAGTCCCGTCGAAACGGCGCCAGTCCAGGAGAGGTCTTTCCAGCTCTACAGCCCGTAGATGCCCACGAAGCAGGTGCAGGCCGGTGGAGAACCTCCAAGGTTGTGAGTCAGCCCCATCTTCGGATCCTTGAGCTGACGAGGGCCGGCCTTGCCCTGAAGCTGCTTGTACATCTCATACACCATGCGCAATCCGCTTGCGCCGATGGGGTGACCGAAGCACTTCAGCCCCCCATCCGGCTGTACCGGCAACCCGCCGTCGAGAT
>CAYTKL010000054.1:0-10495 GCA_964438305.1 uncultured Dehalococcoidales bacterium | reverse complement strand
TACCCACCACCGGATGCTCGATCTCCACGAAAAACCCCCTGGCCTTGAAGTGCGGGCCCTCGAGCACCTCGTCGATGGTGTACACCGGCGCGGTGGTGAGTCGCTTCGCCTGCGCCGACTCCACCACCTCCTCCACCGTCCGCTCCGCCAGCCACGGCAGCATAATGGCCTCGAAATCGTCGCGGTGGTAGGGGCGCGCCTGCCCGGTGGCGAATCTCTCATCCGTCAGCAGCTCGGGCATGCCCAACCACTCCACGGTGCGCCGCCAGAACATGGGCACCATGCCCCAGATAAAGACGAACCCGTCCTTGCACGGGTAGACCCCCCAGGGATATCCCCCACCCCGCCTCGCCCCAGGCCTCACCGCGTCCCGTCCGGAGAACTCATAGCCCATGAGAGCCGCCGCCCCCTCCGGCGGGCTGCACAGTGACTCCATTATGGACACGTCCACCTGCTGCCCCTGGCCGGTCGCCCTGCTGCCGAACAGCGCGCCCAGTGTCGCTGCCGCCGCGTTCGTCCCCGCCAGGTACTGTGTCTTGTAGCCGGGGTACTTGAGCGGCTCTCGGTCGGGCTCCCCCTCGACGTACATATGCGGCCCCATCCCGCTGAGCACCAGCTCCGTCGCTTTGTAGTCCCGATACGGCCCCGTCTGACCGAAGTTGGATATCGAGGTCATCACCAGCCGCGGGTTGATTGCCGCCAGGGTGTCGTAGTCCAGGCCGAGGCCGGGCATAACGCGGGGTGCGAAGCTCTCCACCAGGACGTCGGCCTCCTCCACCAACTCCTTGAGAATGTCGACACCCCGTCCCGTCTTCAGGTTGAGGGTGACCCCTTTCTTGTTGGTGTTGAGATGGAGGAAGAGCCCGCTCTTCTCAATATGAGGCTCGTCGTTGAGGAAGGGCCCCATCCTCCTCGCCCCATCGCCTTCACCAGGCTTCTCCACCTTGACGACGTCGGCGCCATAGTCAGCGAGCAGCTTGGTGCAGTAGGGACCGGCGATGTAGTGCGTGAGGTCCAGGACCCTTACGTCCGAAAAAGCCTGCTCCATTGCGACCTCCGAAGCCCGCCGCCGGCCGGACCGGCGCTCCATTGCATGCGCGCGACCGCCATCCCCGGCAAAAAGACACCCGTCCGTAAACGGGTGTACACTTCAATACGAGACGCCACGTCGGACATCCTATCCGGCGCAGCTTTCGATGTAGCCCACGAAATCGCCTATGGTGCTCATCTCTCGCATGCGGTCGACGTCTATCTCTATGTCGAAAGCGTTCTCCACGCCGACTATTATCTGGACCCAGTGCAATGAGTCCGCCTTGATGTCCTTGAGCGCCGTCTCCATACCGAGGTCGTCCTCACCACAGCGCGCAATCCTGGCTATGATTCTTCTCACCTCATCCAGCGTAGACGTGACCATATCTCCCTCCAGTGACCAGCAAGAATGACCGAGGCGTTACTGACCCGCTCCCGCCTGGGCCTTCTCCAGTTCAGCTTTGAGCTTGCCCACGAAGTCGCTCTCCAGAGCCAGCTTGGTGTTCTCGATGGTGCCCACAATCTGCGGTGCGCGGCTGGCGCCATGGGCAACGGAGACTACACCGTTGACTCCCAGCAAGGGGCCTCCTCCCAGCACAGTGGCGGGACTCATCAGCCTCACCAACCGGCCGACAACGCGGTCGGCATCCTCCGCCACACCCGCTTCATTCAGCTCGCCAGCGAGCCACTGGCCGATGGCCCTGCCCAGGCCCTCGCAGAACTTCACCAGTATGTTGCCCACGAAGCCATCGCACACCACCACGTTCACCTTCCCCGCCGCTACATCCATTCCCTCCACATTGCCAACGAAGTTCAGACCGCTCTCTTTCAGCAGGGGATAGGCCTCCTTGGCTAGGTCGTTGCCCTTGCCCTCCTCGGCACCCACGTTCAGCAAGCCGACCGTCGGCTGGTCGATGCCCAGGAATATCCTGGCGTAGACCGTGCCCGCAGCGGCGAAGTCCACCAGTTGATACGGCTGGCAACCCACATTGGCGCCGAGATCGAGCACCACCGTCTTCGGCGCCAGTCCCAGAAAGGCCCCCCCCGCCATCGGCCGGTCCATGCCGGGCAGAGTCCCAACATACTGCAGCGCCGCCACCATGGCGGCACCCGTAGAACCGGCGCTCACCATCGCGTCCGCCTCGCCCTCCTTGACAAGCCTGGCAGCCACCGCCACCGGGCAGTTCGGCTTGCGAAACACGGCGAAGGCCGGCTCCTCGCTTTCGCCGATAAGGTCGGTGGCCTCCACAACTCGGATAGGCAAGTCAGAGGTATCGCTCTTCTGAAGCTCCTTCTCGATGTCGGCCGGCACCCCCACCAGGGCAACGGCCACGCCCAGTTTCCGCGACGCCTCGACCGCTCCCCTCACTATCTCTTCGGGAGCGTAGTCGCCTCCCATCGCATCGACTGCTATTCTCGCTGGTTGCTTCGTACCACCAGCACTACTCATGGCCCTCTCCTCTATCTCAGCCTGAGCGTCTGACTATGACCACACCTTACCACGTATGGCTTATCGCATCCTTCGGACAAACGCTGTGACAGTTCCTCTCGTGGGCGCCGCTGCACGAAGCGAAGCCGGGACACACATGAGCCAGCCCCTTGCGCACCTCTTCCTTAACCCTGGCCTTCGGCCGGCCGTAGTCGTCCGCCGCTATCTCGAACACCTCCGACGGGCACGCCGCCACACACTCTCCGCATCCGTCGCACAGGGCGTTGTCCACGGTAACGAAGTACTCGCCGGTACCATCGCTGTAGCCGTAGTGCACCTTCATTTCCTTCGCGCCGCCCCCGTCCCGCCTTTCGGCGGCGAACAGCGCCGCCCCAAGCGCACCGACAATCTGCGGGTCTTCACACAGCACCGGCTCAAGTCCGACCTTGTCCCTCAGCTTGGCCACCATTCCTTTGTTCTTGGCTATGCCCCCGGTGATGCTGAACTCCTTCTCTATCGACACGCGCTTCAGCAACTGGAGCGACCTGGTGGCTATGGCATCGTGGAGGCCGGCCAGAATGTCGCCCTTGCCCGCCCCCTTCTTCAGATAAGTCAGTGCCTCCGAGCGTGCGAAAACGGCGCATACCGTGGTGAACGGGATCGCCCTCTCCGAGCTCAGCGACAGGTCTCCGATCTCCTCCAGCGGCGTGTTCAGCACGTCGGCTATCATCTCGAGAAACCTGCCGGTACCTCCGGCGCACTTGTCATTCATGACGAAATTGACCACAGCCCCGCTCCTGTCACATCGGATCGCCTTGCAGTCCTGCCCCCCCATGTCCAGAATTGTCCTCACCGAGGGGAAGTACCACGTGATCCCCCGCGCATGGCAGCTAATCTCCGATATGTTCTCACGGGCGAAGGGGACAAGCACCCGTCCATACCCCGTGGCGACGGTGTAGTCGATGTCGTCCAGCGACAGCCCCGTCCCGCTGAGCGCCGCCTCCATAGTCATGTAGGAGGTCTTCGCGCTCTCCGGGCCGGTGTCGCATATAACCGACGACACGATGGCCCCATTCTCCATTATCACCGCCTTGGCGGCTCGCGATCCGATGTCTATTCCAGCAACCGTCATCTACTCAACGCCTTCTCTATCGACTCTCGCGCCAGGATGGCAGCCCCCAGCGCCGACACAATCTGAGGGGCATCAGGTACCAGCACCTCGAAGCCAAGCTCCTTCTCCAGCACCGCTACCAGCCCGGTGTTCAAGGCTACACCGCCGACAACCGCGACGTCCTTCTCGATGCCCACTCTCTTGCACAGGGTCATGATGCGGCTCACCACCGAGTAGTAGATGCCGGCTATGATCTCCTCCTTGGGAGTGGGAGGGTCGCGGTGCACGTGGGAAATGACCTCCGATTCGGCGAACACGGCGCAGGTATTGGTGATGCTGGCCCTTCCCTTCGCCCGGGAGGACAGCGCCGACATCTCCTCCAGAGGCATCTGCATCAACTTGGCCATCTGCTGAAGGAATATCCCCGTTCCCGCAGCGCACTTGTCCTGCCCCGCCGAGTCGCTCACCCGCCCTCGCTCGTTGAGCCGCAGCACGGTCGTCGTCTCGGCGCCCATCTCGATGACCATCCGCGTCGTCGGAAGAAGGAAGCGTGCGCCCCTCGCCAGGCACGTAGTGGTTGCCTTCTGCTGCTGGCTGAACCCAACCGATTTCCCGCCAGTACCCGTCGTGACTATGCACAGCTCGTCCCCCTGGCCCATGCCGGCCCTGCCCAGGGCCTGCTCCATGGCGAGCCGGGCGTTCTCCTCCGCCTCATCGCCCGACATGATGACCACCGACGTGACGATGCCCTCGTCGCCCAGCACCACCGCCTTGGTGGTCAGGCTGCCTATGTCAATGCCCAGAGTCCTCATATCTCCGCGTTCGCCAGAGGCCCGCTTACCGGTCCTCCAGAAGCTCGAAGAACCCTTCCAGCTTCTCGCGCACCTCCTCCTCAGAGGTAATAGTGGGGTCAACGACGTCACAGTCGAGCGTCAACACCGGCACGTCGACCTCGTTGAGAACGTCCTTGAAGATCTTGATGGCGGCACAGGTGTGACGGCATCCCACGTCGGCATAGTAGATGGCGCCATCGACCTTATAGTCCTGCGCCAGCTTTGCCACCCGCGACAACTGCCGCTCGTCCAGCGGCCCGTACATCTGCACCTCGGGAAGCATGTATGCCTTGCGGGCAACGCTCTCCAACGGCTTCGCCGGGTCCAGCCGGCCCTCCCCCCAGTAGGTGAAGAACGGCTCGGTGACGCTCACCGCTCCGTACTCCTGCGATATCCTCTCCAGGAAGCCCATGAGGTACATCGGCGGCACAAACAGGCTCATCAAACGGAAACGCTCGTTGGCCACCGCACCCCTTCCTTCTTCGACCGCATCCGCCAGCTCCTGGCGAAGCGTCTCCAGGTACGCCGTCGCCTCGGGCCGCCCGGCGAACAGGTAGTCGACCGACAGGAGCTGAAGGAAACCCTGCGAGTGAAACGGCGTGGGCACGGCCTTGCGCAGCTCATTGATCTCGCGGTAGAGCTGCATCTGTTTGTCCGTCTCCGCCACGACCTCGCCAAGCCGGTCCCAGTCCATCTTCCGCCCGGAATGCTCTTCGAGGAAGCGAACCATGTCCTCCAGCTCCTTCACCAGATAGACCATCTCCTCCTCGCTGTCGTGAAAGGGGTGGTCGATGAAAAAGCCGGGGCACTGGTTGATCTCCATCAACAGCTCACCGCTCTTGGCGGTGTTGTCGCACACCAGGTTAGACCACAGCATCACGTCGGGACGGGGAAGGGTCCCCACGACGAAGGCTCCGGCCAGGCCGCGGTGCGGCGTGCATATCTCCGAAGCCAGCCCCAGCTCAGCCCCGGCCGAGAGGATCTCGGCGGCTTCACCCGAGAAGAGCGCTATCATCCACGTCGTGGTCTCGGTATGCATCGGCAGTATGTCCATGGCATACATGATCTCCGCCGGGAAGAACACCGTATGGGCGGCAATGAAATCGCCGGTCTCGGGAGCATTGAGAAGCCGCGAGTAGTAGTCAGCGAGCAGCGTGTAGTACATGCCTTCACTCGGTGACGCCTCCGGCCGCGCCTGGTTCATCCTGGTAATCAGGCGGCTGGCCCGTATGATGGTCTTGAGGCCGCTTCCGCTCGGCTTCCCGCTCGTCATCTCTTCTTCGCCTCCAGCATCTCCAGGAAGGCCTGCACCCTGGTCTTAATCTGCCCCGACCCCGACGTGCCGTATTCCACGTCCAGAGCTAGGACCGGTATTCCCTGTCCCGTCAACCTGTGGGTCAGCAGCGGCAGGTCGTGAGCGTAGGGCACGCAGTACCGGATTATCTCACTGACCACCCCGTCCACCCTGAACTCCTTGATGAGGTCAGCGATGCGGTCGAACCGCTCGTCGGACGGGTACATACGTGCACAGGGGAAGTTGTTGAGATACCGCCGCGAGACGGCCTCCAGCGGACTCGTCGACCCATCGAGCACCACCGGGTCTGACCAGTACCTGGTGCTGGTGCAGAGCTCGTCGGCCACCACAAGCGCACCCTCCCCCTCGATCGTCCTGATGAACTCCGGGTTCTCCATCACGCTGCCCGTAATCATCAGCCGGGCACGGCTTCTGTGGCGTATGTTCGACTCTGACAGCTCGTCCAGAAGGCTACGCAGCCACTGGTTGAACAGCTCCTTGGGCATATGGAAGCTGGCGACAAGCACCTCCAGGGTCTCGGCGCCGCTGATGGGCGGCTCGTCCAGCTTCCGCAGCTCATACAGCTCCCTGAGCAACGCCCTTGACTCGTTGTACAGGTCTATGGAACCCCGCAGCGCCTCATCGGTTATCGCACTCCCCAGGAACTCCTCGAGGTGCTGCTTGAACTTCATCACCTGGTCAAGATAGAGCTGGTGTGCCCTCTCAGTGTACTTGCGCGGCACGTTGAGCACGTGATGGAAGGGTGTACCGATGTACTGCCGCCACACGTCGAAGAGGCGTCGCGCGCCGTCACACGTCGAGCCTCCCACAACGCCGTCGAGGAAATCATATTCGCCTCTGAGGCCCAACTGGAAGCAGCTTCGCGAAAAAGAGCAGCTATTCACGTAGAGATATGCAGTGCCGTCATCCAGCTCCACCTCTTCACGGTATCCGGTGATCCTGATGGGCAGCACCCCGGCGGCATGAATGATTTCCTCGGGGACGTACGTACACAACCAGCCAAACACCTTCCCGCCCTGCTCCTTGAAGTCCAGGACCTCCTTGGCATGCGGGAAGGTGCTGTTGAACTCCCTGAATCGCTCCAGTGTAGGTAGACCCGTGCTATTCTCTTGCGGCGTATCTGTCATTGCAAACTGCGATAACGCTAACCCACGTCCAGCGCCGGTTGATAGCCAACAAACAGAGCCCCCGGGCCGGCCCCGTACCCCATCACCGGGCTGTAGTCGCTGATGATCATGCTCAAAGGGTTGAACTCCCGCTTGAGCACCTTGACCAGTGCCTCGGCAAACTGCGGGGCGTTGGCATGCGACACGATGAAATGCAGCGCATCGGTCTCCGCCTCTTTCCTGATTTGCTCCACCATCTTGATATAGCCGTCCGACCGCTTTCTCACTATATCAACAGGCTCTATCGTGCCTTCGTCAGTCATTCGGTTCACCGGCTTTATGTTAAGCTTGGCCGCCTCCAGAGCCTCGTCCTTCGTCATGCGGCCGGTGCGATAGATGTAGCGCAGGGTATCCAGCAGCATCAGGCCACCCGTCTTCTGACGAGCGCGCTCGGCAAGGCTGGCCAGTTCATCAAGTCCCATTCCCTTTGCCGCCCCTTCTGCCAGCACGAGAGCCACCAGCCCCTGCGCGCCGGCCACTGTCCTTGAGTCCACCACGCGAACGCGGCTCTGCGGCGCTTCCTTGTGGAACTGCTCCGCCCCCACACTGGCGGTATTGAAGAAGGCGCTCAATGCACCGGAGAGCGTCAGCATCAGTATCTCCTTGGACTCCGCGCTCGCCTTGCGGTACTCCTCCACCAGAACACCGGGAGCAGCAGCCGATGTCTCGAACTTGTCCGGGTCCTTGACTATCAACTCGTACGCCTCGGTGGCGGTGATGTCCACAGCCTCGGTGTATTGCCTGCCGTCATACAGTATGTTCGCCGTCGGCACTATCCGGATGCGGTGCTGCGCGGCGATGTCGGCGGGAAGGCAAGCCACATTGTCGGTGATCACCACTGCATTGGGCACTCTCGCACCTCCTTCTTCTACCTCGTCGCTGCGACTACGCGTCTGTCCGCCTCGCTCACATTATGATACAAGATAGCCGCCGTCGACAACCACCAGGCTGCCGGTCATGTAGCTGGCCAGGTCCGACGCCAGGAACAGCGCCACCCGCCCCACGTCGTCGGCCTCACCCATACGGCCCAGCTGCATACGCGCCATGAACGCCTTGAGCTCCGACTTCCCCTGCGCCGTCGCCGCTCCGGAAACGCTCGACACCATGCTCTCGGTCATTATGCCCCCGGGGGCGATGGCGTTCACCCGGATGTCGTGCCGTCCCAGGTCCACGGCCAGGCTCTTGGTCAGGGTCAGGAGGCCGCCCTTTGACGCATCGTAAGCGGAAAGTCCCTTCGCCGATGGGTGCACCGAGTCCACGGAGGCGATGTTGATGATGCACCCGCCTCGCCTGCGCTCTATCATGTGGCGGCTGGCTTCGCGGCTGCACAGGAAGGCCCCCGTCATGTTCACCGCCACCACGCGCTCGAAATCCTCGCTCCTCGTTTCTTCAAGTGGCATCCGCGGGTAGATGCCGGCGTTGTTCACCAGTATGTCTATTGCCCCGAACTCTCGCACCGCCCTGTCCATCAGGCTCCGCACATCGTCTTCCCTGCTCACGTCGCACCTGGCGGCAACAGCCTGATATCCCTGGCTCCTCAGTTCGGCCGCGGTCTTCTCAGCCCCATCTCCGTCGATGTCAGCAACAACGACGCTGGCGCCGGCCTCGGCCAGGCGGTAAGAAATGGCCAGACCGATACCCGCAGCGCCGCCGGTGACGACAGCCGTCTTCCCCGCAAGGCTAACCAGATCATTGAGCGGCGTGTATTCGCGCGGTGGACTCACAGCAACCAGACCGGGCCTCGGCCGGGACGGCGTTCGGCCCCCGACATTCCAAGCACCCATGATATTCCCGCACCGCCCTGGCGTCAAGAATGCCCGCCCGGTGACAGGACCAGGCAGGATGCCACGCCTCCGCCGGACGCTAGCATTGACAAGGAACTCGCCTGAGACTAGCATTAGAAGTGCAGAGTACGGAATCAGTCATTTGGTCGTTCACAGCGGGAAGCTTGAATCTTCATCCAGAGCCAGCAAGGGTATCTACGAGGTCAGGTGGCATGGACGGGGCGGGCAGGGGGCCATTACCAGCGCCCAAATCCTGGCCGAGGCTGCGTTCTATGCCGGCTATCGAGGTGTCACCTCCGCACCCTACTTCGGCGCCGAGCGCCGCGGCGCTCCGGTGACCGCCACCACCAGGTTCTCCCCCGAGCCCATCAGGGTCTATTCCGAGGTGGAGACGCCTGACGTGGTGCTGGTGCTGGATGAGAGCCTGCTCACCATCGCCGACGCCGCCCAGGGCCTGGACGAAGGCGGATGGCTCATAGTGAACACACCGCGGAGACCGGACGAGGTGTGCCCGGGCAGCGCGTTTGGCGTGGCCACCGCCAATGCCACGCGCGTCGCTCAGGAAGTCGACCTGACGGTTGCCGGCGTCACCGTGGTCAATACGCCCATCCTGGGCGCTTTTCTTCGCGCCACCGGTCTGCTCACTCTTGACAGCGTGCGGCAGGCAATCAGGGGGAGGTTCTCCGCCGCCGACGCCGACAAGAACGTGCGCGCGGTGCAGTTGACCTTCGACAGGACGCTGGTGAGGTAGCATACCCGCCAGCGGCCACGGACTGGAGCTAATGTGCATACTATAGACTGCGGCCACATATGCGGCGTCTCATCACCGAGCATCGGTGAAGCGGGAAGGACCGGCGATTGGAGAGAATCGAGGCCGGTCATCGATCACGAGAAATGCATACCGTCGAAGAGGAACAGACCCTCCTGTTTCCTCTGCTGGCTCTACTGCCCCGAGGCAGTGGTCAAGAAGAGCATCCCCGTGGAGATAGACCTGGAGTACTGCAAGGGGTGCGGTATCTGCGCCGCCGAGTGCCCGGCGGGCGCTATCACCATGGTAGCGGAGGGGAGCCCCGATGCAGGCTGACCCCGTGTGAGGCAGACCTTGGACACGAACACAGACGTACAAATCATCACCGGCAACTACGCCACCGCCCTGGGGGCGAAACTGAGCCGCGTCCAGGTCGTCGCCGCCTACCCCATAACCCCTCAGTCACCGGCCACCGAGGCGCTGTCCCAGTTCGTCGAGAAGGGCGACCTGCAGGCGGAGTACGTCACCGTGGAGAGCGAGCACAGCGCCATGGGGGTGTGCATAGCGGCGTCGACGGTTGGCGCTCGCGCCTTCACCGCCACCAGCGCCAACGGCCTGGCGTACATGTGCGAGCAGCTCCACTGGGCGGCAGGGGCCCGTCTTCCCATCGTGCTTGCCTGCGTCAATCGCGCCATGGCCGCGCCGTGGAGCGTGCTGAACGACCAGCAGGACTCCATATCGCAGCGGGATGCCGGCTGGATTCAAATCTACGCCCGAGACAACCAGGAGATCCTCGACTCGATCATACAGGCCTACAGGATCGCCGAGACGGTACACGTGCCGGCCATGGTATGCTACGACGGCTATGTTCTCTCTCATACGGTGATGCCGGTGCAGGTCCCCGGCCAGCAGGAGGTCGACGACTTCCTGCCGCCGTACCGGCCTCACACTCCTATCGACCCCTCCGCGCCGGTCAATCTGAACCTGGTGACCCTGGCGAACCCCAGACCCAACGCCGACGGCGTACTGTGCCACGGCTACATGGAGTTCCGCTATCTCCTGCAGCAGGCGCTGGAGACC